>JAOTYV010000063.1 GCA_029861675.1 Alphaproteobacteria bacterium
GCCGACCGCACGGTGATCGAATGGAACAAGGACGACCTGGACGCGCTCGGCATCCTCAAGATCGACGTGCTGTCCCTCGGCATGCTGACCTGCGTGCGCAAGGGGTTCGACCTGATTCGCAGTCACTACGGCAAGAGCTACGACCTGGCCAGCGTGCCGGCCGAGGACCCGGCGGTGTACGACATGCTGTGCAAGGCGGATTCGATCGGCGTGTTCCAGGTGGAAAGCCGGGCGCAGATGGCGTTCCTGCCGCGCATGAAGCCGCGCGATTTCTATGATCTGGTGATCGAGGTCGCGATCGTCCGGCCGGGGCCGATCCAGGGCGACATGGTTCACCCCTATCTGCGCCGCCGCAACGGCGAGGAGAAGGTCGACTACCCGTCCGAAGATCTGCGGCAGGTGCTGGAGAAGACGCTCGGCGTACCCCTGTTTCAGGAACAGGCGATGAAGATCGCCATCGTCGGCGCCGGGTTCACGCCGTCGGAGGCGGACCGGCTGCGCCGCGCCATGGCGACCTTCCGCCATGTCGGCACGATCCATACCTTCCGCGACAAGTTTATCGCCGGTATGGTCGAGCGCGGCTATGAGCGGGATTTCGCCGAACGCTGCTTCCGCCAGATCGAGGGGTTCGGCGAATACGGCTTTCCCGAAAGCCATGCGGCCAGCTTCGCGCTGCTGGTCTATGTCTCGGCCTGGATGAAGCACCGCTATCCGGCGGTCTTCGCGGCGGCGCTGTTGAACAGCCAGCCGATGGGTTTCTACGCCCCGGCGCAGATCGTGAGGGACGCGCGCGAGCACGGCGTGCCCACGCTGCCGCCGGACGTCAATCTCTCGGACTGGGACTCGGCGCTGGAGATCGATCCCGATCCGGCGACGGGTTTGGCGTTGCGGCTCGGCCTGCGGCAGATCAAGGGCCTCGCGGAAGACGATATCCGCCGCCTTGTGGCGGCGCGCGGCAACGGGTATCGCGACCCGATGGCGCTGTGGCAGCGGGCGGCGCTGCGGCCGGCGGTGCTGGAGAAACTGGCCCGCGGCGACGCCTTCGGCTCGATGGGGCTGAACCGTCGGCAGGCGCTGTGGGCGGTCAAGGGGTTGGGCGAGACGCCGTTGCCGCTGTTCGCCGCCGTCGGCGACAGCGAACGGGCGGAGGAGCCGGACGTTGTCTTGCCCGAAATGGCGATCGGCGAGGAGGTGGTGGAGGATTACGCGGCGCTGCGGCTCTCGCTGAAATGCCACCCGCTGCACCTGTTGCGGCCCTGGATGACGGATAACGGCGTTGCGGCGGCGAAAACCCTGGTCGAAACCAAGGACGGCGCCCGGGTTGCCGTGGCCGGGCTGGTGCTGGTGCGCCAGCGGCCGGGCAGCGCGAGCGGCGTCATCTTCGCCACCGTCGAGGACGAGGGCGGCGTCGCCAACGTCATCGTCTGGCCGAAGACCTTCGAGCGATTCCGCCGCGTCGTGCTGACCGCGCGGCTGCTCAAGATCACCGGCCGGCTGCAGCGCGAAGGCATCGTCACCCATGTGATCGCCGACCGGCTGGAAGACCTGTCGCCGCTGCTCGACGGGCTGTCGGAGGGCGAAGCCTTCAGGCATGCGCACGACCACGCCGATGAGGTCAAACGCGATTTGCCGGTCACGCCGGAGGAACGCCTGAAACGCCGCCCGCCGCCGCCGATCCCCCGCCCCAAGCATCCGCGCGAACAGGCCAAAGTATTGTTTCCATCACGGGATTTTCACTAACGCATGATGCGAAGTAGCGGATTGATATAAAATAGAATTTCCGTTTTGCAGATAATTCATCGTCACTCCCGCGAAAGCGGGAGTCCAGGGTTGCCGATGGATCCCCGCATTCGCGGGAATGACTCCACGTTGGGGGAACGTTCATAAAAAAAATTGAAAACCCGCAACTCAATTCGGCCGGATTCTTAAACGCAGATCCGTTTAACTCCCCGGCCCGAACATTCCGAGCCAGCGCCACCACAGGAAGCCGAGCGGCGCGATCACCATAAGGTAGACCGCGCTGTAGGCGAGGCACATGCGCACCGCGCGGCCGTGGTGCACGCCGCCCAGCAGCACCGCGGTCAGGATCGGCGCGGTCTGATAGGGCAGGTAGATCACCAGGTAGCCGTTCACCTGGGCCAGCAGCGCCGTCAACAGCGGCCAGCCTGTGGCGTTCGCAATGTCGCCGCCGAGCGGCGTCAGCACGGCGGCGCTGCCGGCCGCGTTGGCGGCGAGCGACATCAGCGAGCCGAGCCCGATCACCGCCGCGAAATTATAGGCGTCCTGCCCCGCTTCGATCCGGAAAACATCGATGAACAGCGCGCCGAGCGTCCTGGCCAACCCGCTGTCGGCGACCACCGCGCCCAATCCGACGATGCCGGCGACGAAAAACCAGGGGCTGTAATTCCCCGAATTGCCGAGCGTCGCCGCGGGAACGAGGCCGACCCGCGGCAGCAGGCAGATCACCGCCGCGCCGAGGGCGATCCAGGCGGGCGATACCCCGTGCACCGCATCGGTGGCCCACAGCAGCAGCGTCAGCAGCAGGATCGCCGCGAGCCGCCATTCGCGGCCGCTCATCCTCGCCGTCTCACCGTCCTCATGGGCGGCGGGCCCGCCATTCCGGAACAGCAGCAGGGCGAGCGCGATCCCGGAGGCGAGCGCCAACAGGCCGGTCACAGGCAGGAACAGGGACAGGAACGCGCCGTATTGCAGGGTGATGCCGTAGATGCTCTCGATCAGGCCGCTCATCACAACGTTCGGCACCGTCGCCGGCAGGATCGTCATCGGCGCCATCACGGTGCTGAATGTGGCGGCGAGCACGATGCCGTCGCGGCCCATGCTGCCCGGCGCGTAGCCCATGCGCCCGGCCAGCGCGACCAGGATCGGCGTCAGCATGACGACCCGGCTCATCGCCGACGGCATGACGAACGACAGCGCGAAGGCGGCCAGGCTCACCCCGATCACGGTCCGGGCATAGGAATGGCCGACGCGGGCCAGCACCATCTCCGCCAGACGGGTGCCGAGGCCGGTCTCCTGAATGGCGATGCCGAGTACGATGCCGCTGAAGATCAGCCAGACCGCGCCCGAATGGAATCCGGAAAACACCACGCCGGGGACCGCCACCTCGAACACCACCGCCAGCAGGAAGAAAACGAAGCTGGTGAGATGCGGCGGCAGCACTTCGGTGCTCCAGCAGCCGACCGCGATCAGCACCAGCCCGAGCGCGCGCGTCTCGGTCGTGCCGAGCGTCGCGAGCGATGGAAAGAACAGCAGCACGAGCCCCGCCGTCACCAGCAGCCCGGCGGCGGTCCGGGCGAAGGTCGAAGGGCCGGCGGCTTGGCCGGTGGCTTTCGAAGCGCTCACAATTAGGGCCCCAACTTGCGGGTTTGGCGGCGGGCCTGTTTCATAGCAAATCCATGCGCGGAGGCCTACCGCGCGTCAAATTCGGGAGACGACAATGGCGACCGGCCGGAAAATCGACGGGGCTCCCTCCGGGGCGCCCCTCACCATCGACGAAGTGGAGATCATTCCGCTCGACCTGTTGCCGGGGCTGCGCCGCCTCCTGCCGACCGGGCCGATCCAATATGGCGAGACCGGCATGGTCGGGCGCTCCGTCCTGGTCGCCGTGCGCGCGGGCGGGCTGACGGGTTGGGGTCAGATCCGCCCGGTCAATCCGTTCCAGGCGGACACGTCGAGCAGCGCCGTCGCCGCGCTGCAGGACTACTACGCACCGCTCGCGGTCGGCCGCAGCGCCTGGCACCGCGCCGCCATCTTGCGCGATATGGAACGCAAGCTGCCACCCAACTCGGCGGCGATGGCGATGTTCGACGTGGCGCTGCACGATCTGCTGGGCAAGGCGATGGACGTGCCGGTGCACGCGCTGCTGGGCGGTGCGTGCAAGGACGAGATCCCGCTCGAATGGTCGGTCGGCGCCGGCCCGGTCGACCAGATGGTGGCGGAGGCGGAGGAAGCCTATGCCAAGTTCAAAGCGCCCTACATCTGCTTCAAGGCGGGCCCGGCGATCAAACATGACGAGAATGTCCAGACGCTGCGCGCGGTGCGCGAATCATTGGGGAAAGGGCCAGGGCTCGCGCTCGACGCCAACGGCAGTTTGCGGCCGCGCGAGGCGATCCGCATGGCGCTGGCGCTGAAGGATGTCGAGTTGTCCTATTTCGAGCAGCCGGTGTTGCGCGACGACCATGCGGGCATGAAACGGGTGCGCGATTACGGCGGCGTGCCGGTGATGGCGGACGAGACGGTGTATTCCCCGCAGGACGCGATGCGGACTTTGCAAGCCGAGTTGGCGGACGTGCTCTGCGTCAAGCTGTACAAGGCCGGCGGGCTGTGGCGCGGCCGGCAGATCGCCCTGATCGCCGAGGGCGCGGGCGTCGACGTCAACTGCGCCGGCACCGCCAACGGCTCGCATCTGGAAGCGCTCGCCGCCGCGCATTTCAGCGCCGCCGTGCCGAACCACGCTTTCGGCGCGGAATTCACCATGGGGTTACCGGAAGCGGCCGAAGACCCGATCGCCCCCGACCCGGTGATCCCGGTCAAGGATGGCGTCTGCCCGGTGCCGCAAGGCCCGGGGCTCGGCGCGGTGGTCAACGAAAAGGCGGTGGCGAAGCACGCGATCGCGCGGTATGTGGTGAAGTAGCGGTTTGTAATGCCGATGCGATCCGTGATTGCCGCTCGGTCGAAGAACGGCGCAAAAATCGACGGATCGATTTCAGAACACACAGGAGAGGCGGACCATGACACTGAAAACGGTTGCCGTCGTCGCACAGGGCGACATGGGTGCGGGCACGGGCGGCCAGTTGGTGCGGCACGGTCTGAGGGTGATCACCAACCTGTCCGGGAGGAGCGCGCGGTCTCGGGCGCTTGCCGAACAGGCGGGTATGGAAGATGCCGGTGACGACGCGACGCTGATCCGGGAAGCGGATATGTTTCTGTCGATCCTTCCGCCGGGGCAAGCGGTCGCATTGGCAAAGGATTTGGCAGCGCCGATCAAATCGGCCGGTAAGACTTTTCTGTTTGCCGACTGCAACGCGGTGGCGCCGGCCACCAAGACGGAGATTCAGGCAATCGTCGAGCAGGCGGGCGCCCGCTTTGTGGACGTCGGGATTCTCGGCAACCCGCCGTCGGCGAAGAACAACACGACCCGGTACTATGCATCGGGACCGCATGCGGAAGAGTTCACGGAATTGAAGAATTTCGGGCTCAACATCATTAACTGCGGCGCTGAAATCGGCCGCGCCGCGGCAATCAAGATGTGTTTCGCATCGATGACCAAGTCCATGGTCGCCATGGCGGCCGAAACCTTCGCCGCGGCCGAAGCGCTGGGTGTTTTCGACGAGGTCGTCCACGAATTGAAAATCGGACACAAGGACGGCTTCGATTGGTCGGCGGACCGCGTCACCCAGACGCCGCCAAAGGCCTACCGGTGGGTTTACGAGGTCGAGGAAATCGGCAAGACATTTGCGGCCCTAGGATTACCCGGCGCGACGTGCACGGGCGCGGCCGAGATGTTTCAGTTGATCGCCGACTCGCCACTCGGCGAGGAGGTCGTCGAGAACCGCAAACGCGGCAACACGCTGGAAGATTGCAGCAAGGTCACCGCGGAGCATCTTGCGAAGGTTAAGCGCCGGTAGGGGCTGGTTTGGTGATTGCCGGGTGCCCGATTACGGCGGCCGACCGGTGCCGCAAGGCCCGGAGCTTGGCGCGGTGGCGGAGGATCATCCAAGCGAACTAATACTTCAGAGCTGCAAGCTAGCCCCTTTGGGGTGTCGCAGGTCCCATCTGGCCGAGTATGTTCGTGGTAGGGAGAGTGCGGCCCGAGGGGAAATCAAATGATTGATATTATACGAAGAATTGCGGTCCATGAGAAAGATCCTACCGCTATTGAGTACGGAATTGTTGCCGCTCTGGTAGCAACGGCCGGCGTTGCCTCTTTCTTGGTCATGGGCAGCTCTCTGGAAACGTTTTTCACCGGGGCTGCCAGCCTTGAGGGTATCACGCTCATTCATGCTGACGGTGGCGGCCTGCGGGGCTGAAGGCACCGGCGACAGCTATCTAGACGATTTCTTGATTAAATTGACGCAAGGGAAAGGGGCTATCTCTTAGTTTTCTGCGAAAATACGTCGTCGCGAACCGTTTCGGTTCGCTCGGGATATTCTCTAAATAATCCGCCCTAACCAGGCGGTAGTGCCGTCCTTCAGTACAGCAAATGCGCCTGGCGCGCGCTTAGCCAGGCCTGCTCATCCGGTCCGGCCAGCGCCTCCAGGTCCCGCGGCGTCGCGGCCGCGTCATCGACCCATTCGCGCAGCAGCGGACCGCCGTTGATGACATCGATGGCGAGCTTGCCGTGCTCGTATTCATAGGGGAAATCGCGCCACAGCGGGTAGTCCGGATACAGGCCCCGGATCGCCTTGAAGGCGAGCGCTTGCAGGCGCCACGGCCTGAACGCGTCATGGTCGTAGACCGGGTCTTCCGCGTGGATCTGCACGCCGTGGCACAATTCGCCCGCGTGTTTGTGAAACGTCGGTTCGAACCAGCACTCGCGCAGGCGGCATCCCTTTAGCCATTGCGGCGCGAGCGCCTGCATTTCCGCCATGATGCGCCTTGCATCGATATCCGGCGCGCCGAACAGTTCGAGCGGCCGGGTGGTGCCGCGGCCCTCGGAGAGCGTCGCGCCCTCGAGCATCACCGTGCCCGCATAGGCGCGCGCCATCGGCAGGTTCGGCGCGTTGGGGCTGGGATTGATCCACAGGCGTTCGCCGAGCGGCCAGCCGAACCCCGGCGCCGCATCGGGCCGCCAGCCCTCCATCTCGATGACGCGATAGCCGGTGTCGAGTTTCAGCGTTTCGATAAACCAGAGCCCCAGCTCGCCGAGCGTCATCCCGTGGCGCATCGGCAAGGGCCCGGCGCCGACGAAGCTTTCCCAGCCGGCGCGCAGGGTCAGCCCCTCGACGGGCCGGCCGGCCGGATTGGGGCGGTCCAGCACCCACAATTCCTTGCCGTGCTGCGCCGCCGCTTCCAGCACGTAGCGCAGCGTCGTGATGAAGGTGTAAATCCGGCAGCCCAGATCCTGCAGATCGACGAGCAGGACATCGAAGGTGTCCATCATCGCATCGGTCGGCCTGCGCACTTCGCCATACAGGCTGAACACCGGGATGCCGTGCACTGGGTCGTTGAAGTCGGGTGATTCGATCATGTTGTCCTGCTTGTCGCCGCGCAGGCCGTGCTGCGGCCCGAACGCGGCGGCGAGCGTGATGTCGCTACAGGCCGCCAGCGCGTCGAGCGAATGCGTCAGGTCCTGTGTGACCGACGCCGGGTGGGCGAGCAGGGCGACGCGTTTGCCGTTGAGCGGCGCACGCAATGCGGGGTCGGCAAGAAGGCGATCGATACCGAATTTCATGAGCGTCAGTACCCACCATCACAATAGGATGATACGTCTGATTGCGTGCCGCCTCCGCCGGGTAGGAAGCGTCGCGCGAGCGATGCGGCGCATCGGCAAGCGGCGCTGACGCCCGCCGGCGGTTGCGGCACGCGACCCCGCGGGCGGCCTTGCAGTCCCTTCGGACAGCGTCGCGCGGCCCTTGTGATGCGCGGCATCACGGCGTACCACGCTCCTAGCCGAAGGGCCCGCAAGGCCGTCATACGTGTCATCCTATTGTGATGGTGGGAACTAGGCTGCTGGAAGTTCATGCGCAAAGCAATCGGAATGATGAAAATCCGCCTTGCCCGGCGGATGGGCCAGCGCCCAGTACGATTTATCGCCGCTCGTCTCTTCGATCACCGCCGAGAGGCCGAGCCGCCACGCCGCATCGTCCGGCAGGAACGGCAACCGATCCAGATCTAGCGCGGCGTGCAAAGTGTAGTTTTCGGCTGTCGAGTGCACGGCAATATCGGGTGCGGGGACTTCATCGGCAACGGCCATCCCCTCCCGGTATCCGCTGAAGCGATAGGCCGCCCATTGCGTCGAGGGCGCGAAATTGAATTCGTAGTACGCCGCACCCGACGATGCGCGGATGAATGCCTCGAAACAGGTGTGTTGCCAAAGCGCGTCGGTGCGCGTGGGCGCGGTCGCGGGCGGCACGTGCAGACCGGTCATCTCGCCGGTCACGCAATAGCTCAGCACCAAATTGCCGGCACGGGGGCGCGCGACGTCCACGTCGATGTGTGACACGGCAATGCAGCGCGAGTCCGGATGAAGTTTTAGCGCCTGGCGCATGACGGCATTGTAACGATGATGACTTTTAACAGGGCCATAATTTTCGGGACGACGTCGGCTAATTCATGTCCGCTCTCAGGACCGACGCGGCTGTTGCTGAATCGTGGTCGGGAGGTCGGCTGCCGGCCGCGGCAGCGTTCATTTGCTGGCGACCGATCCCAACCGGAATTGCCATCTCTGGGCCCGGGTGAGCCGCCGCGGCATGGTTGCATCCACATGTGCGGCGAGATCGCGCAACGTCGCGAAAACAGCGTAAAGCCGCATTGTGCCATCGTTTGACAGCACCATCGCCTGGGTGCCGTCGCCATTGAAGGCCACGGCCTCGATCGGCGATCGGGCGCCCCGCATTACGCCGATTTCCCAACCGGTGGCGGCATCCCAAAGCCGTGCGGTTCCGTCTTTCGAGCCGGTCAGGATATGCCGCCCGTTCGGGCTGAAAACGGCGGCGGTCACCGGTGCCGAATGGCCGCTGAGAACGGCCTGTTGGGCGCCGCTCTCGGTATCGATTATGTGGGCCAGGTTGCCCGCTCCTGGCCGGACCACGAAACGGCCGTTCGTGCTGTTGGGAGTGTCGCCGACCTTACCGGTCCAATTACGAACGACGTTTGTCTCAACGCCGCCATCGATGTTCCAGAGCCTGGCGGTGCCGTCGCCCGAGGCACTCAGTATGTGTCGCCGGTCGGGGCTGAAGACGACGCCGACGACGTAATTCTGGTGGCCGCCCAAAGTGGCGCGGTCGGCGCCATCGGCGACATCCCAAATGCGCATCTGCCAATCCGACGAAACGCTCACCACTTGCCGCCCATCCGGACTGAAGACGGCGTCGTTGACCCAGGCCCGATGACCGCGCAAGACGGCGGATTCGATGCCCGTTTCAGCATTCCAAAGCCGTACCGTGCCGTCCCTGGACGCCGTTGCCACGATTGAGCTATCGGGGTTGAAGCGCGCCGAGATCAAATGATCTGAATGGCCTCGCAATATCGGGCCGGAGGCGCCCGTGGCCCCATTCCAGAGCCGCGCCGTGAGATCCGACGAGGCGGTCACCACGCGCCGGCCATCGGCGCTGAACCGGGCCGACACAACGCCGCCGTCATGGCCTTGCAGGACCGCGAGCGTATCGCCGCTTGTCGAACTCCAAAGCCGGGCCGTCGCATCACCCGAAGCCGTGAGAATGCGACGACCGTCGGGGCTATAGGATGCCGCCAAAATCTTTCCGGCATGTCCGGTGAGCACGGCGATTTCCGCGCCGCTTTCGGCATCCCAAATGCGCGCCGTGGAATCGTAGGATGCGCTCAACAGATGTCGACCATCGGGGCTGAAAGCAACGGCGACAACCTTACCGCTATGGCCGCGAAGAACGTCAATTTCGTCGCCGTCCGTACCATCCCAGAGACGCACGGTTCCGTCGAAAGAGGCCGACGCCAGCCGCCGCCCGTCGGGACTGAAAGCGGCGGACCAGACAACGTCTTTATGACCCTCCAAATGGGCGATCAAGGCGCCGTCACGGACCCGCCACAAGCGCGCCGACCTGTCCGATGAAGCGGTCACCACGCGCGTTCCATCGGGGCTGAACGCCGCTTTGCGGACAAATCCAAAATTGCCAGCCAAAACAATATGTTCACTTCGGTTGAAGTGGGCTTCATGGAGAATACGATGCGCCGCGGCGAGATTTTCAGCATCGGAGTCCGCATCCGCATCACTCGGCAGCGTTTGTAGGGCGAGCAGGGCCCCCGTGACCGGATCACCGGCGTCAACCTGCCGGCGCGCCGCCTCGAGCAACGCACGGTTCCGTTCCGGCGTCATCGCCGTCCAGATTGTGGGATCCGATTCCGTCGCTTCAGCCGCCGGATCAATGTTGGTCGGCGCGGTTTCCGTTTCCGGCGGTGGCTTTTGCGAACCCGGTTGCCAATTGGGGTTCAACCAGGAGAATGCGACAACACCAACGACAAGGATTACTGCGCCGAAAATCTGTATTATAAGCCACAGATTACCGCTGCCCTGTCCATCGCCCTTACTCGCAACCACGATTGCATCTGCCTTGCGCCCATTGAAGGGGCCAACGTCGATAAGCGCGTTCGACGCGGTTTCATGCCCTGCCGTGCAGGTTGGTGCGCAGCCTACGCACGGACAGAAGGGCGGGCAAGACGGTTCACCTTAAGTCACTATCGTCTATCGCCGCCATTTGCGGCCCGGCGGCGGCGCGGATATAACGGAATGCGGAAAACGGCACTCGATGATGGGTGCGGCGGCGAGGAGAAGCGGCATGCATGAGACACGGACGATCGCGAACTGGGTGGCCAATTTGCGGTATGAGGACATCCCCGAAGACGTCCGCGAGCATGCACGGCGTTTCATCCTCGATAATTTCGGCTGCCAGATCGCCGGCGCGACATTGCCCTGGAGCAAGACCTACTACGACATGATGTGCGCGACCCGCAGCGGCAGCCATTCGACGGTGGCGCTCTATGGCGACCGCATGGCGCCGGACGACGCGGCCTTCCTGAACAGCACCTTCAACCACGCCAACGAGACCGACGATACCCACCTGAAGAGCCCGACCCATCCGGGCGGCATCGCGGTGCCGGCGGCGCTAGCGCTGGCCGAATTCGCCGAGGCGACGGGGGAGGCGTTCCTGGTCGCGGTGGTCGCGGCCTATGAAGTGCAGATCCGGCTTTCCTGGGCGTGTTCGCCGCATCTGATCTATCGCGGCCATCATCCGCCGGTCGGTGTCGGGCCGTTCGGCGCGGCGTCGGCGGGGGCGGTGCTGCTGGGCTTCGACGAGGAAACCACGCTGAACGCCCTGGCGATCGCGGGCAGCCATTCCGCCGGGCTGATCGAATACACCAAGACCGGCGGCTCGGTGAAACGCATCCACAGCGCGATCCCGACGCAGGCCGGGGTGCGCGCGGCGCTGTTCGCGCAAGCGGGCATCACCGGACCGCACTCGATCCTCGAAGGCGAAAAGGGATTCTGCAAGGTGTTCGCCGGCGAATACGATCTCAACCGGCTCACAGATGGGCTGGGCAAACGCTATCACCTGCTCGATAACGGGTTGAAGCCGTATAGCTGCTGCCATCTCATCCACGCGGCGTTCGATGCGCTGGACGAGGCGCGGCGGGAGACGCCGCTGCTGCCGGAAGACGTCAAGGAAATCACGGTCGCTACCAACAGCGAGCCGATCCTGAGCCATATCGGATCGATCACCGAGCCGGACGACATCCTGGGCGCGCAATTCAGCCTGCCGTTCAGCATGGCCATGCGGCTGCACCATGGCGGCGAGGGCGTGAAGGGCGGCAACGGCTTCTGGGATTACACGCAGGTCGATTTCCGCGATCCGGCGCTATTGGAAACCGCGCGCAAGGTGAAGGTCGTCGTCGCCGCCAACGACAAATGGGAAAGGGTCGACGAAGGCGCCGGGCTGGAGATCGAGACGACCGACGGACGCCGGATCAAGGCCAGCGTACCGTTCTCCAAGGGCCTGCCGGAAAACCCGATGTCGCCCGCCGAGGTGGAGGAGAAATTCCGCTATCTGGTCGAGCCGGTGATGGGGACGGAAGCCGCCGACGCGATCGTCGCGGCGGTCGGGGGGATCGAATCCATCGACGACATCAACGACCTGGTGCGGCTGCTGGTCACGCCGGACGCGCCGAACGCCCGGGCGGCCGCGGAGTAAGCGGCGCGGGGCTTGGTCGGCGTGGCTAAATCGAAAAGATCCCGTCATACCCGCGAACGCGGGTATCCAATGGAGTCAGGATTTTGTGGATTCCGGATCGGCGCTTCGCACCGTCCGGAATGACGACGCATTACTTGGTGAGCAAGTCGCGATACAACGCCAGCGTCTCGGCGATCACCACTTCTTCGGCGAACTCGGATTCCGCGACCTGCCGCGCGCGCGCGCCAAGCCGGTTTCGCAGATCGGCATCGCGCGCCAGGCGTTCCAGCGCATCCGCAAGCGGCTCCACGCTGCGGGCGGGGACGAGCAGGCCGGTTTCGTCTTCGCGGCAGATTTCGCGGCAGCCGGGTACGTCGGTCGCGACCATCGGCCGGCCGCAGGCCGCCGCTTCGAGCAGGGATTTCGGCAGGCCCTCGCGGTATGACGGCAGCACGGCGATATGGGCGCGGGCGTATTCGCCGGGAATGTCGCCGATGGGCCCAGCGAGGTCGACGATGCCCTCGGCGCGCCAGTGATCGAGCGTCGCCTGCGGGATCGAGGCGGGGTTTTTGTCGGTCGGGCCGACCAGGCGGATCTTGATGTCCGTGCCGCGCTGTCGAAGCAGGCGCGCCGCCTCGACCAGCTCGTCGATGCCCTTGTCCCACAGCATGCGCGAGACGCAGACCGCGACGGGCGTGCCGTCCGGCGGCGGGTGCGGGCGGAATCGCGTCGTGTCGACGCCAGAGCCGCGGATCAGCGCGAGCCGGTCCGGGCGCGCCCCCAACTCGCTTTCGAACAGCGCAACGTCATCCGGGTTTTGCAGGATCGTGCGGCTGTTGCGCCGGTTGACGAGCGCGCGCAGTCCGAGCCGGGCGACGGGCCGCAACACTCGCGCCTTCAGCGTGGCCGAGGAGAACAGGTAGCCGAGCCCGGCGAGCGCGTTCACCACCGCGGGCACGCCGGTGAGGCGGGCGCAGAGCGCGCCGTACAGGGTCGGCTTCAACGCGACATGGTGAACCAGATCGGGCCGTTCCCGCCGGTAAATGCCCAACAGCTCCCGCAGCGTGCCGAGATCGTGCAGCGGGTTGAGACCGCTGCGGTCGAGACCGATGGGGATAATCCGTAACCCGGCCTGCTCGATGATTCCCCCGTGATCGCGCACGCGCGTCGCCACGATGACCTCGGCGCCGGCCGCATGGAGCGCCTTGCCGAGCGGCAGCCGGTGCGAGCAGAAATACCAATCCTCGCTGACCACGATGACGATCTTCCGTCCGGCGAGGATTGTCTCCTTGCCGGCGGGCGGCGGCGGGACAGTGTTTTCGGTTGGGTCTGTTGGATCTGGCATTGCCGTCTCTATAGCCGGTCATCGCCGCTTGTCGCCAGCCCCAGGCGGCGTATGATTTTCCGTGGGGGTGCGCCGCATGATTCTGCACGACAAGAGTCCAACCGCCGAGCCGTTGCGGCAGGCAATCCGCCACGCGCTCGTCATGGACGAAGAAGCCTGTATTGCCGAACGGTTGCAGCAGGCGGCCCTTTCGCGCGAGGCGTGCAAACGCATTGAGAACCGGGCGATGGACCTGGTGCAAACCGTGCGTGCGGTGCGGCTGGAACGCGGCGGCATCGACGCCTTCCTGAACGAATACGAGATGTCGAGCCATGAAGGCGTGGTGCTGATGTGCCTCGCCGAGGCGCTGCTGCGCATTCCCGACGCGGAAACCCGCGACCGGCTGATTCGCGACAAGATCGGCGACGCCGACTGGGAAAGCCATCTCGGCCGATCCGAGTCGGTGTTCGTCAACGCGTCGACCTGGGCGCTGATGCTGACCGGCCGGATCATCAAGCTCGATGATGCGGAGCGGGATTGGAGCGGCATTCTCGGCCGGCTGGTGGCGCGCAGCGGCGAGCCGGTGGTGCGCGAATCGCTGGTCCAGGCGATGCGCATCATGGGGCGCCAGTTCGTGATGGGCCGGACCGTCGAGGAAGCGCTCGACCGGGCGGAGGACGACGTCGCCAAAGGTTACCGGCACTCCTTCGACATGCTGGGCGAGGCGGCGCAAACGATGGCCGACGCCGACCGGTATCTGGAGGCCTACGCCACCGCCATCGATGCGATCGGCGCGGCGGCGGGTGGGCAGGGGCCAGTAGCGGGACCGGGCATATCGGTGAAACTGTCCGCGCTTTTTCCGCGCTACGAGACGGCGCAGCACGTCCGGGTGATGCGGGAATTGGCGCCGCGTCTGGCGTCGTTGGCGGTCCAGGCCAAGGCGGCGGATATCGGCCTCACGGTCGATGCGGAGGAAGCGGACCGGCTCGACCTGTCGCTCGATGTCATCTCGGCGGTGCTGTCCGAACCGGGGTTGCGCGGCTGGGACGGGTTCGGCCTCGCCGTGCAGGCCTATCAGAAACGCGCGCAGCCGTTGCTCGATTGGCTCGCCGATCTGGCGCGCGGCCAGGGGCGGCGGCTGATGGTGCGGCTGGTCAAGGGCGCCTATTGGGATACGGAGATCAAACGCGCCCAGGTCGCCGGGCTTGCGGACTATCCGGTGTTCACCCGCAAGGCGTCGACCGATGTTTCGTTTCTCGCCTGCGCCAAGCGGTTGGCGGCGGACCCGGTGGCGTTTTATCCGCAATTCGCGACGCACAACGCCTACTCGGTCGCGGCGATTTTGGACATCATGCAGAACAGCGGCGGAGAATTCGAATTCCAGCGGCTGCACGGCATGGGGGCGGCCTTGTACGAGCAGATCGTCGGCCTGTCGGCGCAGAACCTGCCGTGCAGGATCTATGCGCCGGTGGGAAGCCACGAAGACCTGCTGGCCTATCTGGTGCGGCGCTTGCTGGAAAACGGCGCCAATACCTCCTTCGTCAACCGGATCGTCGATGAGGACCTGCCGTTGGCGGAAATCGTTGCCGATCCGGTGGCGCGTACCGCCGCGCTGAAGACGCGCCGGCATGGGGCGATTCCGGTGCCGGCCGATCTTTTCGGCGCCGAGCGGCGCAATTCGCGCGGGTATGATCTGTCGGATTGGGGAACGCTGGAAAACCTCGCGCACGACATGGGCGCCTTTGCCGACCACGAATGGCATGCGTCGCCGGTTTCGGGCGCGGCGGCGGAGCCGGTGGCGGTAACCGAGCCGGCCGACCGGCGGCGCCATGCCGGATCGGTCCGGGCGGCAACGCCGGATGACGTGGCGGCGGCGGTCGGTGCGGCGGTTGCGGCGCAGGCCGATTGGACGCGGGTGCCCGCGGCCGGCCGGGCCGGGGCGCTTGAAAAGGCATCGGATCTCTTCGAGGAGCACGCCGCCGAGCTGATGGCGCTGTGCATTCGCGAGGCGGGCAAGACGATTGGCGACGCGGTCGCGGAACTGCGCGAGGCGGTGGATTTCCTGCGTTACTACGCCTTGCGCGCGCGCGTCGATTTTGACCAGCCGCGAGCGTTGCCCGGACCGACCGGCGAAACCAATCACCTGTCGATGCATGGGCGGGGCGCGATCGCCTGCATTTCGCCCTGGAATTTTCCGCTGGCGATCTTTACCGGGCAAGTTGCCGCCGCGCTCGCGGCCGGCAATGCGGTGCTCGCCAAACCCGCGGAGCAGACGCAGCTGATCGCCCATCGCGCCGTCGAGTTGCTGCACCAGGCGGGCATTCCCGGGGAAGTCTTGCATTTGCTGCCGGGGGACGGGCCCGGCGTCGGCGCGCCGCTGGTTGCCGACCCGCGCATTGCCGGCGTTGCCTTCACGGGATCGCTGGAAACCGCGCAGGCGATCAATCGGAGCCTCGCTGCGCGCGAGGGTGCAATCGTGCCGCTGATCGCGGAGACCGGCGGGCAGAACGCGATGATCGTCGACTCCTCCGCTTTGCCGGAACAGGTGGTGCGGGACGTGCTGACTTCGGCCTTTCGCAGCGCCGGACAGCGCTGCTCCGCATTGCGCGTGTTGCTCCTGCAGGACGATGTCGCCGATCGCATGATCGATATGCTGGCGGGCGCAATGGACATGCTGCGCATCGGCAACCCGGCCTATCTGGAAACCGATATCGGTCCGGTAATCGACACCGACGCCCTGGCCATGCTGGACGCGCACGCGCGGCGCATGGACTCCGAGGCGACGCTCGTTCGATCGCTTCCGCTGCCCAAGGATACCGCGCACGGCACGTTCTTCGCGCCGACCGCTTATGAAATCGACAATATGGAGCGGTTGACGGGCGAGGTGTTCGGCCCGGTCCTGCACATCATCCGGTATTCCGCCGACCGGTTGGACTCCGTTCTCGATGCGGTTCGCAATACCGGGTATGGCCTGACCTTGAGCGTGCACAGCCGCATCGACGCCACGGTGCGCCAAATTCATGAGCGCCTGCCGGTCGGCAACACCTACGTAAACCGGGACCAGATCGGCGCGGTGGTCGGCGTGCAGCCGTTCGGCGGCGAGGGGCTTTCGGGCACCGGACCCAAGGCCGGCGGGCCGCAGTACCTGTTCCGGCTGGCGACGGAGCGCAGCTTGTCGGTCGACATCACGGCCTCGGGCGGCAATACCGCGCTGCTCAATCTCGAGGATCTTCCGGATTAGCAGGCTGTTGAAAAACGTCTCGTTCGCAGCCGCACCCTTCGTCAAGCTCAGGGTGAGGCTAAATGTTTCCAATGGGTTGACCTCATCCTGAGCTTGACGAAGGATGTGGGCAACCCCTGCCGGGCGTGATTTTTCAGCAGCCTGTTAGACCATTTCTTGTTCAAATTGACTCAAGTGAAATGGTCTATCTCTTGGTTGTTACGCAAATACGACGTCGCGAACTGTTCCGGTTCGCTCGGGATTTGCTTTAGTCGCGGAAATTCACCATTCGTGCTTAAATCACCTGGATCGTCGGTCCGCGACAAAATTGCCCAAGCGATGCGCTTGTGGGCCGGCATCGGGCACGATAAGGTGCCTAAATGCGAATGGTTCTCAATCGCAATGATAATAGATGCAGAAACCCCCATGGAACGAACACCAATGAAGAAACTCCTCTGCACCGTTTTTGTGGCACTTGTCGCCGCAGCGGGATCACCGGCGGCGGCCGCGGAAGTCAATATCTACTCCTACCGGCAGCCTTTTCTGATCAAGCCCTTTCTGGACGAGTTCACCAAACGCTCCGGCATCAAGGTGAACGTAGTCTTTGCCAAGAAAGGCATGCTGAAGCGCATTCAGAGCGAGGGCCGCAACACCCGGGCCGACGGCATTCTGACCGCCGATATTTCGCGCCTCAAGGCGCATGCGGATGCGGAATTGTTGCTGGCGGTGAAATCGGCTGTTCTGGATAAGAACATCCCGGCGCATCTCCGCGATCCGGAGGGGCGCTGGTTCGGGCTGACGAAGCGAATTCGCCTGATTGCCACTGCCAAGGGCCGGGTGAAACCGGGAACGGTTAAATCATACGAGGATCTGGCGGACCCTAAATTGAAAGGCCGCATTTGCACGCGCAAAGGCAGTCATGTGTATAACCGGGCGCTGCTGGCATCGATGATCGCCGCGCATGGCGAAGCTAAAGCGCAAGCCTGGGCCAAGGGGCTGGTCGCCAATCTGGCGCGCAAGCCGCAGGGCAATGACCGCGGTCAGATTCAGGCGATCTCCCAGGGTGTTTGCGACGTTGCCGTGATCAACAACTACTATTACGGCAAGATGAAATTCAACAAGAAGAAGCCGGAACAGCAGGCGTGGTCGGAGAAGGTCGATCTGGTTTTTCCGAACCAAGGAGACCGCGGCGCACACGTCAACATTTCCGGCGCGGCGGTGACGCGCTACGCCAAGAACAGCGCGAACATGATCAAGCTGCTCGAATTCCTCAGTGATCGGTTCGCACAGCAAATGTATGCGGCGCAAAATTA
The DNA here is from genome assembly GCA_029861675.1 of Alphaproteobacteria bacterium. Next base: position 17,740 of record JAOTYV010000063.1, read on the forward strand.
CGAGTACCCGGTCAATCCGGCCGTCGCCACGGACAAGGAAGTCGCCTCCTGGGGCCGCTTTCGCGAAGACACGGTAAGCCTCGGGAAAATCGCCGATTTGAGCCCGTTGGCGCAGAAAATTGTCGATCGTGTAGGGTGGTAGCCGGGCGCACGCTGGCGGAAAGCCGACGGACGGGGCCTCCCTTTGCGATGTGGAGGCCCTTTTCTGTTATGATCTGATCGGGTGGACGTCCGTCCGCCGCATCCGCCGTCCCCGACCGAAATGGCTGGTGCGCAGCATTGGTGGAATTCTGAACGATGAGTGTAGATGCGACCAAGGGCAAACGAGGGTCGTCCTCAGCGCTCGCATGGCCTGAATGGGCGAACGGCTGGACCATCGGCCTGTTTGCAGTGGCCATTGTCGTATCCTTGCCGCTGGTCAGCATCATCGGCATCGCGCTGACGCCCGCGCCCGATGTGTGGCGTCATCTCAGCGAAACCGTCCTCTGGTCCTATATCGGCAACACCTTGGTTTTGGCGGTCGGCGTCGGCGTTGGCACATTTCTGATCGGGACGTCCACCGCATGGCTGGTCACGGTATACGATTTCCCGGGGCGCAAGATATTTGAATGGGCCTTGCTGGTGCCACTGGCCGTGCCCGCCTATGTCATCGCCTATACCTATACCGACCTGCTGGATTACACCGGCGCGGTTCAGGGCGTCCTTCGTTCGACGTTCGGTTGGCAGTCCGCGCGCGACTATTGGTTTCCGGAAATCCGCGGCCTTGGCGGCGCCATATGCATGTTTACTCTGGTGCTGTACCCCTATGTCTATCTGCTTGCGCGATCGGCATTCCTGAGCCAATCCGTCGGCGTGATGGAGGTCAGCCGGACGCTCGGCCGGCGCCGCTGGCAGGCATTTTTCGCGG
>JAOTYV010000328.1 GCA_029861675.1 Alphaproteobacteria bacterium
TCGCGTTCCGTCTCAAAGGCAGAGCGGCCACCGCGACGGCGCGGCGCGAAGTGATTCTAGCGAGCGGCGCGGTCGCGTCGCCGCAGCTCCTGCAGCTCTCGGGCATCGGTCCCGGCGATGTGCTGCAACGCTTCGGCATTCCGGTGCGCCACGCGCTGGCGGGCGTTGGCGAGAACTTGCAAGACCATCTCCAGGTGCGCCTCGCCTTCAAGGTGCGCAACACCGAGACGCTGAACGAACGGGCGAACAGCCTGATCGGCCGGATCGGCATGGGACTCGAATACTTTCTGCTGCGGCGCGGGCCGCTCACCATGGCGCCGAGCCAACTCGGCGGTTTCGCCAAGTCGGACCCGGGACGCGAGACGCCCAATTTGCAGTACCACGTGCAGCCGCTCAGTCTGGAACGGTTCGGCGACCCGCTGCACTCCTTCCCCGCCTTTACCGCGTCGGTGTGCAACCTCCGGCCGGAAAGCCGCGGCCACATCCGCATCAAGAGCCCGGACGCATCGGCCGCGCCCGAGATCAAGCCCAATTACCTGTCGGCGCCGGCCGACCGGCAGGTGGCGGCGCAGGCGATCCGGCTCACCCGGCAAATCTGTGCCGCACCCGCGATGGCCCGGTTCGAGCCCGAGGAGTTCAAGCCCGGTCCCCATATCGCCAGCGATGAAGACCTCGCCCGCGCGGCCGGCGACATCGCGACCACCATCTTCCATCCCGTCGGCACCGCCCGGATGGGCCGGGACGACCGCGCCGTCGTCGACGAACGTCTGCGGGTGCACGGTATCGCGGGATTGCGGGTCGCCGATGCATCGGTAATGCCCAGCATCACGTCGGGCAACACCAACGCGCCGACCATCATGATCGCCGAAAAAGCGAGCGACATGATCAAGGAAGATTGGCGGCACGGAGCAAGTTAGGGCAATCCCGCGGCGGCAAATTTTCAAGAGCCGCAACCAGCCAATTTGGCGATCCCGCTCTGGTTCCCGGCAAAATAATAGTGTTAAGCTTTTAACCGGCGCAAATTACGCGCCCAACGCGCACCCGAATGACGCCTATAATGGCGGTCGCGGGTAGCCGAAAACAAAAAACTATTTGTGTCAAATCATAATGGGAGGCACCAAGAATGCTACAGCTATCATCGAATTTGCTGAAACGCATCCTGCTGAGCGTCATCATCGCGTTCGGCATGATCGGCACAGTTTTCGCCGCGGAGACACCGGTTCGCGGCGGCATGCTGAACTACGTGGTCGGCAGCAAGATCCCCTCATACGACGGTCACAAGGAAACGACCTTCGGGATGATTCATCCAATCCGGCCGTTCTATAGCCTGCTGCTCCGGGTCAACCCGGACAATCCGCAATCTCCGACGGACATCATTTGCGACGTGTGCGAATCCTACAAACTCAGCTCGGACGGCAAGGACTATATTTTCAAGCTGAAACAGAACGTAAAATTCCATGACGGCACGCCGATGACGTCGGCGGACATAAAGGCGACGTTGGACAAGATCATCTTTCCGCCGGAAGGCATTCCGAGTTCACGCAAGCAATGGTACTCGGTCGTCGCCGCGGTCGAAGCGCCCGGCAATACGAACTCGTCGTAAAGATGAAGCGGCCATTGGCGGCAATGGTCGGCGCGCTCGCCTCGCCGTTCAACTTCATCTATTCGAAGAAGGATCTGGATACGCACGGCTATCGCTGGCATCAAAAGAACATCAACGGAACCGGCGCATTCAAACTCGTCCAGCATCAACCCGGCGCCTTTATGGAAGGCGGGCGTTTCAAAGACTTCCACGTCAAGGGGCAACCCTATCTCGACGGCTTCAAGGCGATTTCCGCGCCTAAGATGTCGGTAAGGCTGCAGGCCATTCGCGGCAATCGTGCCGCCATCGAGTTCCGTGGTTTCCCGCCGAAAGCGCGCGACGATCTGGTTCGTGCCCTGGGCAAGAAAATCCGCGTCCAGGAAAGCGACTGGAACATCGTGATGGGCTTCAACGCCAATCAGAAGATCAAGCGGTTCAAGGATCCCCGCGTGCGCCAGGCGCTTTCTTATTCGATGGATCGATGGGGTGGCTCCAAATACCTCTCGAAGATCGCCCTCGTGAAGACCGTTGGCGGTCTGGTTTTCCCGAAGCATCCCTTGGCGGCCAAGAAGAAATGGTTGCAGGACAACATTCCGGGCTTCCACCCGAACGTCAAAGCGAACCGTGCCAAGGCGGCCAAGCTGCTGGCCGAGGCCGGTTACGGGCCCAAAAATCCGCTTAAGGTCACGCTATGGAACCGCGCCGTCGACCAGCCCTATAAGGTTGTCGGCACGTGGTATATCGACCAATGGCGCAAGACCGGTATCGATGCCGATCAGAAGGTCGTGCCGTCCGGACCGTGGTATGCGGGTCTCCGCAAGACCAAGGATTTCGACGTCTGCACGTCGTTCATTTCCGCGTCAATTGTCAACCCGACCATCGACGTCTCGAAGTGGCTCCTAAACGCGGGCGCCAATTATGCCTATCACGAAGACAAGAAGACGGACGATTTGTATTACGACATGCTGTATGAAGCCGACGCCAAGAAGCAGTACACGAAGATGCGTGCCTACGAGAAACACGTCATCGGCAGCCAGTCGCATTTCGCCGCCGTCATGTGGTGGAACAAGATCAATCCGCACCGGGCCTACGTGAAGGGATGGAACATCGCGCCGAGCCATTATCTCAATCAGGCGCTCGACCGCGTATGGATCGATCCTAAACTGCGATAACCCAAAACGATCAAGGCTATGCCCTGTCCCGCAGTTAGGGACAGGGCTATTTTTTCGTTTGGACGCGCCGAAGTTCCACTGAAAGAGCCGATCAAACGTCACGCGGCACGATTGGCGGTGCTCGAACCCGGCCGCATTCTCGATTGGCCGGACCGCCGTGCGACCGCTATAGTGTCGCCATAAGCAATGCGGTAGGCTTGCCGCGGCGCAACGCGTTGGCCATCCCCGGGGGCCGGCACGAAAGAAAGCGCGCATCGAGGCGGACGATGCGCAATGACACGGGGACAGGGGGCAAAAGCCAATAACAATAAAAATTAAACGATGAAATTATTCACGATCATACTAACCGGTGCATGTTGCCTGGGCGCCAGCGCAACGGCATCGGGCGCGGATCGCCCGCGAACAAGCGAAAATGGTCTTCGTATCGCGCAAGCGTCTTCCCAATACACACCGCTCTATGTCCCGACGGCAACCGGCGTACGGCGCATTCCGTCGCGCGCCGAGGGATCCGGCTACACCTATAAATCAGCCTATGACAGCGCATCCGATGCGACGCCGCGCGCACCGGAAAGGCGGCCGTCGAATCCGCGGTTGCAACCGCCGCCGCCTAAAGCCAAGGGGTCGGTGGCGCCCGGTTTCTCGCTGCACGGCATGACCAAACGCCCGGTGCCCGCAGGCGACGCCAAATCGCGCATACCGGCGCCAAACACCCGCACCTTTCACCGCGCCGGCGATACCCTAAAACCGGCGGCGGCACCCGACACATCGGACGATCCGAAGCCGCGAACGCTCGCCAACTACAAACAAGGCGTCTATGCGCTCGAGAAAGATTACTACCTGAGCTACCCGCTCAATATCTGGCGTATGTTCACCGCGCCGGCGCGCTTCGACGCCAAGGATTGGTGGGTCGCCGCCGGTCTCGCCGGCGCCACGGGTATCTTCCTGGTGCTGGATAAGGAAATTCGCGATTTCTGGCAAGATGACATCCGCAGCGGAACCAGCGATGACGTCTTCGACGTTCTCAACGCCTTCGGCAACGTACGATACATGGGCGCCTTGTCGCTCGGCACCTACGCCATCGCGGAAGCGATCGACACAGCCGGCATCGCCGATGCCAAGCGGGAAAAAGCGCTCGGTCTCATGGCCATCGAAAGTATCGCGCTGGCCCAGGGCATCACATTCAGTCTGAAATGGATCAGTGGCCGCGACCGACCGAACAAGACCGACAACCGTTTTGAATTCAACGGACCCGGCAACGGCACCAACCAGGCGTTTCCCTCGGGCCATGCCACGGTCGCCTTTGCGCTCGCCACCACGATTTCCGAAGTCTATGGCGAGACCAGCCCGTGGGTGCCATGGGTTACCTACCCCATTGCCGTCGGCTCTGCGCTGGCGCGCGTCGACAAGAACAAGCACTGGGCGTCGGATGTCTTCGTCGGCGGCCTTGTCGGGTATTTCGTCGCCAAGACGGTGGTCAAGTACAACCCCTTCCTGGAGAAGCGGAACATCACCCTGCGGCCGCTCAATTCAGTCGACGGACCCGGCATGTCGATCGTCCGCCGTTTCTGACCGCGCCAACTCATCGCGCAGCCCGTCCGCGACCGTATAGCGCGGAACGACACCCAAATCGCTCTGCATACGGCTGATATCGACCCGCAACCCGCTTTCCGAATCACCGCTGAATGTCGCCGTACCGGCATTCGGCGCAACGCTGCGAATGGCTTCGTAGAATTGCATAAGGCTGATGTAATTCGAGAGCGGCCCAGCCACGTTATAAACCGCGTATCCCGGCGTCGGACGCCGTATCGCCTCGATCGTCGCGGCCGCCGCGTCCTTTACATAGGTGTATTGGAAGCATTCTTCCCCGCTTGCGCCGGTTATATGCGCGGGCCTGCCCCACAGGGTCTGCTTGAGTTCGTGGCGCAAGGCCGACATGCCCTTGTTCTTGACCGGTCCGCCAGGGCCGAAGACGCCGCCATAGCGCACGGCGACGAAATCCAAGCCATGCAGCATGCGGTAGCGTTCGCCGAGGGCCTCGCCCATCAGCTTTGTTTGGCCATAGAGTTTAACCGGCGTCGCCGGCAGCGTGTCTTCCGAGAAAACCACCGCGCCGTTGCCATAGACAGCAATGCTGCTGCCGAAAACGAACCGGCGCACGCCCGCCTGGCGGGCCGCCCGCAGCAGATTGAGCGTGCCATTTACATTCACGGCAACCGCGTTGTCCGGTTCCGTTTCGCAATCGTATTGCAGGAACGCGGCCAGGTGGATGACTC
>JAOTYV010000081.1 GCA_029861675.1 Alphaproteobacteria bacterium
GCATCCCGCAGGATACGCCGCGGCTGGTCAACCTGAAGAACGAGTTGGCGCGGTCCGAGCAATTCCTGCTGAACATCACCCATACGGAGCGGCGGCTCGAGCTGATGAACTTCAGCCTCGAGGGGATCGACGAACTTGCACGGGAGATGCGTTCGGTGCTCCGCAATTCGCTGCATGGCGACGCCGCCAACACGATCAACCTGCCGAATATCGCCAATCAATTCCTGGCCCAGGCGGTCGACCTGCTGAACCAGCGCGACGATTCCCGCCATCTGTTCGCCGGCGGGAGGACCGATACATTACCGGTAGATCTCGGCAACGGCGTCTATACCGCACCGACGCCGCCGCCCTTCGACCCGACGCCCGACACCGGGTATTACCAGGGCGACGCGACCATCCAGGAAGTACGGATCGATGAAACCTTCGTCCTCCAGTACGGCGTAACGGCCGACGAATCCGCATTCGAGAAAGTCATTCGCGCCCTCGATTCCATCGCCCAGATCACCTTCTCCAGCCCGATCACGCCGGCCGAGAACCAGGTCATCGACGATGCAATCACCGCGCTAAACGAAGCGCTGGACGACAATGGGTTGCAAAAAACCATCTCGGATTTTTCCGCCGATGTTTCCCTCAAATTGCGCACCCTCGATGCACAGCGGGATAAACATAACGATTTCATCAACTTCGCCATTGATTCGATCGCCGACATCGAAAACGTGGATACCGCGGAAACGATCTCCAAGCTCAATTTTCAGCAAGTGCAGCTCGAGGCGTCGTTTCAGCTCATTGCCCGGATTACGTCGCTGTCGCTGAACAATTTCCTACGGTAGCGGCGCGCCGGCAATCGGCCGCTAAGCCGGCACCCAACCGAACCGGACCGAATACCCCATGGCCGCGCACGGATCGACATCGGGACCATCGACCCTCCGCCCGGATACGCTTACCGGATCCGTTTCTGAAATCATGCGTGCCGCGCGGGACGCATACCGCGACGAGAATTATGTCCAGACAGAGACGATCCTGCGCCAGCTTTTGGAGCAGAACGCGCGGATCGCCGCCGCCTGGCTGTTGCGCGGACGCGCAGCGTATGCGCGAAACCTGCTGACCGACGCCGCGACCTGTTTCGTCCAGGCGGCAAAACTCTCGGACGAAAACGCCCTGCCGCGCGCGCTGCTGGCCGAAATCCTCGAAAAAATGGACCGGCCCGCCGAGGCCGCCGCGTCCTGGAGCGACGCGCTCAACCGCGCGCCGGGCGACGCCGTCTATCATGCCCGTTTCGCCGCCGCGCTCCAACGTCTGGGCAAGACAGCCGATGCAATCCACCATTACCGCGCGGCGCTGACGCTGCGGACCGATTGGCCGGAGATCCACAGTAACCTCGCCGCGGCGCTCCTCGACGCTGGCCACGCCGCGGAAGCGGTGTCCGCCGCCGAGGCGGCATTGGCCGTAAATCCCGATTTGGTATCGGCGCTCAACAATCTCGGCCTCGCCTTGTGCAGTCTCGACCGGCATGGGGAAGCGGTCGCGCCGCTTCGAAAGGCGCTGTCGCTAGCGCCCGACAATTTGGAGGCCGCGCACAATCTCGCTGTCATACGGCACCGACTGGGCGATATCGCCACCGCGGAAACGGCCCTTCGCACATTGCTGCAACAGCGGCCCAACTGGGCGGAAGCGCAGCGCAGTCTGGGAAATCTGTTGCGGGAAACCGGGCAACTGGACGACGCCGCACGTTGTTATCGCGCGGTGCTCGCCGGTCTTCCCCTCGACTTCAAGACCTACGGCAATCTCGGTCTCGTCCTGCTCAACCAGAACCGGCCGCACGATGCCATTGCGGTCTACGAGAAGGCCCTCGCCCTCGAACCCGATCAGGCCGATATCCGCATGAGCCTCGGCATCGCGCAGCTCGCCGCCGGCGATTTCGATCAGGGCTGGAGTAACTATGAAGCGCGATGGCGCGCCGCGACCTTCTCCTCACCGAAACGGGAATTTTCGGCGCCGCGGTGGCAGGGCGAGCCGCTCGGCCCAAACGCCGGCGCCGCTGGCCGCCGTCTGCTGATTCACGCTGAGCAAGGCTTTGGCGATACGCTGCAATTCTGCCGCTATATCCCATTGGTCGCGGATCAGGGCGGCTCGGTCATCGTCGAATGCCAGCCGGCGCTGCGGCGGCTGCTCGAATCCGTTGCGGCCTCATCCGCCGATGGCCGTATCACCGTTATCTCACGCGGGGACGACCTGCCTCCTGCCGACTTCCAGGTGCCGTTGCTGAGCCTGCCGCATATTCTGCGGACGACACTATCCACCATTCCTGCTTCGGTCCCGTATCTGCGCGCATCAGAACCTGAAGCCCTCGCGTGGCGGCATCGTCTCGGCAGCGGGTGTTTGAATGTTGGCCTCGTCTGGTCCGGCAACGCGAAACGTCAGGACGACCAGATGCGGTCGTGTTCGATCGACGCCTTGCGCCCGCTCCTGGGACTGCCCGGTCTGCGCCTGTTCAGCCTCCAGAAGGACCGGCGGGAGCCCCTACCCGATGGGATCGAGGATCTTGCGCCGGACCTCCGCGACTTTGGCGCGACGGCGGCCGCAATTGGCGCCCTCGACCTGGTCATCAGCGTAGATACCGCGGCGGCGCATCTGGCCGGTGCGATGGCCCGGCCGGTGTGGGTCCTGTTGGGATATGCCGCCGACTGGCGCTACCTGCTCGATCGTGACGACAGCCCGTGGTATCCGACCATGCGGCTGTTCCGCCAGGCGCGCCCCGGCGACTGGAGCCTTCCGGTGCGCGACATTGGCGAGGCCCTTGCCGCTTTCAGGCCGCCGGTCGATCGGTGATGGGATTGGCGAACGGGGACGCTAGAGGAAATCCCGAGCGAACCGAAACGGTTGGCGACGACGTATTTTCGCAAAAACTACGAGATAGACCATTTCACTCGAGTCAATTTAAACAAGAACTGGTCTAGGCTAAGAAATTGCCGCTGTCCGCACTTTCCTTTTGCGGGTCATCCGAGGCGTCATCCTGATTCGGATCGGCGCCGGCTTCTTCAATTCCAAGGCCCATCAACCCGCTGGCAATGTTTCGATTGATATCGATCAGGACGCGTAATTTTTCACTGGCCCGATCGGCCAGGGCACCAACCGTGTGCTTGTCGATAAAGACGCTCAAACTGACGATATTCTCGCGAATTTCGGTCGGCAGTTCACATTCGGGCGCGGTGACATCCGCCTGAATGATCGTCCAGAGCCGCCAATTGAGACGCAGTGCCGCACGATAGGCATCCATGTCATCGGATTCGACCGCCGCATCCATCATGCGGGCGGCCTCCAACAAGGCGCGCGCTTCGGTTTGACGCGGCGCCGACCCCAGCTTCTGGGATGACTGATAGGCCTGGCTACTGTTGCTGGGTTGCATGTTTCAGCACCTCTTCTTCATACGTCATCAGTTTGCGACAAGTTTTCAGCGCGCCATACACATCGCCAACGACGATCTGTTTGCCGATATCGAGGATGAGCGGTGTCGCGCTTGGTACGGCGTTCACAAATTCCTTCACGAGATTCTGGAATCTTTGCTGATACTCCTGGTCCTTGTCGGGAAACATGTAGAGCATCTGCACAATGAAATAGATCCGTTTCGCGGGGCTGTCCGCCCCCTTTTCCGTCATGATGTCCCGCTCGCGCAGAACGCTGGCCTTGTTTTGAACGATCAACTCGGCCTTTTCGCCGCCATTCAATATCACCGCCTGATTGATTACGGTTTTTTCCCCCGGCTTTAGAACGATCTTCAGCGGCATTTTTTCTCTACTTATCGCCAATAAAGACAAAATATTGGGCGTACGAATATCCAAACACTCGCAATATCTATACCACGTTTCTCAATCCGTCGCGATAAATTCTGCTAGCCGTATTCTTAGGTTTTATTTCAAGAGAAGAAAACGGGGGTCGAAACCCCCGCTTTCAACTTCCCTTCACCCTTCGGCTTAACCGAACAGGGCGAGGATTGATCGTTCGCTCTGGGCTGCCAGAGACAACGAGTTAATGCCGAGCTGCTCTCGCGTCTGCAATGCAAGCAGGTTGGCGCTTTCCTCGTTCAAATCGGCGAGCGTCAAATTGCCCGCGCCATCTTCCAAGGTGCCCACGAGATCGTCGGTAAAGCTCAACCGCGTCTGAAGAACGGTGTTGTTCGAACCCAATGTCGCCGCATTACTGCGCAGCGTCACCAGGGCACTGTTCAATTCGGTCAAGGCCGTCGTAATGGCGGCGGCGTCACCGAAGTCGTTGGTCGAAGCCGCGATGTTGAGGCCGTTGGCCCCGGTCGAGGAGTCGAGACCGGTGATCGTGAGATCGCTGGTGCCCGCTTCGTTGAAGTCGACATCCAGATCGTCCGGCGTCGCCTGAATCAGGTTGGTGCCGTTGAAGCTGGAGTCGTTCGAGAGATCGTTGATCTGGTTGAGCAGTTCGTCGAACTGCGCCGCCAAAGACGATTGCTCGGAAGTATCACCGGTGGCTTTCGCATTGTTCGCGAGACCCTTGGCCTGCTCGACCAATTCGGTGATGCCGTCGATGCCGTTAATGCCCGCTTCAATGGTATTGATGGCCAGCTCGATATCTGACTTCAAGCCTTCCAAGTCATTGGCGCGGTTGGTTAGGGCTTTCGAGGTGAAGAAGGCACTCGCGTTGTCGAGAGCCGAATTCACCTTGAGACCCGTCGACAAACGGGTCTGTGCGACACCAATCAAGCTAGACGTTCTTTGTAGGCTGAGCAGGTTGTTACGAACGCCTGCGGATAGGTTAATGGTATTGTTAGCCATAACAATTTACTCCCATTCTAGGATGATTTCCGGCCGCATTCTGCGACCGGCTACCGATTCCGAACCGATTTCTTCGGCACGGGTGGCCACGACGGAACCCCGATCAGGCCATCGGTCGCGTGAATAGACGCAACCGCCATGCCAGCCCTACCGCATGGTGGTAACTCTTTAGAATTAGGAAGAAATAGGCACGCCGCCCACGTAAAGGCCCGGGCTGACGGCAAAAATTTCCGCCCCCGACCGGCAAATACTGCCCGCGGGAGGGAATATACTGCCCCCTGGGCGCACCGTGCGTGGCGCGCCGAAAACGGAGGTCCGCCGGACCTCCGTCATGGTCTCCTAGCTAAACAGGTTCAGGATCGCGCGCTCGCTCTGCGCCGCCAGGGACAACGAATTCAGGCCCAATTGTTGGCGTGTCTGCAAGGCCAACAGATTGGCGCTTTCCTCGTTCAGATCGGCCAATGTCAACTTGGCCGCGCCTTCCTCCAGCGTGTTCGATAGTTCCTGGGTGAAATTCAACCGGCTTTGCAGGATCGTGTTGTTCGAGCCGATCGTCGCAGCATTCGTCCGGAGCGAGGACAAGGCGCTGTTGAGCTGCGTAATCGACGCGTTGATGTCGGTGGTATTGAGGAAGTTATTGCCCGATGCGCTCACATTTATGCCGGCGGCGCCGGTGGTCGAATCCAGGCCGATAATCGTGATATCGCTGCTGCCGTCCTCATTGAAATCGACTTCCAGATTGTCCGGTGTCGCCCGGATCAAATTGGTGCCGTTAAAGCTGGAATCGTTGGCCAGATCGTCGATCTGCCCCAATAATTGATCGAACTGCAATGCCAGGCTCGACCGCTCGGACGTATCGCCGGTCGCCTTCGCATTGTTCGCCAGGCCTTTCGCCTGTTCGACCAATTCGGTAATCGACTCGATGCCGGTTATCGCGGTCTGGAGCGCGCTCACCGCAAGGTCGATATTTTCCTTGAGGTTGCTCAGATCATCGGCCCGGTTGCTTAACGCGCGCGACGTAAAGAAGGCGCTGGCATCGTCGATGGCCGTATTGACCTTCAGCCCCGTTGAAAGACGGGTTTGGACGATCTCGATCAAATTCGTCGTCCGCTGCAGGCTCAGGAGATTTGACCGGACACCCCCGGTTAGATTGATTTTGTCGATGGCCATATGTCAGATCCTTTCTGGCAATGACATTCGGCATCAAATACAGCGGCACGGTATGTGAACCCGCCGGCAGGACACCGGAAACCTTTCTTGGTTAATGGCAACCGACATGCCAGATTTGGGAAAACCGGCATGCAATTGATATTGATATATATTTTCGGGAGTATGCGGCGGTCTGGAGGTTAAGAACTTCGACACTTGCCGGGCAAGTCTTGCCACGATGGCAGTTATTACCGTGCCAGAAGACCGGCGAGCGTCCCGGCAATTCGATCGATATCCCCCGGCCGCAAACCGGCAAAATAGGGCAGGCCAATGACCCGCTCGGCCAAGGCGTCGACAACCGCCAAATCGCCGCACGGACAGTCCGAAAACGCCGGCTCGCGATGGCATCCTTTGCTCCACCATTGCCGCGATTCGATGGCGCGGCTGCGCAAGGAGTCGATGATCCGGTCGGCAACCGGATCGGAAAATGCAACGTTACAGGTCGAACTCACCCAACCATCGCCAAATCCGGGCGACAGGGTGACGCCGGTCAGTCCGGTCAATTTAGACCGGTATTCGGCCGTGACCCTGGAAAGCTGTTCCCGGTTCTCGGGCCAAAGATCCAGTGACGCGAGCGCGACGGCCGCGGTGTATTCGCTCACTTTGCCATTCATTCCGATCGCTTCCGCCCGGCGTGCGCCTCGAAACCCAAAATTGGCCCGGGCCATGATTTCTCCGACGACATCCGGATCGCGGCTCGCAACGATTGCCCCTTCCCCGGCCGCAAGCGGCTTGGTCGCATGCAGGCTGATCACGGTCGGGCATCGGCCAATTCGGGCACCATCGATGCCCGCGGCGGCATCGATCACGACGGGAATTCCAGTTTCCCGCTGAAAATCGTCCCAGGCCCCGGCATCGACCGGCGCACCGAACACCCCCACCGGCATCACCGCGGCCGCCGCACCGTCAATGCGGTCCAGCGCGGCGCGTGCAATCGCCGGTGTCAGCGCCCAGCCGGTCTCCGACACATCCGCAAACCACGGTGTCAGCCCGGCCATCCGCGCGGCATGGGCCGTCGCCACAAAGGTAAATCCGGGCATCAGACAGTACCCGTCGGGTTCGTCCGAAACCGCCATCAGCGCCAGCGCCAAGCCGATCGTCGCATTCGCCGCGCTGGTGGCGCCGCCGCCCGGGAGATCGAAATGCTGCTCCAGAGCGCCAATCAGGCGACGCTCCAGCGGGCCGTAATTCGTGTACCAGCGATTGCGGTCGATTTCTTCGAGATAGGGCTGCAGCGTCGCGGCGCCGGGCAATCGCAGCCGCATCAGCGGAATAGGATCGGGTGTTTCGCTCACTATCTTCTCTCCTTAATATCGACGACCCCGGAACCCGTTGCGCCATATCGCGCCACCTGCTGCCGCAACGCTTCCGCCACCTCGATGAAAACATCCGACCATGCGGCCACGCTCCGTTGCCGGAACAGGCGCATCGACGGATACCAGGGGCTGTCGTCGCGGTCGGTCAGCCATCGCCAATCCGGCATCGCTGACAGAACCGTCCAGACCGGCCGTGCCAGGGCGCCGGCCAAATGCGCCGCCGCGGTATCGACGGAGACCACAAGATCGAGCGCCGCAACCGCCCGCGCACTGTCCGTGAAATCCCGGAAGCCGGACCCGAGATCGACAATCGGCGCCCGCTCAAGAGTCTTGCGGTCCGCATCGGACAATTCGGTCTGCAGGCTAAAAAACGCCACATCCTCGACCGCCAGCACCGGTTCGAGGTCGGCCATATTGCAGGAGCGGTACCGGCCCCGGTTGTTGGTCAGACTCCCGCGCCATACCAGCCCGACCGAAAGGCGGTCGCTGCCGGCCGCCAGCACATCCGGGATCGCACCGGGCACCGCAAGATAGGGACAGGTGGCGGGCAAGGACGTCAAATCCGTGCCAAAGACGCGCGGCAGGCTCATCATCGGCAGCCAGCAATCGAAGGACGGCCGCGCGTCGCCGTGCAGGATGACCGCATCGACCATCTCCTGTGCGACCAGCAATGGCTGGAGCGGCGGCGCGCATTCCAGGATAACCCGCCCCCCGAGCGGCCGCACCATCGGCAAATACCGTATGAACTGCAGCGTGTCGCCGTATCCCTGCTCACACAGGACTAAGATTGTCTTGCCCGCCAGGTCGGAGCCGTCCCACATCGGTTGCGGGATCGGCGGCAGCTCAAGCCCATCCACGGCACGCCATCGCCACTCGTAGAGCGCCCAGCCTTCGGCGTATCGCCCGCTCGCCAACAGGCTGATCGCCTTGTTCCAGTGGGCGTCCGGCATATCCGGCGCCAGCTCGAGCGTCCGGTCGAACGTCGCGATGGCCGCGTCATGCCGTCCCAGCGCCTGCAGGGCAGCACCAAGATTGACGTGGGCATCGGCAAAGCCAGGGTCGATCTGAAGCGCGCGACGATAGCTGGATTCGGCCTCGCCCGGCATCGGCGCCGCCATATACGCATTGCCCAAATTGTAATGCGCCGCCGCATCGTCCGGGTCGGCGACGACCGCCAGCCGGCCCGTCTCGATCGCGTCGGCAAGGCGGCCAAGCGAAACCAACGCGCTGCAGCATCCGTTCAGCGCCACCGCATAGCCTGGCCTGGCCGCCAGGGCGCGGCGAAACAACGCCAGGGCGCCGGCCGTATCACCATCCTCCAGCCGAAGTTGGCCGAGATTGCTGAGTGCCTCGGCGTAGTCAGGCTTCAGCGTCACGGCACGTGCGAAACACGCCGCCGCGTCGCCGGTCCGGCCGGTCTCCCGCAGCAGGTTTCCCAAATTATAATGCGCCTCCGGCAGATCATCTTGCGACCCCAAAGCGTCGCGCAATGCCTTTTCCGCGTCGGCGAGCCGCCCCACAGTTTGATACGCGGTTCCCAGGTTTACGCGGTATGGCGCGAATGCCGCACTCAACCCAACCGCGCGTTCCAGGAATTCCACGGCCGCGTCTCCGTTGCCGGTTTCAAGCACGATCAAGCCCAGAAGGTGCCACGCATCCGAAATTTCGGGATCGAGATCCAGCACAGCGCGGCAAAGGGACTCGGCATCGCCGATCCTGCCCTCCGCAAATGCGGCGAAGGCGTTCGCAAGCGCTGACTTGATCGAGGACCGCATTACCGATCACATACAGCGACCCGGTCCACAATTGAAGATAGAAAATGTTTCGGATTGCCGGTAACACTGCCGCACGATGTCGACCATCGCCGTCATGCAACCCTATTTTCTGCCGTATGCAGGATATTTTCGCCTCTTCGCGGCGGCGGACCGCGTGGCGTTGTTGGATTGCGTCCAATTTCCGCGGCGCGGCTGGGTGCATCGCAATCAGCTAACCGGCGTCAATGGCGACCCCGTGTGGCTCACCTTGCCATTGCAACCGGCGCCGCGCGACGCCTTGATTGCAGATTTGCGGTTTGCCGATGACGCCGAACAATCTCTGGTCGAACGATGCCGCCGATTTCCGATATTGAGCGACACGACCCTGCCGCTTGTACACGCGTTGCACCGACCGCATGGCGATGTGGTGGACTATATCGCGGGATTGCTGCGGCATTGCTGCAATGCGCTTGGCCTCCCCTTCGACACCATCCGCACCAGTACACTGTCAATCGACCCGAATGTGCGAGGACAGGATCGGATCCTGGAAATTGCCGAATCGCTTGGCGCGACGCGGTACGTCAACTTGCAGGGGGGCAAGGCGCTTTACGATCCCGCAGTGTTCTCCGCACACGGCATCGACCTCAACATCTTCGACGACTGGCAAGGATCGCATCAAAGCATCGCCGAACGGTTGCTGAGCGAAAGCGCCGCCACGATTGCCGGGGAAATCCGGCAACAAATCTGACCCAGCCGACCGTCGTGCCGCAATCCTTTATCGGCCGATTTCGTGAAGGATTTGGGCGAAGTGTTCGACAACGCGCGTGTCATCGAACAACACGCCGCGGCGGTCGCGGATCTGTGCCGCGACGCTGTCGCGATACGCTTTGTCGGTTCCGAGACGCAGCGCGATCTCCGCATACGCGGCGACCGACGACGCCACGCACCCCTCGATTCCCATCAGCCGGTAATGCGCCAGCCCGCCCCGGCCCCGCAGAAACGCCCCCGCCAGCGTGACGATCGGCACCCCCGCCGCAAACCCCTGATAGCTGGTGTTGCCGCCGCCGAACTGAAAACTGTCCAGCAGCACATCCGCCGAACACAGGACCTCCATGAATCCTGCGAACCGCATCCGGGGAAGAAAACAAATCCGCTCGAGACCATCGTCCATCGTTTCGCGCCACCGGTCCGACACCAACCTTCCCAACGATTCATCCTTGCCGTGAAAGACCACCAGCCGCGCATCGGGATCGCCGCGCAGGATTGCGGCCAGCGGTTCGTCCATCGAGGGATGCAGCTTGAACAGGCTCTGCGGACAAACATACAGCGTCCCCTCGGCCGGCAGGCCCAGCGCCACGCGGTCGCGCACACAATCCGGCATGGCCGGAAACCGGTAGCTGGTTTGCACCCCATCAAGCCGGACCAGCGTCTCCGTGTAATGCGATGCCGCGTCCGGCGGCTCCGACACATCGCTCGACAGGTAGTAGTCCACCGTCGGGATACCCGTCGTCACCGGATGCCCCCAGATCGCACATTGTACCGGCGCCAGTCGACCATGCGCCAAGCAATAGCTTAACGGGTCCATGCCGATATCCGCATAGACGAGGATATCCAGTTCCATCTCCGCGATGCGGCGGCGCACCGACACGAGATCCTTCGGCACGTGCTCCGTGCGATCCGCCGACGCCGCCAACGCATCGTCGATCTCCGCAGGTGTAACCGTGGTGATCACCGACCGCTCGAATTGATCGTTCGGCAGCCCCGCCAGCAAATCACGCACCGTCCAGCACACCGCATGATCCTTGAAATACATCGAGAAGAAACCGACACGGAGGCGGCCATCGCCGCGTGCACGCGTTTCGCAATGCGGTGCGGTCCAGCACAACTCCGGGCACGCCTGACGGTAAAACCGCGCCAACTGCGTCATCACCTCCCGGTCGTTCTCACCCTGATAGGCTAAATAGAAATTCATCACCGGCGCATCGATTGCCGCAATCGGCAGCCGGACGTCGCGCGCAATCAGGTTACCGATCTCGGCCAAGAACCGGTCGCGCCAGTACCGAAGATGTTCGGTCGACCGGCCGATCACCGGCAGCAGCCCCGCCCGCGCCATTCGAAACCGGTCGTCGTCGCGCAAGGCCAGCGCCCGGTCCAATCCGGCCAGGGCACCCTCCGTATCGCCGCGCGCCGCCAGCACGAGCGACCGATTGTAATTGGCGTCCGAATTATCCGGATTCAGCGTCAGCGCACGGTCAAACGCCGCCAAGGCGTCTTCGAGACGACCCAGCTCCTTCAGGGCATTGCCGAGATTGTTCTGTGCCTCGAGATGGTTCGGCTCGATCTCCAAGGTGCGCCTGTAATTGTCCGCCGCCTCTTCCGGCCGCCCCAGATTGATGCAGACCACGCCGAGATTGTTATGCGCCGCCGCGTTGCCGGGTTGTTCCGCTACCAAGGTGCGGTAGACCGCCTCGGCGGCAGCGAAATCGCCCGCCAAGCGCAGCGCCGCCGCAAAATTGTTGCGCAACCCGGCATCTTCCGAGTTCACCGCAAGCGCCGTCCGGTATTCCTGCAACGCATCGTCCAAATCGCCACGCGCGGTTAGAACGTTTGCCAGGTTGATGCGCGCCCGCAGCGAGGCTGGATTGCGGTCCAAGGCATTCCGGTAACACGATTCAGCTTCCGCCAACCGCCCGACGGCGCGATAGGCGGTACCGAGATTGTTCAAGATGCGTGCGTCATCGGGTTTCAGCGCCGCCGCCGCTTCGAACCGCGCCAACGCGTCCTCCCGATCGCCGCGCCGGCTCGCGAGCACGCCAAGCATGTGAAACGCATCCGCATGGTCGGGAGAAAATTCGAGAACACGCCGATACGATTGCTCTGCGGCCTCCAGACGCCCATCGCGATGATGCGACCGGCCGTCGCGGAACAGCGTTTCCGCGTCGTTCACAGGGAGATCTCCTGGAGAATTTGGGCGAGGTGTTCGACAACGCGCCTGTCATCGTACAGCACGCCACGGCGGTCGCGAATCAATGATGCGATGCGGGCGCGATGGGCATCGTCCGTCCCCAGGCGCAGTGCGATTTCCACATACTCCTCCGCCGACGACGCGACACATCCCTCGATCTCCATCAGGCGGTAGTGCGCCAGCCCGCCCCGGCCACGCAGATAGCCGCCCGCCAGCGTGACGATCGGAACCCCCGCCGCGAACCCCTGGTAGCTGGTGTTGCCGCCGCCGAACGGAAAACTGTCCAGCAGCACATCCGCCGAACACAGGACCTCCATGAAGCCCGCGAACCGCATCCGGGGAAGAATGCATACCCGGTCAAACATCTCCCCGAACGCACCTCGCCACCGTTTCGACAGCATATCCACCGAGAATTCGTCGACCCCCTTGAATACGACCAGGCGCGCATCGGGATCGCCGCGCAGAATTGCCGCCAGCGGCGCATCCATCGAGGGATGCAGTTTGAACAGGCTTTGCGGACAAATGTAGAGCGTCCCCTCCGCCGGCAGGCCCAGCGCCGCGCGGTCGCGCACCTGTTCCGGCAGCTCCGGAAACCGGTAACTGGTTTGAACGCCGTCAAGCCGGATCAGGGTTTCGGTGTAATGGGATGCCGCGTCCGGCGGTTCGGCCACATCGCTCGACAGATAGTAGTCCACCGATGGGATGCCCGTCGTCACCGGGTGCCCCCAGGTCGCGCATTGCACCGGCGCCAGACGGCCATGCGCGAGGCAGTAACTCAATGCGTCCATGCCGATATCCGCATAGATCAGGATATCCAGTTCCATCTCCGCGAGGCGGTTTCGCGCCGCGACCAGGTCCTGCGGCACATGCTCCGTGCGGTCCGCCGACGCCACCAATGCACCGTCGATTTCCGCCGGCGTCACCGTGGTGATCACCGACCGCTCGAACCGCTCCGCCGGCAGCGCCGCCAGCAGATCGCGGACCGTCCAGCACACCGCATGGTCCTTGAAATACATCGAGAAAAATCCGACGCGCAGACGGTCCACCCCGCGCGTCGCCGCCCCTGCCTCGCAATGCGGCGCGGTCCAGCACAGCTCCGGGCACGCCTGACGGTAGAACCGCGACAACAGAGCCATAAGGTCCCGGTCGTTCTCGCCGTGATAGGCCAGATAGAAATTCATCATCGGCGCGTCAATTGCCGTGATCGGCAGCCGGATATCGCGCGCAATCAGGTCGCCGATCTCGGCCACGAACCGATCACGCCAGTTATGAAGATGTTCCGCCGACCGGCCGATTACCGGCAGCAGCCCCGCCCTCGCCAAATGGAAGCGACCGTCGTCACGCAACGCCAACGCCCCATCCAACCCGCCCAGCGCGCCTTCCGTATCGCCCCGCGCCGCCAGCACCAGTGAGCGGTTGTACTGCGCATCCGCATAATCCGGCATCAATGCCAGCGCACGATCGAACGATGCCACCGCATCCCCATAACGACCCAACTGCTTCAGGACATTGCCCAGATTGTTATGTGCTTCCGCCAGATTCGGCGCTAGCGCAATCGCCTTTTCATAGGCAGCCACCGCATCGGCCATCCGTCCTAACGAGCGCAGAACATTGCCGAGATTGACGTGCGGCGACGCAGAATTTGGGTTCAACAACGCCGCTTTTTCGAGGACCATCTGCGCGTCCTCGAACAAACACTGATGCTGTAACGCAATGCCAAGGTTGTTGAATGCGTCCGACGACATCGGATCGATCTCGATCGCGCGCGTGTGCCGGGCGATCGCTCCCTCGGGGTCACCGGCGGCGAGCGCCATGACGCCCGCATTGGTGTGGAACATCGCCACGTCCGGTCGAACCGCAATGGCCTGTTCCACCTTTTGCAAACCATCACCGGAGCGGCCCAGCGCATGCAATGACAGCCCCATCAAATGATGGGCGTCGGGGTGGTCAGGCGCACGCTGCAATAGAACACCCAACAACGTGAGCGCCGCTTCATGCTCGCCATTCTGTTGATGGGCGAGCGCGGCTTGAAGCGCCTGAATGGCATCGGACATGGGACCGGAGTTTACGCCGACCCTTATCAAAGATGCCAGACACCGTTACAGTCACCGCATGCAAAAGTTGATAATCTTCGGCACCGGCCAAATTGCCCAAGTCGCCCATTACTATTTTTCCGAAGACAGCGATTATGAGGTGACCGCATTCACGGTCGACGCCGAATTCATGAATGGTGACACGGCCTTCGGCCTGCCCGTCCTGCCGTTCGAAGACATCGCATCCCGGTCGCCGCCGGACGACCACGATCTGTTCGTCGCAATGGGATACGGCGGCGTTAACCGCCAACGCCAGGACAAGGCCGCCGCCGCGCGCGCCAAAGGGTATCGGCTCGCACATTACGTCTCGAGTCGCGCGTGGGTTTGGCAAGGGTTCGAGCCGCGCCAAAATCTCTTCCTGCTGGAACACAACACGATCCAGCCCTTTGTCGAAATCGGCGAGAACACCACCCTGTGGAGCGGCAACCATATCGGCCATCACAGCCGGATCGGCGATAACGTGTTTATCGCCAGCCACGTGGTGGTCTCCGGCGCCGTGACGGTCGGCGACAATTGCTTTCTCGGCGTCAACGCGACGGTCGCCGACAACCTGACCGTCGGCGCGCATTGCGTCATCGGTGCGGGCGCGGTGCTGACCGACAACGCGGATGAACGCGGCGTTTATCCGGGAACATCGTCGGATCGGGCGAAAATTCCCAGCAACCGGCTGCGCAATTTCTGATGAAATGGCGCAAGCTCGGCCGAGTGTTCAGCGCCGACGGCCAGCGGCCGTGGATGCAAAGCCATTGTTCGATGCCCTATGCGGAGCCTCTGCAAAATGGCCGGCATCGCGTGTGGTTCACCCCGCGCGACGGCGCGAATCGGTCTCACCTCGGCTGGCTGGAAATCGACCTTGCCGAGCCGCTGACGATCCTCGCGATGGCGGAGACGCCCACACTCGCGCCCGGCCCGCCGGGAAGCTTCGACGAAACCGGCGCCATGGGCTCGTGGCTGGTTACCGCCGGCGTCGAGCGACGGCACTACTACATCGGCTGGAGCCAATCGGCGCGCGACCCGTTCCACATCGCCATCGGCCTCGCAACCGGACGCGCCGATACCGATGAAGGGGCCGGCACTGGCTTCAACCGGTCGGGCGACGCGCCGATTTTCGACCATAGCGCGGCCGATCCGATTTTCGTCTCGACGCCCTGCGTTCTGAAGGACGGCGCAAACTGGCGCATGTGGTACCTCTCGGCGACCCGCTGGCGCGGCACGCCGCCCAGGCCCGACTACAATATCCGTCACGCCGTCAGCCCGGACGGCATCACCTGGACACCGGACGGTGTCGTGATCGATTTCGCGCATCCCGGTGAATGCGCCATCGCACGGCCCTGCGTCGTACGGGACGGTGCAACGTGGCGCATGTGGTACTGCTACCGGGGCGACGATTTTGCCTATCGTCTGGGATATGCGGAGTCGCCGGACAGCCGGCACTGGACGCGGCGAGACGATCGCGCCGGGTTGACGGTTTCGGACTCAGGCTGGGACAGCGAGATGATCGCCTATCCCTATGTCTTCGACCATATCGGCGGCCGCTACATGCTGTACGCCGGCAACGGATTCGGCCAGGCGGGCATGGGTCTCGCGGTGCTCGAGGCTGATTGAGACACCGCCGCGCGACGCACTACCGTGCAAGGCCTCCTGTTGCTATAGTTCTATCGAGTGTCGCGACAAAATTTACTGTCGCGAAATTTC
>JAOTYV010000451.1 GCA_029861675.1 Alphaproteobacteria bacterium
CGCCTCAAAAGTGGCGCGAAATTGCCGAATAATAAGAAGAAACGGGAAGGTGAACAGCAACTTATGGACTGGGAGAGGTAAAATATGTTCAGAAAACTGATGTTGACGTTTGTTGTCGGCTTGTTTGCAACGGCCGCAGCAACACTGACCGGCATCGCCGATGCAACGGCGGCCGACTTCAAGGGCAAGCGCATTACGGTCATCGTGCCGTTTAACGAGGGCGGCGGTACCGACAGCTTGACCCGCTTCATGAAGCCGTTCCTGGAGAAATACCTGCCAGGCAAACCGAATATCCTCATTGTCAACAAACCCGGCGCCGGCGGAATCCTCGGCGGCAACTTCTTCGAAAGGAAAGCCAAAAACGACGGCACCTGGGTGATGGCGTTGTCGACCTCGACGATTTTCAACTATGTCCTGCGCGATCCGCGGGTGAAATTCGAAATTCAGGATTGGGTCCCGATCCTCCTGGCGCCACGCGGCAACATGATCTACACGCATGAAAAGCTCGGCGTTCATAAGGTCAAGGGTCTCAAAGCCAAGGTCGATCATCTGAAAAATATCTCGATCGAAAAACTCGTTTTTGGCGGCAAGACACCGACCTCGTCGGCCATCAACAAGCGGATCGCCTTCGCAGCTCTCGGCATCTACACCAAAGACGTTTGGGGCATGAAGGGCAACGGCCCGATGGCGCTTGCATTCGAACGCGGCGAATTCACGATCAATTTCGACAATTCGCTGTCCTATTTGAACAACCGCAAGGCGCTCATCGACAAGGGGCTCGCCCGGCCCCTCTTCACCTTCGGTTCGTCCAGAGCGGACGGCAGCTGGGGCCGCGACCCGGTTCACCCCGACACGCCGACAATTTACGAATATTATGAAGCCGTGCATGGCAAGAAGATCTCGGGCGGCATGGGCCACGCGCTCGACGCGCTGGTTAAGCTCGGCGTCGGCGCCAACAAATCGTTTCATCTGCCGAAGGGCACTCCCGACGACGTCGTGGATGCCTGGCGGTCGGCATCCGCGAAGATGTTCAACGATCCGAAATTCGTGAAACGGAAGAACGTCATTCTCGGACCCTACGCCGCCACCATCGGCGAACCGGCGCGAAAGCTGATCCACAGCAAGCTTCGGATACCCGACAACGCGAAGGATTGGCTGAGGAAATTTGCCAAGAGGTCGTACGGGATCGATCTGAAGATCTAATATCGACGCGATGCCGGAACGCCACGGCGTTCCGGTATCTGCACTTGACTAGGCCCTGGCGGATGCGCGTGGTGATGACACAGTCAAACCGCGTGCCCGCCGGGATTTTTTGTCCTCCCCCTCACTTCACGGCATGATCCGAGGCGAACGCACCGAACCCGTGTTAGGGTCGCGCGATGAACCGCCATATCCAATCGGAAACCGGTATTGCCCTGGGCGGTCTGATCGCGATGGCCGCTGCGGTCGGCATCGGCCGGTTCGTTTACACGCCAATTCTGCCTTTCATGGAGGAAGGCCTCGGCCTGACCAAGGTCGACGCCAGCATCATCGCATCGGCCAATTTTCTCGGCTATCTGCTGGGCGCCCTCGCCGCATCGATGGATTCGCTGCCGGGCGGGCGGCGCGAGTGGTTCCTGGCGGGGCTCGCGGTCAGCGCTATCACGACCGGCGCCATGGGTCTCACGGACTCGCTGGCTGTATTTCTGGGATTGCGCTTCGCGGGCGGCGTCGCCAGCGCGTTTGTTCTGGTCTTCGCCTCGGCGCTTGTTCTCGATCGTCTCGCCGCGGCCGGGCGGCCGGCGCTCTCGGCCGTGCATTTTGCCGGCGTCGGTTGCGGCATCGCAATGTCCGCGGTCATCGTCGCGGGGCTCGCCGCGTACGGCTATGGCTGGCGTGCACAGTGGTTCGCCAGCGGCGCGGCCGCCTTCTTGGGCTTTCTAGCGCTGCTTCGATTGATCCCGACCGGGCCGGCGCCCGACCGTCCGGCCACGCCGCCAGGAACGCAAACGCCGGGGCCCAATTTGATCGCGTTGATCGTGGCCTATGGGTTGTTCGGCTTCGGCTACATCATTACCGCGACCTTCATTTCATCGATGGTGCGGGCCTCGCCCGACCTTCGATCGGTCGAACCGGTGGTCTGGCTGGCGGTCGGCTTGTCGGCGATCCCCTCGGTCGCGCTGTGGACTTGGATTGGCCGGCGGCTCGGCAACCATCGCAGCTTCGCAATCGCCTGCCTCATCGAAAGCGCCGGCGTTGCGATGAGCGTTCTCGCCGGTGGCGCCGTCGCCATTGTCGTGGCCGCGGCGCTGCTTGGCGGAACTTTCATGGGGATCACCGCGTTGGGGCTGATAAACGCGCGCGAATTATCGGCCGGGGACCCGCGCCGCAACCTCGCCCTGATGACAGCGGCTTTCGGGCTCGGGCAGATTATCGGACCGTCCTTCGCCGGCTTCGCCCATAGCATCAGCAATAGTTTCCTGGCGCCATCGATGGTCGCCGCAGCGGCATTGGCGGTCGCGGCGCTGCTGGTGATGGTGCCACACCGGACGGTTGGCGCGGGATCCTGACGCCGTCATCGCAAATCCAAATTTAGGCAACCGGGGCCGAAGACGGGCGACACGCGCCCGGTCAGTCCTTGCCGAAAATATCCTGCAAATCCGCCGCCGCCGGGAAATCCAGCACCAGCAAGTCCTCGCGCGGCCGGTAGATGTAGGGATTGGGGAAATCGCGCGCGGCGAAGCTGGGTT
>JAOTYV010000329.1 GCA_029861675.1 Alphaproteobacteria bacterium
ATTGCGGATCACAGCGAGCGCCTCCAGCACTGCATGAGTCCCGTGGCAGCAGGCGTGATGCTTGTAGCGGACGTTTTCGAACCAGAAAGTCCGGCCGAGACCGGCGAAAAGTTTTTCCGCATCGCCGCCGGTGCCGGCATGGGTCTCGGCAAATCCCTGTTCGCATTCAATGCCGTCGGGCCGGGAAACGAAACCGGACGCGGCAAGCATCGCCGCCTCAACGCCATTGGCCGCCGCCATGCCGGCGTGAAACGGTTTGCCCATTGTGCCGAATTGCGATTTCAGGCCCGAGGCGCGGGTCGCGGCGAGCCCCAGCGCATGGCGGGTCTGCTCTTGGCTGAGCCGCATGAGCCGAGCGCCGGCGGCGGTGGCGCCGAACGATCCCGCCGTCGCGGTCTGGTGAAAGCCGTGCTGATAGTGGCTGGTACCCAGAAAACAGCCGACCCGGCAGGTCGTCTCCACTCCGACCAGAAACGCCTGAAGCAACTCGGCGCCGGACGCGCCTGCCTTTTCGCCAATGGCCAGCGCCGCCGGCATGACGGCAACGCTGGGATGGCCGACATAGGCAAAATGCGTGTCGTCATAGTCGAGCGCATGGGAGGCGGCGCCATTGGCCAGCGCCGCAGCGCGCGGCGGCAATTTGTTATTGAGCCCGAACACGGTGGCCGCCGGCGTCCCGCCATCATCCGCAACCATGCGTCGGACCATGACGCTGACCGGTTCATCGAGCCCGGCAAGCATGACGGCGGACCAGTCGAGCATCGATAATTTTGCCACAGCCTTGGCACTTGCCGGAAACAGCGCGCCATCAGACCCAACGGCAAAGCCGGCAACGCGTTCGGTAATTCCTGCTTCGCTCATCAATCAGCGCCTCAATAGGACCGCGGCAGGCCGAGCACGTGCTCGGCGAGGTAGCTCAGGATCAGGTTCGTCGAGATCGGCGCGACCTGGTAAAGCCGGGTCTCCCTGAACTTGCGCTCGACATCGTATTCGGCGGCGAAACCGAAGCCGCCATGGGTTTGCAGGCAGGCCTCCGCCGCCGCCCAGGAAGCCTCCGCGGCAAGCATCTTGGCAATGTTCGCCTCCGCGCCCGGATCGCCTCCCGCCTCATAGAAAGATGCCGCCTCGCGCACCATCAATTCGGCAGCGCGCATCTGCGCATAAGCGCGCGCAATCGGGAACTGGATACCCTGATTCTGGCCGATCGGCCGTCCAAAGACGACCCGCTCCCTGGCGTAGCCGGCGGCTTTATCAATGAGCCATTTGGCATCGCCAATGCATTCGGCGGCAATCAGGATGCGTTCCGCGTTCATGCCGGACAGGATGTAGCGGAAGCCCTTACCCTCTTCGCCGATCAAATTGTCCGCCGGCACCCTGAGATTGTCGAAAAACACTTCCGTCGTGGCGTGGTTGATCATCGTGCGGATCGGTCGGATCGTCAGGCCGTTGTCCCTGGCCTCCCGCATGTCGACGAGAAACACCGACAGCCCGTCGGTGCGCTTTGCCACCTTGTCGCGCGGCGTGGTGCGCGCCAGCATCAGCATCAGGTCGGAATAGTCCGCCCGCGACGTCCATATCTTCTGGCCGTTGATGACGTAGCTATCGCCGTCGCGCTGCGCCGTTGTCCTGAGCGCGGTGGTGTCCGTGCCGCTGGTCGGCTCGGTGACGCCAAAAGCCTGAAGACGCAGGGTTCCGGCGGCGATCTGCGGCAGATAAAGCTGCTTCTGACGCGTATCGCCATGTCTGAGAACCGTTCCCATCGTGTACATCTGCGCATGACAGGCTGCCGCATTGCCGCCTGAGCGATGGATCTCCTCCAGGATCGCGGCGGCGGCCGAAAGGCCGAGGCCGGAGCCGCCATAATCTTCGGGAATGAGCACGCCGAGATATCCTGCTTCCGTCAGCGCCTCGACGAACTTCGACGGATAGGCCTGTTCGCGGTCGAGCTCGCGCCAGTATTCGCCGGGAAACCGCTGGCAAAGCCGGGCCACCGCGTCGCGAATATCGGCATGGTCCGGCTGGCGTGATGTCGGGTTTTCCACGCTTTCTACTCCTGCAAGGCCCCGGAGGGTTGGAACTCCCTTCGTATGACCGGGCCATGTTCGTCAAGCGCCGGCACGTGGCTTGGCCGGTCGCCATCGATGCGCACCGGCAGGTCGGCGACGAACAGCTCCGCGCCGTCAATCTCCACCGGCTGATTGCGCAACTGCGGATGACGCTCCAGATCGGCGACCGAATTCAGGTTCGAGCAAGCAATGCGGTGCTCGTTGAGAAGTACAATCAACGCCTCGCGGGAATGGCGCGAGAACACTTTGTCGATGATGGCGTCCATCTCGGAGCGATTGGCGACCCGGTCCTCATTATCGGCAAATCGTGCATCCGTGGCGAGGTCCGGCTCTTCAAGAATCCTCTCGCAAAAGGCTTTCCATTCGCGGTTGGACTGGATGGAGATCAGGACTTCGCCGCCATCTGCGGCGCGGTAGGTGCCATAGGGCGCGATGATCGGATGCATCAGTCCGACCCGCGGCGTCGCCTTGCCCTGATAGCGCTGATAGAGCAGCGGCACATTCATCCAGTCGGCCATGACGTCGAACATGGCGATGGAAATATCCGAACCTTCGCCGCTTTTCGCCCGCGCCAGCAGCGCCCTCAAGATCGCCGAATAGGCGGTCAGCCCAGTGGCGATATCGCAGACGGAAAAGCCGACGCGCGACGGCGATTCCGGCGTGCCGGTCACCGCGCAAAGGCCGCTTTCGGCCTGCACCAGCAGGTCATAGGCTTTCATCCGCGCATAAGGCCCCTGGCGGCCATAGCCGGTGATTTCGCAGGTGATCAGGCCGGGATTGATTTGCCGCAGCGCCGGCCCGGACAGGCCGCGCTTGTCCAGCGACCCCGGCGCCAGGTTCTGTAAAAGCACGTCGGCCCTGGACAGCATCGCGCGCAGCAGGTCGCCGTCCTGCCGGTCGTCGATATCCAGCACGATCGACTGCTTGCCGCGGTTCAGCCAGGCGAAATAGGCGCTGTGGCCGCTTGCCGCCCGGTCATAGGCGCGGGCGATGTCGCCGCCCGGGCGTTCCACCTTGATGACCCGCGCACCGGCATCGGCCAGCAGCAGGCCGCAATAGGGCGCGGCAACCGCCTGTTCCACGGAGAGAACCGTATAACCTTCAAGCTCTCGTCCCAGACCCATCCCCGTCTCCGTCAGCGTGCCTTACAGGTCCTGTCTACCGGCATCGCAGAGGCCTTTCCACCGTCATCCTTCTCCCCCGGCCTGATCCGGGGATCAACCGGAGGATCGGGACGCGGCCCGAGAAAATATCCATCTCGCGCCCGGTCCTGTTCGAGAGCGTTATTTTGGGGATGTCGGTTGAAATCCGGTGCGAGACAGTAGCGCTGTGTGTCAAACGGGGATCAGCAATTTCAAACGCATGCGGCGGATAGTCCGGTCAGTAGAGCGTGAAGGGTTTCGCGTCGGGCAGCGGGGATTCCGGCGGTGCACTCTCATATTCCGTCAGGTTCGTTTCGAAGCTCTTGAACAGCGCAATCCAGGCTGCGACAGCAGGGGGGGCGGGGGCGGCGGGAGAACCGCCCTTGATACCGCCGGCCGGCTTGGACTTGGCCTTCCTGCCGCGATTGCCGGGATTGCCGGGATTGCCGGCGCGGGCAGCGCTTGCGCGTTCGCCGACATCGCCGGCGCGATTGCCGTCCGCAGCCGGCGTTCCCTCCTGTGACCCGGCCATGGCCGCCATGGTCATTGTCATGGTCAACAACAACGCGCCCGCCACGTAATACAAAGGCTTTTTCAATTCATCCCCGATTCCAAAATCAACCGACATTCCCAAAGTGAATCGGTAACCAGTCCGCGGATTGTACAATTTTTTATCTTTGAACGGGACCCCCCGGATGGCGCCTCCCAATCGCCGGCATTGGCGGCACAATTGGAATCCGGCCGCGAAGCGACATCTGATGATGTCCGGCATCGCAATGTGCCAGATCGCACCCGCCATTCAGACGCCGCCGATGTCTCCTAATGGCGATTGGAGGGCATCCATCAGTTTGGGTTAATCGTCCGCCTGAGCCCCGGGGTCCAGACTACGCCTGCCTGTTCTCTTCGTCCGGCGTGACGTTCATGACGACAATTCCGGTCTTTTGCCCTGTCTCCACGTAGCGATAGGCGTCGGTGATTGCCTCAAAGGGATAGTTACGATCGATGACCGCGCGGAATTCGCCCGCCTCCATGCGGGCTTTCAGGAAGTCGACAAACGCCTTGCTGCTCTTCGGCAGCGGAAAAACGACCCGGCCGTTGCCGGTAATCCTGGACCAGATCTCGAGCAGGGGGTTCTGGCACCAGGGCCCGAGATCGGTCGCTGCAAAGACCCCGCCGGCAGTAAGCAGTCTCCGACATCGAAAATATGTCGTTTTCCCGACCGCATCAAAGACAAAATCAAAGGTTTCGCCGATTTGCGTGAAATCCTCGGCGGTGTAATCGACTGCGCGGTCCGCGCCGAGGGATTTGACGAGATCCAAGTGTTGAGTCGCGACGACCGCCGTCACCTCGGCGCCCGAGATTTTCGCGAGTTGCACCGCCGCTGTGCCGATGGCGCCGGACGCACCGTAGATCAGGATCTTGTGGCCGGGCTTGAGGCCGAATTTTTGCAGGTACGTGTTCGCATACCAGGCGCCCTCGCCAACTACAGCCTCGCTAAAGCGCACGCCTGCCGGCATGGCCGCGATCATGCCCTGTGCGGGCACACAGAGATATTCCGCATGCGCGCCATAATCGTCCGGCGACACGCCAAATACGCGCTCGCCCGGCTTGAAGGACGTCACCTGCGTGCCAACAGCCTCGACCTCCCCGGCGAAATCCATGCCGAGGATCGTGCGGTTCGGCCGGAGGAGCCCGATACCGAGCCGGATGAAAAAGGGATGCGCCCGGAGCATGCCGCAATCGGTCCGGCTGACCGTCGTCGCATGCACCCTGATCAGGACTTCGCCGGCATT
>JAOTYV010000330.1 GCA_029861675.1 Alphaproteobacteria bacterium
GCGCGATCAGCAGCCGGGCCAGTTCGTCCGGCCAGCGGCAAAAGGCGTCGTGGGTCGAGATATTGGCGTCGGTCAGCGAATCGCCCAGCGCGACGATGCCGCCGGTCTCATTCGATGCCAGCACGTCGACGCCGCTGACGAAGAACCATTCGTCGGTGAGTTTGCCGACCGGCATGGCGATTTCGGCGGAGAAATCGCCGGGCGGCGAAATGTAATTGGTCTGTCGTGCATAGCGCCCAGTGATCGGGAAGTCGGTCGGGATCGCGCCGGGCAGATAGAGCGAGACCGCCAGATCGGCCAGCGGCGCGACCTCGAGCGCGACAGGGTCGCTGATCACCAACGCGCCCGCCGCAGCGGTCGCCGTCGCGGCGCTACCGAAGGTGAGCGTGCGCAGCGAGTCCGCCACGATTGCCGGACCCTGATCCCGGATGCCGAGCGTCGCGCCGCCGATTTCGAGTTTGCCTTCGCCATGGGCGTTCGATACGCGGATCCGCACCGTATCGCCGCCGAGGCTGATGCGCGGCATCATCCGGATCGTGTGGTTGTCGAGCGCGGTGCCGGCCACGCTCGGCGCTGGCGCGGCAGCCCAGGTGCCGACCCAATGCCTGTCATGCTCCATCGGCTGTCTCCTGCTGTCGCGGCGCGTTCATTCGGGGGAAAGGGCCACGCCTTGTTTGGATATTTTAATTCTATACGGAATGCCCGTGCCGTCGAAAATTATGCGGCCGATCCCGACAAGGGCTCGAGCAGTGTTGCCACGTCGTCGCAACGGCGAAGATCGCGCCAATCCGCAAATGACGACGCCGCCGCGGCCGGTGTCATGCCGGTCTGCGCGGCGCAATCGTGGAATTTCGATTCCAGATCGTCCCACGACAATTCTCGTTCGGGCGAGCCGGTCGGCTTGTCGACGCGGACGGTCTCGCTGACGCCGTCGCGCCGCGTTGCGGTGACCTCGACGAAGCCGATGGTGCCGGAACTGCGCGCCCCCGGGTCGGGGTCGTCGCCGAGACAGCGCGGATCCTCTTCTTTGTGCATGCGCGGCAGGAGATCGGCGATTCCCGGACGGGTGACGCCGTCGTCGCTGAAAGCCGCCAGATCGAACCGGCCATCGAGCACGCCGGCGGCCAGGGTGTATTCCATGCTGAATTTCCCTTCGAGGCCGGTGACCGGCCGATCATAGGGCAGGGGCCGCAAGGCGCCCGGCGCGACCCGGCAATGGACCGTGTCGGTCGTCTCGGGCGTGAGCGACAGGCGTTCGCGGAGATCGAGCAGCCCGTCGATGGGACGGTGCAAGGCGTAGCAGCACGGGTATTTTTTCAACGCCAAGCCCGGATCGACGAGGACGAAGGGCTGGCCGAGGCCGGCGATGCACCGCGCCATATCGGATTGATCGGTGCCGTATGTTGAAAAGAAGCCGTTTTTCGCCTCCATCGCCGTTGCCGACGCGGAGAATCCCGCTTCGGCCAGGCGCACCGCCGCGACGGCGCTGCGCGACGCCCAGCCCGCATGGAAGGGTTTGGTCATCGTGCCGAAATTACATTGCAGCCCGCTGGCCATCGAGGCGCCGACCCCGAACGCCTGACGGGTGGTCGGCACGTCTAGGTCCAACAGCCGGGCGAGCGCCGCGATCGCGGAGAAGATCGCCAGGGTGCCCGTGGCATGCCAGCCGCGCCGGTAATGCCCGTGACCGATGCCGAGGCCGATCTTCGCGCCCACCTCCACGCCCAGGATATAGGATTCAAGCAGGGATTGGCCGCTCGCCTGCTTGCCGAGACAGGCGAACAGGGCCGGCAGGATCACCGTGCTCGGATGTGCGGGCATCATCGAGAGCACGTCGTCGAAATCCAATGCGTGGCCGAAGGTGCCGTTGATCATCGCGGCAATCTCCGGCGGGGCGGTTTTTCCGGTGCCGAGCACGGGCCGGTTGCCTTCCCCCTCGCTGGTCGCGAGATATCGGCGGAGCGGCTCGCCCACATCGCCGACGCTGCCGGCCAGGATGCAGCCGATCGTATCGACGATTGCCTTTTCCGCGTTGTCGTATGCAGCGGCCGGAATTTTTTCGCTGGGCGTTCCGATCAGAAAATCCGCGAGGGCTTCCGTTAAATCCATACTCATTTTATTCCGATCCTGTCCCTGCGCCGGTTGTCGATGGGAATTCCCGCGTGATCTATTATCGCGCCGGTAATCCTAGCGGCAATTCCCGCCGAGCACTAACCCGCGCGCCATCGCGCCCGGGCATGCGCCAATCGAAGATTGCAGGCTCGCGGCCTCATTGTATTCCGGGGGCGGTCATGTACTCGACGGCGGGCCTTCCGCACGACGGTCCGAGTCAGGCAGCGGCATGGCGGGTGTCGGAACCTTTCCCAAATGATCGCCAACCGGTTCGACGCTGCCGTCGAAGAGGCGATCGATCGTTGCGCATGCGACGAGATCGCCCGTGACGTTGACCACCGTGCGGCACATGTCGAGGATTCGGTCGACACCCAGAATGAGGGCGATTCCCGCCGGCGGGATGCCGACGCTGTTGAGGATCGTGGCTAGGATCACAATGCCCACGCCCGGCGTCCCCGGCGAACCGATGGCCGCGCCGGTTGCCATCATGACAATCAGGAGCATCCCGAAGAAGCCGATGTTGACCTGAAAGACCTGGGCCAGGAACAGCGTGGCGACCCCCTGATAGAGGGCCGTGCCGCCCATGTTGATCGTCGTCCCGAGCGGGATCACGAAGCGTGCGATCGAGGTTCTGACATTGAGTTTGTGTTCGGCCGTGTTGAGGCTGAGCGGCATCACCGCCGCCGAACTCGACGTTGAAAATGCCAGGAGCAGAACCTCGCGAATTGCCCCAAGGAAACTTCGGGTCCTGCGGCGGCCGATGAAAACGACAATGGCAAGATAGATGAGAAACAGCGTGGCGAGTCCAAGCGCGACGGTCGCCACATAGACCCCGGTGCCGACGAGCGCGGAGATTCCGGCGCGCGCTGTCAGGTGGACGAGAAGCCCGAAGACGGCGATGGGCGCAAACCGCAGCACCCAACCCACGATCACCATGCAGGCACCCTGGATCGATGACATCAGGTCGAGAAGCGGCTTGCGCTGCGCCATGGGCATTGCCACCAAGGCCACGCCGATGATGGCCGCCGTCATCACGATTTGCAGCATGTTGCCGCTGACAAAAGTGGTCATGGGATCGCGCGGGAACAGGCTGGTGATGAACTCGGGGATCTCCTCCGCTTTCGGGAGCTGAGCCGGTGCGGGAGCACTGGCATCCCCGATTTTCTGTGTGGCCATGGCGGATTCGAGGAGGGCGCCATCGATGTAGGTACCGGGCGCCACGACCGCCGCCGCGATCATTCCAATAGCGACCGCGATCAGCGTCGTTATCAGGAAGAAGCCGACGGTCCAGCCGCCCAGCCGCCGCAGGCTTACATCGGCATCACTCGCCGCGATACCGCGAATGACCGAGGCGACGACCAGCGGCACCACGACGAATTGTATGGTCAGCAGAAAAAGTTTGCCCGGCAGCGCGGCCCAGTTGCCGATGAGTACGGCCGCATAAGGTTCGACCAATCCGGCGGTCGGCCCGATCAGGAGACCGACGCCGATTCCCGCGAACATGCCTATCAGGACCTGGAGCCACAGGCGCTGATAGATCAGCACCCGAAGTTTCCCGGTCAGATTTACCAGCGACCGTTCAGCGTTCATGGGGAACACAAGACCACGTGTTGGTGTATCGCCCAAGGGGCTTCGACGGCTGGAGTAGGCTTCGATGATTGGCGACCCGCATTGATGTGTGTCAGGAGCGCGCAGGCGTACGCCGGAAATTTCGGACCGTCTTTGAGTATGGTGCAAGTCAAGCTTGCGGATCGATATCCGGCGGCGGCCGTTTGACTTGCGGGCAGGATCAATGCCCCAATACGCCGCAAACAGGGAGGCGATAGACGCGATGGAATTCGGAATTCATCTGCCGCAATTCGGCCGGGCCGGGACCCCGGACTCGGTGCGCCGCGCCGCGGTGCAGGCCGAGGAACTCGGCTATCACGACATCTGGGTCAGCGACCATCTCGCCATTCCGGTCGACGCGCCCTATCCGCCGACCGCGTATATCCATGAGCCGATCGTGACCCTGACCTGGGCGGCCGCGGCAACGACGAAGATCGGCCTCGGCACATCGGTGCTGGTGCTGCCGATGCGCCATCCCTTGCCGCTGGCGAAGATGCTGGCGTCGCTCGACCTGATGAGCGAAGGCCGGTTGACGGTCGGCGCGGCGGCGGGGTGGCTCGAACCGGAGTTCGACGCGCTGGGCGTGCCGTTCCGCGAGCGCGGCGCGCGCGCGAACGAGACGATCCGCATGCTCCGGGCATGCTGGTCCGACGATCCCGTGACCCTCGAGGGCGATAAGGTCCCCGCCAATTTTCGGGCGATGCGGACGCTGCCGCAACCGAAGCAGCCGATCCCGATCTGGGTCGGCGGCAACTCGGCGGTCGCGATCGACCGGGCGATCGCGCTCGGCGATGGCTGGCACGGCTCCCGATGGAAACCGGAAGAGATCGGGCCATCCATCGCGCGCCTGCGGGACGCGCGGCCGGAGAAAAGCTTCACCCTGTCGCTGCGCATGCATTGCGACGCGCTCGAAGACGATGCGGACGACGTGAAGCGACAGATCGCCGCGTTCCGAGACGCCGGCGTGCAGCATCTCATGTTCCAGCCGCGCCAGCGCCTGGCCGAGGACTGGATGCGGTCGGCGGAAGGGTTGCTGGAAATCGCGCGGGCGGCATAAGGCATGAGTCAGGCGAAATGACGCCGGCGGGGCGGACGATCGATTGCGACGTGGTGGTGGTCGGCGGCGGCGGTAGCGGCCTCGCGGCGGCGATCGAGGCGGCGAGCCTCAACCGCCGCGTCGTTCTGCTGGAAAAGGGCGAACGGCTCGGCGGCACCACGGGCCGTTCGATCGGTTCGATCTCGGCCACCAACACGCCGCACCAGTACGCCG
>JAOTYV010000331.1 GCA_029861675.1 Alphaproteobacteria bacterium
CAACGCCTCCTCGCAGCGATCGGCCGGATCGCCGCAAGTCACCACCGGCGGCAGTTTCCAGACGTTCTGCGGCATGTAGCTCAAAAACCGACGGATCGTCGCGAAGGCTTCTTCCTCGCTGTCCACCGCATTGTGGACCGTGCCAGCACGCTCGACCGCGATCTTGTAGCCACCCAGTTCTTCCTTCGTAGCCGTCTCACCGAGGCCGCGCTCGACCACCGCCGGGCCGGAGGCGAAGATCTGACTGTGGTTTTTCACCATGACCGAAAAATGCGACATCACCGCGCGCCCCGCCGGACCGCCGGCGGCGACACCGAGGACGGCGCCGACCACCGGCACCGCTCCCAGCAGCTCGACGAAGATTTGCTTCGGGCTTTGGCTGTGACCGGGCAGGACGGAATAGCCCTTGGATTTCGCCGTGCCGGCGCTGCCGCCGAACCCTTCGATAAGCCGGATCAGGGGTATCTTGTAGTCGAGCGCCAGATCGTCGACGAAGCCGCCCTGGCCGCCCTTGCGCCGCATGCCGCCTTGATAGGTGCCGCCGCCCACGGTCGTGTCCTCGCCGCCGATCGCCACCGGCCTTCCGTCTATTTTCGCCAGCCCCATGACATAGGGCGCCGGTTTGACGCCGGATACGGCGCGGTCCTTGTAGGTGCCGCTGCCCGCGAGCTTGCCGACCTCGCGAAAGGAATTCGGATCCGCGACCTCCGCGATCCGCTCGCGCACGGTGCGGTAGCCGCGTTCCCGATGCTTCGCGACCCGCTCGGTCCCGCCCATTTCATCGGCCCACCGGCGGCGCTGTTCGATTTCATCGACTTCCCGTTGCCACGACATCCCACGAGGTTCCTTCAATTTTCCAACTGTCTCCCATCATCATAGGGATTGCGGACCCGCCGTGAAGCGCTGCCGGCGCAATCGCCCGCTACCCGGTTAGACAGAGCGGAAATGCTGCGTGTATGGTCGTCGGCACGCAAGGGTGCCCGGCGCACCCGTCCTCCCCCGGTATTCCGTAGAAAATTAGATGACACAAAATATTACCTCTTCGATTTTGGTGCGCGCGGTACAGGAAGCGCGGGCGGCCGGCCGACCGGTATTGGCGGAAATGGACGGCAAGGCGGTTCTGGCGGAGGCAGGCTTTACCGTTCCGGCCGGTGTTTTCGTCACGGCCCTGGAAAACATTGAGAACGACTGCGCGCCCCTCGCCTTTCCTGCCGCCGCCAAGGGCGTGTCCGCTCAGCTCATCCACAAAAGCGATGCGGGCGCCGTGCGTCTCGGTCTCGGCAGCATCGAGGCCGTGCGCGACGCCTGCGTGGAAATCCGCGATGCCGTCGGCGACATCGATCTGGAGGGGTTCCTCGTCGAGGATATGGCGGCGCCGGGCCATGAAGTGATCATCGGCGGCGTCATCGACCCGCAATTCGGCCCTGTGATCATGGTCGGCCTCGGCGGCGTCTTCGTCGAAATCTTCGCCGATGTCGCCTTCCGCATCTGCCCGATCGACCGTGAGGACGCCGCCGGCATGCTCGATGAATTGCAGGCGGCGCCACTGCTGGACGGCGCGCGCGGTGGTCCGGTCGCGTCGCGCGACGCCATCGTCGACGCCATGGTCCGTGTCGGCGGGAGCGAGGGGCTCCTCTGGCAGCATCAAGACGAGATCGCGGAGCTCGACATCAATCCGTTGATCGTGTCGGATAACAGCGCCGTCGCGGTGGACGCCCGCATCGTGCTGCGGAAAACGCGCGACCCATCGCAGGGGGCACTGCATGCCCCCAAAAGAGACGACGAGATACGCGCGCTATTCCGGCCGCTCTTCGCGCCCCGCAACATCGCCGTGGTCGGCGCGTCGGCCACGCGGCGGACGCGCTCCAACACCGTGATGGATCAGTTCCTGCAATACGGTTTCGACCGCGATAAGCTGTACCCGATCCATCCGACCGCGACCGAGATCAACGGCTTGCCCGCCTACCCGTCCTTACACGAGACGCCGGAACCGGTCGACTACGCCTATGTTGCGATCCCCGCCGCGCGCGTTCCCGACCTGCTGGCCGGTGCGAAAGGCCGCTTGCGGTTCGCCCATGTGACGTCGAGCGGGTTCGCGGAATCCGGGCAGCACGATCTGCAGGCGGATCTGGTGGCGGCGGCGCGGACCGGCGGCGTGCGGGTGCTGGGGCCTAACTGCAATGGCGGACATTCGCCGCGCGGCAAGCTGACATTCTGCTATGACGCGCTGCCCGACGAAGGCTCGGTCGGGATCATCCTGCAAAGCGGCGGGTTGGGAATCGACACGATCCGGCGCGGCAACAGCCGCGGCCTGCGGTTCAGCGGCGTCATGACCGTCGGCAATTGCGCGGATGTCGGTGTGGCGGATCTGCTGCAATTTTATCTCACCGACCCGGCGACCCGGGTGGTCGGTATGTATCTGGAAGGCGCGCCGGAAGGCCGGCGGATGTTCGACCTGCTGCGCCACCGCACGCCCGCGAAGCCGGTTGTGATCATGAAAGGCGGCCGCAGCGAACGCGGACGCGACGCCGCCGTATCCCATACGGGAACGCTCGCCGGCGACGACCGGATCTGGAACGCGCTGTCCGGGCAGACCGGCGTTGTCTTCGCTTCGTCGCTCGACGATTTCATCGACAAACTACTCGCCCTGCAATGCATCACGCCGCGCACGGAAACGCCCACGACACGCGCCATGCTGCTCGGCAATGGCGGCGGCACCAGCGTGCTCGGCGTCGACGCGTTCGACCGCAACGGCATCGACATCGCCCCATTCGCGCCGGAGACGATCGAAAAACTGACCGCCTTGGGGCTCGATGCGGGATCGACCTATACCAATCCGGTCGATCTGCCGCAGCCGGTGCTGGTCGGGCGCGAGGGCCGGGATGCGGAGGACGTGCTGCGGATCATCCTCGACTGCGAGGAACCGCAAGTCGTGGTGATGCATGTGAACCTGGCCGTGGTGATGAGCCTGGCGCGCGGCGACGAGGACCCCTTGATGAACCTGCTCGACGTCGCCGCGCGGGTGAAACGCGACTATCCGGACACGGCGCATTTCCTGCTGGCGCTGCGGTCCGACGGCACGCTCGCCTATGAGGAAGCGAAGATCCGCTACCGCGCGCACGCCCTGGTCGGCGGCATTCCGACCTATGACGAAATCCCCGCGACAGCGAACGCGGTCGCCGCGATCGCCCATCACGAGCACTACCTTACGCGGAACCGGGCGGGCGGCTAACTTAAGGCCCCCGCGCTATTCTCGCCCATCCCGTTTTCTCAGGAAATCAAGGTGAGATTGTAATTCCCTGAGCCTGCCGCGGGTCAAATTTTGCCCGACGCGGCAATTCACGCGTTAGACCATGATCCCGAAACCGTCTTTCAATAAAACCTTGACCACTTGGTTTACGTACCCTATATCGGCTTCATGACGAGAGGACCTGACAAGCAATTCGACCCTGAGATCGCCCTCAACAAGGCGATGCAGCTTTTTTGGGCGAAGGGGTATGCCGCCACGGGTTTGAAGGAGCTCCTGGAAACGATGGAGATCGGCCGGAAGAGTCTGTACGACACGTTCGGCAACAAGCGGGCACTCTACATTAAGGCGCTGGACCGGTACTCGCAGACCGTCGTGAGCGAGATTTACCGGCAACTCAACAATCCGGATAGACCGGCGCTGGAGAATGTGCGGGCGGTGATGCACGAAGTTGCCGAGATACATTCCAAACCGATGAGCCCCGGCTGCCTGCTCGGCGTCAGCATGGCGCAGTTCCGTACCGATGACGCGGAAATGGCCGGTGTCCTTCGCAAACACATGGAGCGTGTCGAGCACGCTTACCACAAAGCGTTCACGAAGGCCCAAGCGGAAGGCGACCTGAAACCAACGACGAATGTGCGGAATCTCGCGCGGCTCTTTATGAGCGCCCATCAGGGGATGACTCTTATTGGCCGCGTGATGGAGACGCATGAAGTGCCGCGCGGCATTGCGGACGGCGCGCTTGCCGTTCTCGACGCCGCGTAGTTTTTTTACTTAAACATTGACCGATTGATCAAATAACAGGAGAGAAAGAAATGAGTACGTTGAATAGCAAAATTGCAGTCGTTACTGGCGGAAGCAGTGGCATCGGGTTGGCCACCGCCCGGCGATTTATTGAAGACGGCGCCCATGTCGTCATCACCGGCCGCAACCAGGAAGCCCTGGACGCCGCCGTCGCCGAACTCGGCGACCGGGCCACGGGCATCCACGGCGATGTTGCGAATCTCGAAGATTTGGACGGCTTGTTCGCTCGGGTGCAAGAGCGGTTCGGCCGTGTGGACGTGCTCTTTGCGAACGCGGGCATCGCACCGTTAGGGCCCATCGAAGGCGTGACGGAAGAGCATTTCGACCGGTCGTTCGACATCAACGTTCGGGGCCTTTTCTTTACGGTTCAAAAGGCCCTGCCGCTTCTCTCGGAAGGCGCGTCGGTCATTCTCAACGCCTCCGTCGTCGCCCAGTCGGGCCTCCCGAACACGAGCATCTATTCGGCGACAAAGGCAGCCGTTCGCTCGCTGGGCCGCACCCTCGCGGCGGAACTCGCGCCGCGCGGAATCCGCGTCAACGTCGTCAGTCCGGGCCTCGTCGCAACGCCATTCTGGGGCAAGGTCGGTCTGAGCCAAGACGCCGTCGATGCGTTCGGCGCACAGGTCGTCCAGCAAACGCCGCTCGGCCGTCCGGGAAAGCCCGAGGAAATCGCTTCGACCGTGGCGTTTCTCGCCTCCGACGACGCGAGCTATTTCACCGGCGCCGACCTCGTCGCCGACGGCGGACTGATCCAGGTCTAGTGGCGGTGTTTATCGTCAACGAAACATTTTGACACCAAAAGAGGCATGAGACCCATGCGCAATACGGCAATACACGTGAGTGACAATGAGTCGATCGCCCAGGTCCTGCAGCACTACATCGATGGCGCTAGATCGGGCAAAGGCGACGACATGAAAAGATCGGAAGAGCG
>JAOTYV010000333.1 GCA_029861675.1 Alphaproteobacteria bacterium
GGATCCTCGACGGGCCCGTCAAAACTGTTGGGCTCGTAGTTCACCGCGCCGCCATTGTTGCCGTCGAAGCGCATGGCGCCGTCCCGCTGATAGGTGTGCACGGGGCAGCGGGGCGCGTTGACCGGTAGGTGCTGGTGGTTGGCGCCGACGCGGTAGCGTTGCGCATCGCCGTAGCTGAGAATCCGCATCTGCAGCATCTTGTCCGGGCTGTGGCCGATCCCCGGCACCACGTTGGCCGGGGTGAACGCGGCCTGCTCTACTTCCGCGAAATAATTCGCCGGGTTGCGGTTGAGTTCGAGCGTGCCGATCTCGATCAGCGAATAGTCCTTGTGCGGCTACACCTTGGTCAGGTCGAACGGGTTTTACGGCGTCTTCGCCGCCTCCGCTTCCGGCATGATCTGCACCTTCAGCTTCCATTTCGGGAAGTCGCCCCTCTCGATGCTCGCATAGAGATCGCGCTGGTGGCTTTCCCGGTCCTCGCCGATCAGCTTGGCGACCTCGTCATTGGTGTAGGTCTTCTGGCCCTGCTCGGTCTTGAAGTGGAACTTGACCCAGAACCGTTCGCCATCGGCGTTGATCAGGCTGTAGGTGTGCGAACCGTAGCCGTTCATGTGGCGCAGGGTCGCCGGCAGGCCACGATCGGACATCAGGATAGTGATCTGGTGCAGCGCTTCCGGCGCGTGCGACCAGAAATCCCATTGCATGGTGCCGCTGCGCAGGTTGGTCCTGGGATCGCGCTTCTGGCTGTGAATGAAATCCATGAACTTGTACGGGTCGCGGACGAAGAACACCGGCGTGTTGTTGCCGACCACGTCCCAATTGCCTTCCTCGGTGTAGAACTTCACCGCGAAGCCGCGGACGTCGCGCTCTGCATCCGCCGCGCCCTTTTCGCCGGCGACGGTCGAAAAGCGCAGGAAGCATTCGGTCTGCTTGCCGATTTCGAAAACCTTGGCCTTGCTGTATTTCGTGATGTCGCCGGTGATGGTCAGCGTGCCGTAGGCGCCCGACCCCTTGGCATGGACGATGCGCTCCGGAATGCGTTCGCGGTTGAAGTGGGCGTGTTTTTCGAAGAGCTGCCAATCCTGCGCCAGAAGCGGGCCGCGCGGCCCGGCGGTCAGACTGTTCTGATTGTCCCCAAGCGGGCAGCCGGAGGCGGTGGTCAATTTGGTCATGGTCCTTACTCCTTTGGTTCGGCGATGGATGCGCGCCGTCGACACGGGGAACGTAGGACATGCTCATTTATCGGTAAAATCGATTGTTCTTATTTTATCAATCGTATTTACTTATGATAAAGCTTTCGAAGGATGGACCGTGAATATTCGGGATTTTCGCTATGTCGTGGCGGTCGCGGAAGAGCGCCATTTCGGCCGCGCCGCCGAGAAATGCCATATCAGCCAGCCGGCGCTCAGCGGCCAAATCCGCAAGCTGGAGGATACGCTCGGCATCGCCCTGTTCGAGCGCTCGAACCGCCATGTCCGCGTGACGCCGACCGGCGACCGGATCGTGGCGCTGGCCCGGGAACTGCTCGACACGGTGGACCGGATCGAGGCAACGGCGACGGCCGCGCGCGATCCGCTGTCCGGGCCGCTCCGCCTCGGCATGATCCCGACCATCGGCCCCTATTTGTCGCCGCTGATCCTGCCCGCGATCCGCCGGCACCTGCCCAATATCGCGGTGACCCTGGTCGAAGGGTTTACCGAAATCCTGGAAAGGCGGCTGCTCGACGGCGACCTCGATATCGCGATCCTGGCGACCGATCCCACCGACCGGAAGCTCACGGAGCGGGGACTCTATAGGGAGCCGTTCAAGGCGGCGCTGCCGCCGGACCACCGCCTGGCCAAATCGGGCACGGTCAAGATGGCCGATCTGGCCGAAGATTCCATGCTGTTGCTGTCCGAAGGGCACTGCCTGCGGGATCAGGTGTTGGATGTGTGCCATGCGGAAATGGCCGACGAGACGACCAACACCCGCGAAACCAGCCTGGAAACCATCCTCGCCCTGGTGGCCGCGGGCGATGGCGTCACGATGGTCCCCGCCCTGGCCTTGCGGGCCGATGAGGCGGCGCGCGGCCTCGCTTGCTGCGAAACGGCCGAGCCGATCGGCCGGCGGGTGCGGCTGGTCCACCGCGCCACCTTCCCCCGCCCGCAGCTCGTGGACCGGCTCGCCGCCGTCATTCAGGACCATGTCCCGCGCGACAAGGTTCAACCGGTCGCGTAGCTCAAGACCAGCGGTATCTGCGCCCGCCGGCGTCGCATTTTTACGAAATTTTAATAAACTTTAACAATAATCAGGGTAGGCCCGGCTTCCCTAATTAGGGGGGCGGGTTTCGACCGTGCGATTTGCGCAAACTTTTGAAAAACGGCGCAAATATGGCGAAACTTTCGATATTGATCGTTGACGACGACGTGCAATTTGGTCGTCTGGTTAACCGTGTCGTCTCGGATATGGGGCATACCGTCGAGCAAATCTCCAGCTCGCGGGAAATCATGCAGCGCTATGCGGATTTCGCACCGGACGTCATTTTTCTCGACATATTCATGCCGGATCTCGATGGCCTGGAAATCGCCAAATGGCTGTCGGACCAGCAGTTCGGCGGCAGGCTCATCTTCATGACGGGCCACGACCCCGCCTTCCTGACGGCGGCAAAGACCACGGTGGAGGACCGCATCGCCGGGTCCATCGCGACGCTGGAAAAACCCGCCCGGATCGAGGAAATTCGCGCCGTCCTGGACGGGCCGCAAGCCGGCGCCAGCGTTCCGGCGCCGGAAGAGCAATCCCTCGCCGGCTCGGATGAGCGCCGCAACAATGCGCGCATGAAAACCCTCAAGGCGGCGACGATCATCTATCAGTTCGAGAGCTGCACGATGAAATGCATCATCCTCGATATCTCGGAGACCGGCGCGCGGCTGAAGCCCGCCGAGCCGATTCACCTGCCGGGCACCTTCCGCCTCGTGATCGACCACGGCGCGTCCTTCAATTGCAAGGTCGTGCGGCGCATGGACGACCAAATGGGCGTACAGTTCGTCTAGCGGACTTTGCGAGGCAACTATTCCGCCGCCGCGCGAATTGCGTCCCCTACGGCGGTCGGCCGCCAGAGGCAGTCCGGGCCGATTTCTTCGACCGTATGCAGGCCGAGCAGTCCCATGATCCGGTCGATCTCCTCGCGAAATATTTCCAACGCGCGATAGGCGCCCGCTTCGCCACCGGCCGCCGCG
Source organism: Alphaproteobacteria bacterium (assembly GCA_029861675.1). Next base: position 3,216 of record JAOTYV010000333.1, read on the forward strand.
CCATAGAGCGTGGGCCGGCCGGCCATCACCAGATCCGCGCCCAGCGCCAGCCCCTTGATGACGTCGGTGCCGCGCCGGAACCCGCTGTCGACGATGACGGTCATGCGGCCGCCGACCCGGGCGGCGATCTCGGGCAGGATCTGGATCGGCGCGACCGATGCGTCCAGATTGCGCCCGCCATGGTTCGAGACGATCACCCCATCGGCGCCGCAATCGGCGGCCATCGCCGCGTCGTCCGCGTGCAGGATCCCCTTGATGACCAGATTGCCGGGCCAACGGTCGCGCAAGCGCTTGAGGTCGTCCCAATCCAGCGTGTCGTTTTTCAGGATCGACCGCTTGAAGCTCTTCGACATCAGGCTGTCCATCAATTCCGGCGGATAATTCTCGAATTTCGGCACGCCGCGTTTGATGAATTGCTGCAACAGGCAGGTGGCCAGCCAGCCGGGCTTGGCCAGCAATTGCGCGACCAGCCGGGGGGTGTATTTGAGCGGCACTTCGAAACCGTTGCGGTGGTTGTATTCCCGGTTGGACGCGACCGCGCCGTCGACGGTGACGATCAGCGTCTCGAAGCCGACCGACTTCACCCGGTCGACGAATTTGAGGCTGAGCTCCTTGTCCGACCACATATAGAGCTGGAACCACAATTCGCCGCCCGCCTGGTCCACGATCTCCTCCATCGGCGTCATCGCGTTGGTGGCAACCGTGCACGGAATCCCGGCCTTCGCCGCCGCCTTGGCGAGCGCGACCTCGCCGCCGTAGGACAGCAGCCCGGCCGTTCCGGTCGGCGCGACGCCGAACGGCATCTTGATGGTCTTGCCGAAAATCTTGGTCTCGAGGCTGCGGGTCGACACGTTGGCCAAGACATGGGTCTTCAGCTTGATCTCCTCGAACGCCATGCGGTTATTGCACAGCGCGACCTCGTCCTCGGTGCCGCGATCGACGAATTCGAAGATGCCGCGGGGCAGCCGCCGCTGCGCCATCCGCCGAAGATCCTCGATATTGTACGCACCCAAATTGCCATCGGCCATGACCGCTCCCTCCCTCGAAGTGTTGCCGAGGACAAAACGATAGCATAGTGCCGCATGGAAGGCGCAAGCGGGCGCCGGGCAGTCCGCCATGGGCGTCGCCATCAAATCGGATGCCCGATCTGCCTTCGCGCCGGAGCGGCGCCTAACCTTTTTTCTTGCGGTTTAATCCGCTCTTGACCGCGTGCAGCAGTTCGGTGCCGAGGAGGCCGGAAAACGTGACCCCCGACGCCCGGATGACGGCAAGGAAAGTAACCGGTAGCGCGCTCGAATAGCTCGCGAAATAGCGCGGTATCTCGTCGCCGGGAACGAGCGTCTTCAACTGCCTGAGATGCACCAGATAATTGCTCGCGGCGAAGCGGCGCACCATCCAGCGCATCTGCATCTCGAACCAGGGGCTCGAGAGTTGCGCCGGCACCGGCTCGATACCATGCAGCGGGCTATGGCCGAGCGACAGGTACTTGCCCTCCCGGGACAGCAGAGTCGCCAGTTGCCATACGGCGCTCAGCCAGACGCCCCACAGGCGGGTCCGCTCGAAGCGCAGAATATCAAGGAGATATCCCTCTACTTCACCGGCGTTGAAGATCGGATTCAGGACCGCATACCCGAAGGGGCCATCGTGTTCCTTGTCATGCTTGGTCAATAAATAGGCGCGGCGGAACCCGTCCTCCTGAAAGCGCATCGGTAGATTCACGAAGGTTACTT
>JAOTYV010000332.1 GCA_029861675.1 Alphaproteobacteria bacterium
CTCGATCACGATATCCGCGCCCCGTACCGTCGCTTCGGCGCTGTCCACCGCAACGGCGTTCAAAGCGAGTCTCGTGCGGACCTCTTCCGCCAGTTTCTCCCTGGTTTCGGGACGCTTGCTGTTGATTCGCACTTCCTCGATATCGAACAATTCGTTAAGCGCCTCGATATTCGAGAAGGCCGTCCCTCGGGCGCCAATGTGCCCGATCACCTTTGGCGATTCAGGCGCCAGGTGTTTTGCCCCAACGCCCGTCACCGCGCCCGTTCTGTGGGTGGTCAAATCGGTTGCGTCCATGATCGCCTTGGGGATGCCGATACGCGGGTCATAGAGCGTCAGCACCCCCACCTCCGAAGGCAAGCCATGCTTGTAGTTGTCCACATAATCGCCGACGACCTTGACGCCGGCAGTGTCTACCGGCCCGGACCACCCAACCAAGATGTTGAAATGGCCGTTGTACCGATCGTCCAGGTCGATATGCGATTTCGGCGGGAGCACGACTTCCTTGCGGCCGTGCGCCCGCAACCCACTCTCGATAACGTCCATAATTGTGCCCATCGGCGGCATAACCGCTTGCACCTCATCTCGATTAAGCAACCTGAATGTCACCTTGGCCATCTGTCGGCGCTCCTTGAAAAAATTTCCCGAAATTTTGGCGCAGCGTTGCCACACAGGGTTACCGTTCGGCGCGTTCGGTCCGCGCGATCTTGTCGAGGCGGCGGTTCGCGACGAAGCGAAGCACCGGATCCGGCGGCAGGATCGCGGCCTCCGGGATCATTTCCGCGAAGCGCAGCGCCTCGCTGTCGATGCCGCACAGTTTCTCCGCCATGAGTTTGCCGCAGGCCGTTCCCCGGGTCATCGGCGCGGCGTCCGTCGTGAGCACGATATGCAGCCCGGGTGCGATTTCGCCGAACACGCGGCCTTCGTTGCGGGTCATCGCCATGATGCCGCCCCATGTCGCGGTCAAGTCGACGCCGTCGAGCGCGGGCCACCGTTTGGCGATGCTGGCGCGATGATTGGCGGCCGCGTCGGCGATAAGATCGTCGCCAAACCGCTTGTCCCGCGCATAGGTAAAGGTATTGCGCATCAGGATCCGGCCATCGACCGTGAGGCGCACCGTGCTCCCGTTGGGACTCGCGGGCAGCAGCCCGAATTGCTCTCCCTTGCCGACATGGCCGCGCTCTTCCGCGGTGAGCGGGCGCGTCAGGCTGGCGAAAAGTCCGAGCGGGACGACCCGGTAGCGCTTGAACCCCATTTCCTCGGCAAAGACATGATTGGTCAGGATGAGTTGTTTGGCCACGATCTCGCCGTCCGGGCAGATCAGGCGAAACCCGCCGTCGGTGCGCAGTTCGGTAACGGGACTGTCTTCGTACAAACCCACATTCGCGGGCAGCGTGGCGCCGAGCCCCCGCATCATCGCGGCCGGCTGCACCAGGGCCGCACCCTGGACGTGGACGCCGCCGGTATAAAACCGCGATCCGGTGACCGCTTCCAGTTCGTCCCGATCCATGCGGTCCCGCGGCACGCCCAGCGCGTCGAACCCGTCGGCGACCGCCTCGAGATGGGCGTCGCCTTCCCGGCTGGCCGACACGTAGATCTGTCCGCAATCGGACCAGTCGCAGCGGATCTGGTGCGCCTCGACGATCTCGCGCAAATAGGCATGGCCGCATCCGAAAAGCCGGTCGGCCCGGCGGGCGATGTCGAGATGCTTGATCCCGCCATGGCTGTGATGGGACAGCATGAAACCGGCGTTCCGGCCGGAATTTCCGTAGCCGACCCGCATGGCGTCGACAACGGCGACCGTATCGTCCGGGCGCAGCTCGCCGAGCCGCCGGGCGGCTGCAAGCCCGCAGGCGCCCGCGCCGAGCACCGCCCAGTCGGCGGTGACCGTGGAGGCGACCCGCCGCGCCGCGGCGGGCGGCGGCAAGGCCTCGTACCAGCCGTTGCGCACCCCGTCATTCGGCAGCTTGCGCGCGGTGTGAACCGCCTTCATGCGTCGACCCTCCGGATAGCGTCGGTCGGTTCGAGGATCATCGGTGCGCGGAATGGGGTCAAGGGTGGCCTTGCGCCCGGCCTGTAAATTGGTAGCGGAGGAGGGACTCGAACCCCCGACACGCGGATTATGATTCCGCTGCTCTAACCAGCTGAGCTACTCCGCCCCAAGGCCTTATGGGGCCAGCACATACGCCGCCTCACCGATGCTGTCAAGCGGCCCGGGCCCCCGAATGCTCATGCCGCCGCCTGCGCCGCCTCGCGGCGGATCCAGCCGCCGCCGAGCACCCGGTCGCCGTCGTAGAAGACGCAGGCCTGACCCGGGGATACGCCGAATTCCGGGGTCTCGAAGGCCACCTCCACCGTGCCGTCGGGCGTCGCCCGCACGGTTGCCGGCACGGGCGCCATGGTCGAGCGGATCTTGACCGACAGCGCGGCGCCGTCCGTCGGCGCGGGATCGGCGCCGAGCCAGTTCACGCTGTCGAGCCGCACGGCGGCGCAGCCGAGCGCCGCGCGCGGGCCGATCACCACCCGGTGGCGTTCCGGTTCCAGCCGCACCACGTAGAGCGGATCGGAGTCCGGGTCGCGGCCGCCGATGCCGAGGCCGCGCCGCTGGCCGACCGTGTAATTGATGATGCCGTCATGCCGGCCGACCACCCGGCCCGCCATGTCGACGATCTCGCCCGGCACGATCGCCTCGGGCCGCAGCTTCTCAACCACCCGCGCGTAGGAGCCCTGGGGCACGAAGCAGATATCCTGGCTGTCCGGCTTGTCCGCGACCGGCAGGGCGAACCGCGCGGCGGCGGCGCGGGTCTCGTCCTTGGTCATGCCGCCGAGCGGAAAGCGCAGGAAATCGAGCTGCGCCGCCGTGGTGGCGAACAGGAAATAGCTCTGGTCGCGCTCATGATCGACGGCGCGGTGCAGCTCCGCCCCGCCTGCCCCGCCCGCCCCATCCGCGCGGCGCACGTAATGGCCGGTCGCCAGCGCATCCGCCTCCAGGTCGCGGGCGGTCGACAGCAGGTCGCGGAACTTGACCGTCTGGTTGCAGCGGACGCAGGGGATCGGCGTCTCGCCCCGGATATAGGCGTCGGCGAAATCGTCGATCACCGCTTCCCGGAACCGGCTTTCGTAATCCAGCACGTAATGGGGCATGTCGAGCGCGGCCGCCACGTTGCGCGCGTCGTGGATATCCTGCCCGGCGCAGCACGCGCCCTTGCGGGACACCGCCGCGCCATGGTCGTAGAGCTGCAGCGTGATGCCCACCACCTGATACCCCGCCTCCGCCAGCAAGGCCGCGGTGACGGAGGAATCGACGCCGCCCGACATGGCCACGACCACGCGGGTATCCGCCGGCTTCTTATCGAGTCCCAGGCTGTTCATGGCGGGGAATATAGGCCGCCGCCGGTGAAACGCAACGGCGGCGACGACGATGGTCTTGTCGGCGCGGCAATGCCCGCCCGGACGCGCCTATTTCGGCTGCGCCGCCATCATCGCCGGCGGGGATTTCGGGGCGTGCTTGTCCGGATCGGCGTGTTCGGCCTGCTGCACCCTTTCGGCCTTTTTTTCCTGTGGCCGGCGCGCCATTTGCGGCGGCCCATCGACGCCGTATTGCATGACCGGCGTGCGGCGGGCGTGCGACCGGCCGATTTTCCCGTTGCGCACGACGCCAATGGCCGGCAAACGGTTATCGGTCATCGTATGCGGCAGGTCCAGCGCCACCCGATGGCCCCACTGCCGCCAGGGCTTCAACACCTCCACCCGGCCCAGCGCGAGTTTCCGCCGGCTGAGAACGGTCAGGACACCGCCGCCGGTGCTGCGGTTCGGCATGAAGCTGATGCGGTAGATCGTGCGGTCCTTGCCCATGCGAATATAGTCCCGCGCCTTCCAGGACACTTTCGGCAGCATCAGGACCAGGGCCTTGCCGCCGTCGCTGATCTGATAGTCGAAGTCGATCGGTCCCGACGCGTCGAGCACGATGCGGGTCATGCCGCGGTGGCGGCCGATGCGAATGCGGCTGACGGTCACCGCCGCATTCGCCGCAAAGCCGCTTTCGACCGCGGCGGCGGGCGCCACCGGCGCGAGAGTCACCGATCCGAACAGCAGGGCTGCCGCCGCTGTCAAAGCGCTGGACTTGGAACCAATCACAGCTACGCTCCCCTCTCTTGCGTAACGATTTGATACGGCCAAATATTAAAGAATATTCGTTAATAGAATCTGATATCAAATACTACAGAACAAGCCAAATTCTCAATAAATAAGAATTCAGTATTTTGAGATTTATTGTACCTGGGGAACAGTGACGCCGGTCACAGGACGATCGGAAGCCGAGGATTTACTGCCGGTCGAGACCCATCTGCCAAAACGCCGTTTCGAGGCGCGTCGCCTGGCGGAAGGTGCCGGTCAGGCCGGCCATGCGCCCATCGCCGCCGCGCCGCGCCATCAGCCGGTCCAGGGTTTCGACGGCGTCTTGCGCCACCTGCTGATAATCCGCGCCGGCATACATCTCTATCCAATCCCCGTAAGGATTGCCGGTATGCATGGTGGCCGGATCATCCACCAGCCAACGGGCGACTTCGGCATAGCCAACGATGCACGGCGCGAGCGCGACCTGAAGGTCGAGCAGGTCGCCGGCCATGCCACGGTCAAGCACGAACCGGGTATAGGCAACCGTCGGCAAATCCTCGGGCAGGGTTTCCATTTCCGCTTCGGACAGGCCCCAACCCTGGCAATACTTCACATGCAGCGACATTTCCGTATCGACCAGCGCCGACAGGGTTGCCGCCGCCGCCCGCATGTCTTCCAGGGTGTCCGCCTTGTAGCCCGCCAGTGAATAGGCGCGGGCGAAATGGATCAGGAACAGGTAGTCCTGCTGCAGGTAGTGCCGAAATGCCGGCGCCGCCAATGTCCCCGCCCCGAGCCGCCGCACGAAATCATGGCGGATATAGGCGTCCCATTC
>JAOTYV010000334.1 GCA_029861675.1 Alphaproteobacteria bacterium
ACGCGATTGCGGCCCAGCACGGCCCGGTGAATCCACCCGGTGGACCGCCCGAGCGACGCGCCGAACCGGCCCGCGCCGCGCTGCAGCATGGTAATTACGTGCGGCGGCGCGGGCGCGTCCGGCGCCTCCCCTTCCAACAATCCGCCCGGCGCCGTCAGGCTGCGGTCGATGCGCCAGTAATCGGCAAAGGAATGCGCGTCCGAATGGCTGTCATGGTCCCGCTCGGCCAGATAGAGCGCCACGTCGAAGCCGATGCCGCCGGCGCCGATGATCGCCACCCGGTGTCCGGCCTCCACCCGGCCGGACAGGATATCCGTGTAGCCCACGACCGAAGGATGCTCGATGCCGTCGAGGACCGGGCGGCGTGGCGTCACGCCGGTCGCCAGAATCACCGCGTCGAAGCCGTCCGCCGCCAGACCGTCTGCCGTCGCCGCCGCGCCCAAGCGCAGGTCCACGCCCGCGCGCGACAGCCGTTCGGCAAAATAGTCGATCGATCCTTGGAATTCCTGCTTGCCCGGCACCACCTTGGCCAAATTGAATTGGCCGCCCAGCGCTTCCGCCGCCTCGAACAGCACCACGTCGTGCCCCCGTTCCGCCGCGGACGCCGCACACGACAGCCCGCCGGGCCCGCCGCCAACGACCGCAAGCCGCTTCCGTTGGGAGGCAGCGGCTTCGGCATAGAGGGTTTCGTGACACGCGCGCGGATTGACCATGCAGGTAGACGGCTTGCCGACGAAATAATGATCCAGGCAGGCCTGGTTGCAGGCGATGCAAATGTTGATCGCCGCATCGTCGCCCCGCGCCGCCTTGTCGACGAAGGCCGGATCGGCGAGGAACGGCCGCGCCAGCATCACCATGTCGGCGCTGCCATCGGCGAGCACCCGTTCGGCCTGCGCCGGTGTGTTGATCCGGTTGCTTGCCGCCACCGGTATCGACACCGCCCGGGTCAGGTTTTCGATGGCCCATAGGAACCCGCTATTCGGCACCATCTGTGCGATCGTCGGCACGCGCGCTTCGTGCCAGCCGATGCCGCTGGTCAGCAGATTGGCCCCGGCCGCCTCGACCGCGCGCGCGAGGGCCGCGCTTTCCGCGCCGGTCATGCCGCCCTCGACCAGATCGAGCGCCGATATCCGGAACAGGATCAGAAAGTCGTCGCCCAGCCGCTCGCGCACCCGGCGCACCACGGACACCGGAAAGCGAAGCCGGTTTTCCAGACTGCCGCCCCAGTCGTCTTCCCGATGATTGGTGCGTGGCGACAGGAATTCGGTGATCAAATACCCTTCCGACCCCATGATCTCGACGCCGTCGTAGCCCGCGTCGCGCGCCAGTTCGGCACAGCGCGCGTAATCCTCGATGGTGCGCTCGATATCCTCCTCCGTGAGCGCCCGCGGGGTTTCCGGGTTGATCGGTGACTTGATCGCCGACGGCGCGACCGAGTTGGCGTGATAGCCGTAGCGGCCGCTGTGCAGGACCTGCAGCACGATGCGGCCGCCCGCGTCGTGGACCGCCCACGGGATCACTGTGTGCCGGGCGGCATCCGCGGCGGAGGCCATCAGGACGGGCTCGGCGATGAGCGAGCCTTCGGCATTCGGTGAAAACCCGCCGGTGACGATCAGCGCGGCGCCCGCCTCGGCGCGCTCCCGGTAGAACGCCGCGAGCCGCTCCATCCCGTCCGGCCGCGCCTCGAGCCCGGTGTGCATCGACCCCATGATGATCCGGTTGGGCAGGGTGCACGGCCCAAGATCGATCGGCGTGAAGAGATGCGGGTAACGGGGAGAGTTCATGTGTGCCGATCCATTGTCCTGGCCTGTTCGTGGGTTGATTTAGCGCGCCGGGACGGGATTGGCAAAATTGCGCCAAATTCGCCCAGAAAATCACCGTAGACGCGCCGAACCCGCGCGCGTTAGCCTCGATCCATGCTGCCGAGACGCGAGAGCTACGATGCCCTGTGCCGGGATTTCCGCTGGCGGATTCCGGAACGTTTCAATATGGGCGTCGCCGTATGCGACGCGCCGGCGGCGCGCATCCCGGACCGGCCCGCGATCATCGCGCCGCAGGAAAACGGCAAGCTCGAAACGGTCACATTCGCTCGACTGAAACAGGCATCGAACCGGCTGGCCAATGTCTTTTGCGCGTACGGTCTCTCGCGCGGCGACCGCGTCGCCATCCTGCTGCCGCAATGCCCGGAAACCGCGATCGCACACATCGCCGCGTACAAGGCGGGCATGATCGCCATTCCCCTGTCCTGTCTGTTCCGGTCGGACGCGCTGTCGCACCGGCTGCACAACGCCGGCGCACGCGCGCTGATCACCGACAGCGCGGGTCTCGCCGTGCTATGCCAAATTCGCGACGATTTACCCGCCCTCGAGACGGTCTTCTCAATCGACGGCGGCGGTGACGGCGCGGACAGCTATCATGCGGCGGTCGACCGGACATCGGACATCTTTGCCCCAATCGATACCGCCGCCGACGATCCCGCCTTCATCAGCTTCACCTCCGGCACGACCGGCCCGCCGAAAGGCGCCCTGCAGCCGCACCGGACGCTCCTGGGCCACTTGCCCGGCATCGAGTTTCCGCATGAATTGTTCCCGGAACATGATGACCTGTTCTGGACGCCCGCCGACTGGGCATGGATGGGCGGGCTGATGGACGTGTTGATGCCGTCGCTCTATCACGGCGTTCCCGTGCTCGCCTATCGCGCCGCCAAGTTCGACCCGGCCGAGGCGTTCGACCTGATTGCCCGATACCGGGTACGCAACGCCTTCATCCCGCCCACCGCGTTGAAAATGATGCGCCAAGTGCCCGACCCGCACCGTCACTGGGACACCGCGATGCGTACGATCGGCAGCGGCGGCGAAGCGCTCGGCTCGGAGTTACTGGATTGGGGCCGCGACACCTTCGGCCTGACGATCAACGAGTTCTATGGCCAGACCGAATGCAATCTGGTGATCGGCAATTGCGCGGCCGTCATGCCGGTCGTGCCCGGTTCCATGGGACGGGCAATCCCCGGTCATGACGTGGCGATCGTGCAGGATGACGGCACACCGGTGCCGGACGGCGGCATGGGCCATATCGCGGTGCGCCGGGGCGATCCGGTGGCGTTTCTCGGATACTGGAACGATCCGGCCGCCACCTACGCGAAATTCGCGGGTGACTGGTTCCTGACCGGCGATATCGGCGTCCGCGACGACGCGGGTTATTTTCATTACACCGGCCGGGACGACGACGTGATTACCAGCGCCGGCTACCGGATCGGTCCGGGCGAGATCGAGGATTGTCTGATGAAGCATCCGGCGGTCGCGCTCGCCGCCGTCGTCGGCGTGCCGGACCCGATGCGCACCGAATCCATCAAGGCCTGCATCGTCCTGCGCGACGGCATGCGAGGCACCGATACGCTGCAACAGGAGATCCGGGACTTCGTACGCGGCCGGCTTGCCGCGCATGAGTACCCGCGCCTCATCGAATTCCATGATTCCTTGCCATTGACGACGACCGGGAAGATCATGCGGCGAAAATTGCGCGACGCCCACCCCGCCACAGGAGCACCGCCCCCATGAGCAAGATCGTCGACTACTACTACACGCACACCTCGCCCTGGACCTTCATCGGCCATGAGCGATTCCTCAAAATGGCCAAGGCGGCCGGCGCTACCATCAACTTCAAGCCGAGCGATATGTCGGTCATCTTTGCGCAATCCGGCGGGCTGCCGATGCCGAAGCGGGCGCCGCAACGGCTGGCCTACCGCATGATGGAACTCAAGCGGTGGCGCGCCTACCACAAGATGGACTTCAATCTCGAGCCGAAATACTTCCCGGCGCAGGGCCGGCTGGCGGAACGGGTTGCGGTCGCCGCCGGCAAGGCGGGGCTCGACATGGGCCGGATTTCCGGTGCGATCCTGCGGGCGGTCTGGGCGGAGGAACGCAATATCGCCGACGAGGCGACCCTTGTCGCGATCGCCGACGAGCAGGGCATGGACGGCAAGGCGTTGCTGGAGGCCGCGAAGACCGATGAGATGGCCGCCGCTTACGACGCCAACACCGCCGAGGCGATGGAGCGCAACGTGTTCGGCGCGCCGACCTACATCATCGACGGCGAGAATTTCTGGGGCCAGGACCGGCTGGATTTCGTCGAGCGCGCGCTGGCTTAGCAAACGTCCGTATCGTCATTCCGGCGAAGGCGAGAATCCGGCGGAAGCGCCGGGGCGGCCGGTTACAGGCGCGCCAGCCGTTCCACGATCAGCGCATAGAACCCATCCGCATCGATCCGGTTGATCACCCGGCAATTCGGCGTCTCCCCACCGACGCCCCACCAATCGGCGACCGTCCGCCCCATGGTGAGGTCCGATACGGTCTCGACCGCGACATGGCACTCCTTGCCGTCGAACAATTCCGGGCGCAGCAGATAGGCGATGACGCAGGGGTCGTGCAGCGGCCCGCCCGGCATGCCATACCGGTCGATATCGTGCCGGTCGTAGAATCGCAGCATGCCGCTCACCGCGTCGGTGACGGGCGAATCGACGGCGCGAATGGCGTCCCGGCGCGCCGGCGTGGTAATCGCCTGATGGGTGACGTCCAGCCCGAACATGATGAGCGGCACACCGCTGCTCAGCACGATCTGCGCCGCATGCGGATCGGTGTAGACATTGAATTCGGCGCTTGGCGTGACATTGCCCGGCCCCAGGGCCGCCCCGCCCATGAAGGCGATCTCGCGCAGCTTCGGCAAAATTTCCGGCGCCTGGACGATGGCCTGCGCGATATTGGTCATCGGGCCCAGCGGACACAGCGTGATCGAACCGTCTTCGGCGGCGAGACAGGTTGCGACGATGAAATCCACCGCGTGGCCGGCCGCCAGCGGCGTAGCCGGTTCCACCCAATCGTATCCGTCC
>JAOTYV010000064.1 GCA_029861675.1 Alphaproteobacteria bacterium
CCGATGTGAATACACATTGCCGGCAACGGTCACAAGCGGCGTTACCCGCCGGATGCGCTACGCCATTGTATCGCGGAACGCCGCAAGCTCCTTGGCTACGCGGGCGATCACCGCGTCCCAGTGGCGCGCCCGCTGCTGACGGAACAACCGCATCGACGAATACCAGGCGGTGTCGTCGCGATCGAGCTGATAGCGCCAGTCCGGCATGAAGGGCAGCATGGTCCAAACGGTCTTGCCGATCGCGCCCGCCATATGAACCGTCGTGTTGGTGATCGACACGACGATGTCCACCGCCTCAATCTGTGCGGCGAACTGTTCCAGGCTCTTGAGCTGGTCGATTTCCGGGTCTTCGTGGATGGCAACGCCCAGCCGATTCCGGACGTCGGCGATGGCGTCTGTGTGATCGCCGTATTGCAGTGACAGAAAGGTCAAACCCGGCAATTTGAGGATCGGGTCCCACAGCGGCAGGGGCGCGTTGCGGTCCGGCCGGCGTAAATTGCCGCTGGCCCAGGCGATACCGACCACCGGGCCGTCGCCGAGGGCCCGGTAGCGTGCCCGGCATGAAGCGGCCAAAGCGGCGTCGGCGGTCAAATACGCGCTTTCCGGTCTTGCAGCGGCGATCAGGTTCGGGCGGAGCCAGCGCGCAAGTTCCGTAAACGGCGTTTGGTAGTCGATATCGTTCCGCAGCAGCCGGCGGGGTATGTCGGCTCGGCGCGGGTGGATTTCAGCGTCGGGAAAGGCCCGTTCATACATACCGACCAGGCGCGGCGCGCATTCGACGATGCAGGTGCCCGCCGCAGCGATCAAATCGGGCAGCAGGCTGGCGAATAGGATTTCATCGCCGGGGCCTTCGTCGCCCCACGCCAGCACGGTCTTGCCCGATAGATCTTCGCCGTTCCAGGGGGCTTGCGGGAAGGGCCGGCGTGCCCAATGGGGCCGGCGCCAGCGCCAACCATATTCGCGCCAACCTTCGTCGTATTTTCCGGTCAATAGCAGCAACAAACCGAGATTGGTATGCGCCCCGGCAAAATCAGGCGATAGCGCGGCGGCTTTCCGGTATGCGGCTTCGGCGTCGGCGGTCTTGCCGAGATCCTCGAGGATATTGCCGTAATTCGCGTGGAGCGCTGCGTTTTCCGGGTCCAGTGCCAGGGCGCGGCGCATCGATGCGGCGGCTTCGTCGGTCTGCCCCAGACCCTGCAACGCCCGGGCGAGGTTGTTGTGGGCGGCCATGCCGTCCGGCTCGATATCCAATGCCGCCCGGGCGTGCCGTTCGCCGTCTGAATACTGGCGCAACATGCTATAGGCGTTGCTCAAGCTGATGTGGACGTCGGCGTGGCCCGGTGAAAGGGCATGCGCGTTTTGCAGGCTTTCCACCGCGTCCGCATAGCGCTCCGCGGAGATCAGCGCCAAGCCGAGATTGTAGTGGGCATCCGCGAAATCGGGTTCCAGCCGTATGGCATTCCGGTAATGCGGTTCCGCATCGCTCAGCCGGCCGGCGTCGCGCAGCACATTGGCGAAGTTATAGTGTGCGTCCACGGATTTCGGATCCAGCCGAAGCGCACGCTTGAAGGCGGCGATCGCGGATTCGGTCTGTCCGCATTCGGCGCTGGCGGCGCCCAGTAATGCGTGAAGTTCCGGCAAACGCGGGCTGGCCGCGATTGCCGTCTGAAGATGGAGAATGGCCCGCTCAGGCGCGCCGGATCGCAGGGCGATGACGCCGCGCAGATGACCAACGTCCGAAATACCCGGTTGAACGGCGTCAATCGATTGCAGCAATGCGTCGGCATCGGCGAGCCGGCCGCCTTGATAGGCCGCGATGGCGTCTTGAAAGTGTTGTTGCAGGTCGATCGGGGCGGCGCTGATGCCGGTGCCGGCACGCCCCGAGGCTTTCGCCGCCTTTCGCCGTTGCTGTCGATTCATCCGCCCGGTTCACCGCCGCCATTCAGGACGGCCACGGTGTGAGACGCCGTCCGGGCTGTCAAGCGACGGCTGTGCGTGATTTTACTCTCGAAAAGGGATCGCCGGGACCCGGACGAGCCTAGGTGCCGCGGAATTCCTCGACCATATCGGTGAGGCGGTCGACATCGAGGATGATCAGGCAATCATCTTCGCGCTTCACCAGATCGTTCCGGGACAGATCGCCGAAGACGCGCGCAACGGTTTCGCGCGTCGTCGAGACTCTGCTGGCAATATCGCCGTGGATCGGGATCGGCCGAATAACGGCGGTTTGATCGTCCCGGATACCGGGTTTGGCGAGACGCAGCAATTCCGCATGGACGCGGTTATTGGCGCCGAGCGTGCTGAGATCCATGATGCGTTCGGTCGAGGCGCGGATGACGCGGGCCATTTGGACCATGATGCGGAGCGCCACTTCCGGGTGCTGCATCAGATGCTCGCGGAAGGTTTCATGGGTCAGGGTCGCAACGGTGGTGTTTTCCAGGGCGACCACATTGGCGGAGCGGGGCCGGTTATCCAGCGCCGCCAGCTCGCCGAAGCTGGTGCCGGCATTGAGATCGTCAAAGGTGACTTCGCGGCCGGAAAGCGAATAATTCACCACCCGGACACGGCCGTTGACGATGAAATACACTTCGCGGCTTTCTTCCTGCCGGTCGAGGATCAGTTCCTGCTTGCGGAACTTCTTCCAACTGCAGCGTTTTTCCAGTTGGTTTATTTCACCGGGGTCAAGATCCGAGAAAATCTCGATCTTGTTCAGGGATTCAGCAGTGTCTACCGGCATGTCGTTGGATCCTGCGAGCGTCTAAGCCGCGTGTGAGTGCACATGTAGCTACGGACACAAAATATCATAATCGGGGTTAAATTTGAATTAAGCTAAATCACCGATATTCCATGGCGATCAATCCCATGGATTGGGTCAGGTTTGCCGCATTCGGTCGTTAATGGTCGTATTCTCGATGCGGATACGCCACCACAGCACGGCGGCATTTGCCAGCGAAAATATCAGGGCTATTTTCCAGGCGCCGAAGGCGAGCGGCAACACAGCGATCTCCAAGACAACGATCAGGTAATTGGGATGGCGGATCCAACGGTAGGGGCCGCGCCGAACCAGCGGAACGGCTGGATTGCTGATGATCCGGGTGGTCCAGTATTGCCCTAAGCTGGTAATTACCCAGATACGCCCGATCTGGAGTACGAGAAACACAATAATCAGGGATAAATTTAGCGGCGCCGACGCGGGTATGGTGACGAGCATTGCGATCAGCCAACCCGCATGAACCAGCACGATCAGAGGGTAATGGGAGCGGCCGATCTCCCGGCCGCCTTGGGCGATTTGCCAACGGCTGTTGCGCGCCGACAGCCACAATTCGCCGAGCCGTTGCAGGGCGACCAGTACAATGATCCATTGAATTGCCGACATCATGCGGTTTCCATCATCAGGAATCCCGCGGTAAAGCCGGGGCCGAGCGCCCCCAGAAGCATGCGGCCGGACTCTCCCGCTGCGAGCGCGCGTGCCAGAACGAAGAGGACCGTGGCGGCCGACATGTTGCCGTAGTCGCGCAAGGTCGCGCGGGCATGGCGCAAGGCATCCGGGCCGAGCGACAGGCAGTCTTGCAGCGCTTCCAGCACTTTGGTGCCGCCAGGATGAAACAGCCATGCATCCACGTTATCCCGGGCAAGCGAATGCCGGTGCAGAAACGTGTCCACCTCCTGGCCGAGCTGATGGCGCACCAGCGCTGGAATGTCGCGGCTGAATAGAACGCCCAGCCCGTCATCCTCGATCCGCCATCCCATGACATCGAGTGAGTCCGGCCAGGTATGTTCGCCCCATGCGGTCAGGGCGGGGCCGCCATCATCACGGCTGGCGATCAATCCCGCCGCCGCGCCGTCGCCAAACAAGGCGGTTGCGATAATATTGCTTTTCGATTTGTCGCTTGACCGAAATGTCAGGCAGCATAATTCCACGACAAGCACCATCCAGATTTCGCCGGGCGCCGCTTTCGCCAGCGCGGCGGCGCGCGCCAATCCGAGCACGCCGCCGGCGCAGCCGAATCCGAAAATCGGCAGGCGCTGAACTGTCGGCCGGAACGGCATCCTGTTCACCAGCAGTGCATCCAGGCTTGGCGTCGCTATACCGGTCGTGGACACCATGACGATGCCGTCGATATCCCGTGCGGTCATGCCCGATTTGCCAAGGCATTCCTCCGCCGCTTGCTGCAGCAGCGTGAGGGCGCTGTCGATATAGGCATCGGTGCGTTCGCGCCAGCCATGTTCTTCCGCCAGCCATGACAGCGGCCGGCTCGAGTATCGGGTACGGATGCCGGCATTGTCGTAGACCGGCATGAGGCGGGTCAGCTCATCGCCCCGTGCGGCGAAGATGCTTCGTCCGAACTGCTTCAGCTCATCCTGATCGAGACGGTGGGCCGGGACCGCGGTGGCGAGCGAGAGGAGGCGGGGAAGGATGGGCATTTATGGTCTTTCTGCCGGCCGGCGTCGATTAGCGCATCGACCCTGGTACATTGACTGGTCGTTGGCACTATTGAAGCCGAAATAGATCAGGCCAAGCAGAAATCACTCACAATCACGTCAATCGCGTATGGCGATAGCGATCGTTCACCTGTTAACCAATCGTTAATCAATAGCCGCCAAGACATAAATGGTTTTGCATTTACGCCGGTTAAAACCATATATGCATCATTCAGACTCGAATATTCGAAATTTCGGGTCACACAGGGACAGGAACTTAAATGCCCGATTCGACGGAGGGCGACGATATGAACGACGCCTCGGGAAAGCCCGTAAAGCGACTCGGAATCTTGAGCCGTGTGCGTGCCTATTTTCTTGCCGGCGTGCTCGTGCTGGCGCCGATCGCGATTACCCTGGCATTGGCATTCTGGCTGGTCGATTTCGTCGACAGCAGGGTGGTGCATCTAATCCCCGCGCAGTGGAATCCGGACACCTATCTCAAGGATCGATTCGGCGTCGAGTTCGGCTTGCCGGGACTGGGTGTTCTGGTCCTGATGATCGTGATCACGCTGATCGGCTGGCTGACCGCGGGCTATGTGGGCCGGGTCATGGTCCGTATCGGCGAGAATATCGTGGCCCGGATGCCGGTGGTGCGCAGCATCTACGGCGCGATCAAGCAGATCTTCGAGACCGTCCTGCGCAATCAATCGGATTCCTTCCGGCAGGCGGTACTGGTCGAATACCCGCGCCGGGGTCTTTGGACGATTGCGTTTGTGACCGGCGAAACCGAGGGCGAGGTGCAAAACCTGACAAAGCAGGACGTGGTCAATATCTATGTTCCGACGACGCCCAATCCCACCTCGGGATTCCTCTTGTTCGTGCCGCGCGAAGACGTCGTATTTCTCGATATGCCGGTTGAGGACGCGTTCAAGATGATCGTTTCCATCGGCATCGTAACGCCGGAAGACACGCGTCCCGAGACGATACGCAACACGCCGCGCGTGTCCGCACGGACCTATGATTATCCGCACAATCCCGAGGCGCCGCCACGCCCCGCCAGGGTTGCTAACCTGATCGAAGATTGATTACGGCGCTGTCGCGCTCGAACAGGTACAGCAAAGTCCGTAACGCGGCGCCGCGCGGAGAGGTCAATTCCGGGTCGCGCGCGAGGATCAGCTTGGTATCGTCGCGTGCCGCGGCGAGCAATTCTTGATGGATCGCCAGATCCGCGAGACGGAACACCGGTACGCCGCTTTGACGGGTGCCGAGGATCTCTCCGCCGCCGCGCAGTCTGAGGTCTTCCTCGGCAATTCGGAATCCATCCTCGCTTTCGCGCAAAATGCTGAGCCGCGCCCGGGCGGTTTCGGTCAGCGGCGGCAGATAGAGCAATAGGCAGGAGGACCGCCGCAGGCCGCGTCCGATGCGGCCGCGAAGCTGGTGCAGTTGCGCCAGCCCGAAGCGTTCCGCGTGCTCGACCACCATGACGGTCGCGTCGGGGACGTCGACACCGACTTCGATGACCGTGGTGGCCACCAGGATGCGTGCAGGTCCTTCGGCGAAGCGCCGCATGGCTTCGTCCTTATCCACGCCCTTCATGCGGCCGTGCACCAATTCGACGATGTCTCCGAACCGGCGTTTCAGATCCGCGTGCCGCGCTTCGGCGTCGGCCAGGTCGCTGACCTCGGACTCCTCGACCAGCGGGCATACCCAGTAAATCTTTGCATCCTGCTCGAGGGCGCGCTGCAACCCGCCGATCACCTCTTCGATCCGGTTCAGGGGAATAGTTCGCGTGTCGACCGGTTGCCGGCCCGCCGGCTTCTCGGTGAGTTGCGATGACTCCATGTCACCGAAACTGGTCAGCAGCAAAGTCCGGGGAATCGGCGTCGCCGTCATGACCAGCGTATCGACGCCGTGACCCTTGCCGCTGAGGTCAAGCCGCTGATGGACGCCGAAGCGGTGTTGTTCGTCGATCACCGCCAGGATCAAGTTCGCGAAGCCGACGTCCTTTTGAAACAGGGCATGGGTGCCGACGACGATATCGATGGACCCATCTTCCAGGCCGGCGAGGGTCGCCTTGCGCGCGGTACCTTTTTCACGCGCCGTCAGGATCGCCCCCTGGATGCCGGCGACCGATAAGAGTGGCTCCAGCGTGGCAAAATGCTGCCGCGCGAGAATTTCCGTCGGCGCCATGAACGCCGCCTGTCCGCCGCCTTCCACCGCATTCAACATGGCGAAGAGAGCAACCATGGTCTTGCCGCTGCCCACATCGCCTTGCAGCAGCCGCAACATGCGTCCTTCAGACCCCATATCGGCAAGGACTTCGTCGATGGCGGTTGTCTGCGACTTAGTCAGGTCGAAGGGGAGCGCTTCGAGGACCTTGCGGCGCAGTCCGCCGTCGCCATTGGTTGCCCGGCCGGGCAGGCGTTTCATGCGAAGCCGCATCAAACCAAGCGCGAGCTGGTTCGCCAAAAGCTCGTCATAGGCGAGGCGCGCACGAGGCTGGGTGATCGGTTCCAGATCTGCTTCGGACTCGGGTGCGTGCGCGGCCAGGAGCGCAGTTTTCCAATCGGCCCAGCCCTGCGCTTTCAAATAGGCGTCATCCTGCCATTCCGGCAGGGCCGGCGCGCGCTCCACGGCGCCCCGCACGGCCTTGCCGATGGTCTTGAGCGTCAGCCCGGCGGTAAGACCGTAGACCGGCTCGACACGCGGCAGGGTGTCCGCCTCGGCCTCGGTCACGACATGATCGGGATGCGTCATTTGCAATTCGTCGTTCCAATGCTCGACCGTGCCGCTGATGACCCGCTTTTCGCCTTCCGGAAGCAGGCGTTTCAGGTAATCCGCGCGAGCATGGAAGAATACCAGCGTGATGAACCCGGAATCGTCGCCGCACCGAACTCTGTAGGGTCGCCGGCCATGTCCGGGAAAGTGCTTGTCGACGCGAACCGTCATTGTGGCGAGCCGCCCATCGGGCGCTTCCGCCACCGGCGGCGAAAAACGGCGGTCGATCAGCCCGCGCGGCAAATGCCACAAAAGATCGACGACATGCGGACCCGCGACGATTTCGATCAGTTTCGCGATCCTCGGCCCGACCCCGGAAAGCGCGGTGACCGGCGAGAACAGGGGGAACAGGATTTCCGGTCGCACGGGCGGACTCGCCATTAACAAAAAATTCAAAGGATGAGAAGGACCGCCATATCTTACGGGGCGGAGGGGGGAAGGCCAAACGATCGATACGAATTCCGGATTTACCTGGACGCATGCCCGGCATATATCCTTGGCCGGGTGAGTGGAAATGCCGGAATCAGAGAACAAATCAGAAAATCGCCGAAAGAAGCTTCGATTCAGAAGCTGGCATCGTGGCACGCGCGAAATGGACTTGTTGCTGGGCCGATTCGCCGATCGCCATATTCAGACCTTGTCGGACGGTGAACTCGATCAGTTTTCGGCCGTATTGCGGTGTCCGGATCAGGATCTCTACGATTGGGTCACCGGCAAATTGCCATGGCCACAACCGTTGCAGAATGCGCTGACCCAGAGACTGACCCGGTTCAGCACCGATCAGACAAGCTGTTGAGCGCGTTCGCGAAAGCGCTCGGGACGCCCGGGCGCGTCACGGTAGCATGGGCGCCGCCGGGGCGGGACGCGGCGTTGCTGGCCGAGGCAGCGTTCGACGGCGACAGAGGCATTCTGCACATTTGCCAGGACGACACGCGGTTGGCGCGAATGGCGAGCGCGCTCGAATTTTTTGCCCCCGACTTGGCGGTCCTGACATTCCCCGCATGGGATTGCCTGCCCTATGACCGCGTGTCGCCGAATTCGGAGCTGGTCGCGCGGCGTCTCGAAACCTTGTCGGCCCTCGCCGCGGAACCCGCCTTACCCTATGTGGTTTTGACGACGGTCAGCGCCGTCCTGCAGCGCGTTCCGCCCCGTGCCTTCTTCAAGGATGCGGTGTTGCGGGCGCGGCCGGGAGACGAACTGCCGCAAGACCGGCTCAATGCGTATTTCACGGCGAACGGATACCGGCGATCGGGCACGGTGCGCGAGGCGGGCGAATATGCGGTGCGCGGTGGCATTATCGATGTCTTCCCTCCGGGGACCGCCGATCCGCTGCGGCTCGATTTCTTCGGCGATGAGTTGGAGAGCATCCGGCGGTTTGATGCAATGACGCAGCGCAGTCTGGGCGACGCCACTGAAATTGCGCTGTTGCCGGTGAGCGAAATCCCGTTTGACGAGGCTGGACGGCAGCGCTTCCGGAATGGCTACCGCGAGATGTTCGGGGCGGTCGCCGACAGCGATCCGCTCTATGAAGCGGTCAGCGCCGGACAGTGGCATGCGGGGCTGGAACATTGGCTTCCGCTGTTCCATGCGGAACTCGAAAGCATGTTCGATTATTTGCCCGGCGCGGCAATAACGCTCGACCATCAGGTCGACGCCGCCGTATCGGCGCGTCATGAACTGATCGAGGATTATTACCAGGCGCGGCGTGACATGCTGCCTGCGTCGCGCCGCGCCGCGGTGTCGGAAACGGGGCCGGTTTACCATCCCGTACCGGCGGACTCGCTCTATGTGCTCGACAAGGAGTGGCGGGCCCAATTGAAGACGCGGCCGGTCGCCGCGTTGACGCCGTTCGATGCGCCGGAAGGAACCGCGTCGCGGGTCGACGGCGGTGCGCGGCCCGGCCGCAATTTCTCGGAAGAGCGGGCACGGGCGGACCGCAATCCGTTCGATTCCGTGCGCGACCTCGTCGCATCCGAAGCGAAGCGGATGGTTCTGGTGGCGGCGCACAGCGACGGCTCGCGCGACCGGCTGGGCACCCTGCTGCGCGAACATGGTCTGGAAAATCAGGAAAGCGTGGACAACTGGCACGCTGCGATATCCGGTACGCCGGGCACGCTGCGCATTGCCACGCTGGATATCGACCGGGGCTTTTCCAGCGACCATGTGGTCGTGGTCAGCGAACAGGATATCCTCGGGGAACGGCTGGCGCGGCCGCCTCGCAAACGGCGGCGCGCCGAACAATTCATCAACGAAATCTCGGCGTTGAGCCTCGGCGATCTGGTGGTCCATATGGACAATGGGATCGGCCGCTATGATGGGTTGGAGACGCTAACGGTCGGCGGCGCGCCGCATGATTGCCTGCGGCTGATCTATGCGGGGAATGACCGGCTCTACGTTCCGGTGGAGAACCTGGATGTGCTCGCCCGCTACAGCTCGGGCGAGTCGGACGCCCAGTTGGACCGGCTCGGCGCGCCCGCATGGCAAGCCCGCAAGGCCAAAGTCAAGGAACGCATTCGCCTGATTGCCGGCGAACTCCTGAAAACGGCGGCGGAGCGCGAGATGCGCAAAGGCGAGACGATGACCGCGCCGGCGGGTGTATTCGAGGAGTTTTGCGCCCGTTTCGCCTGGACCGAAACCGACGACCAGCAACAGGCGATCGATGACGTGGTCGCGGATCTGGAAGCGGGACGGGCGATGGACCGCTTGATCTGCGGCGATGTGGGCTTCGGCAAGACCGAAGTGGCGATCCGCGCGGCCTATGTCGCCGCCATGAACGGCTATCAGGTCGCGATCGTCGTGCCGACGACGCTGCTTGCAATGCAGCATTTTCAAACCTTCGCCGACCGCTTCGCCGGATCGCCGCTCCGTATCGAACAACTTTCTCGGCTGGTTCCGAATGCCGCCGCCGAGAAGATCCGGCAGGGGCTCACCGATGGTTCGGTGAACATCGTTATCGGCACGCAGACACTGCTGGCGAAGAGCATTGCCTTCGACAATCTCGGGCTGTTGGTGGTGGACGAGGAGCAGCATTTCGGCGTGGCGCAGAAGGAACGGCTGAAGTCGCTGAAAACCAACGTCCATGTCCTGACCCTCACGGCGACGCCGATCCCGCGCACGCTGCAGATGGCGCTGGCCGGCGTTCGCGAGATGAGCATCATCGCCAGCCCGCCGGTCGACCGGCTCGCGGTTCGCACCTTTGTCCTGCCCTACGATCCGGTGGCGATCCGTGAAGCGATCATGCGTGAAAAATTCCGGGGCGGGCAGGTGTATTACGTGTGTCCGCGTATCGCCGACCTCGATCTCGTGCTGGAACGGCTGAGCAAACTCGTTCCCGAAGCGAAGATCGCGGTGGCCCATGGGCAGATGGCAACCCAGAACCTGGAATCCGTCATGACCGGCTTTGGGCAGGGCGAATATGATATCGTGCTGGCCACGAACATCATCGAGGCGGGGCTCGACATACCGACCGCCAATACGATGATCGTTCACCGCGCCGACCGGTTCGGCCTCGCGCAGCTCTATCAGCTGCGCGGCCGCATCGGCCGGGCCAAGGTCCGGGCCTATGCCTATCTCACTCTGCCGCCGGGGCAGGCGCTGACCGAATCGGCGGAGAAGCGGCTGACCGTCATGCAGGCGTTGGACACGCTGGGCGCGGGCTTCACCCTGGCCAGCCACGATCTCGATATTCGCGGCGCGGGCAATCTGCTGGGCGAGGAACAATCGGGTCATATCAAGGAAGTCGGCGTCGAGCTTTACCAGCAATTGCTGGAAGAGGAGATCGCCAAGCAGCGCGACGGCGGCGAGAGCCCGGCCCAGGAAGCCGGCTGGTCGCCGCAGATCACCATCGGCATGTCGGTGCTCATTCCCGAGCGCTACGTGCAGGACCTATCCGTCCGGCTCGGCCTGTACCGCCGGCTCGCCCATCTGGAGACACGGGCCGACCTCGATTCATTTGCCGCGGAGCTGGTGGATCGTTTCGGCACGTTGCCGGGCGAGGTTGAAAACCTCCTGGAAATTATTGAGATAAAACAACTTTGCAGGACGGCTGGCATTGAGAAAGTGGACGCGGGACCGAAGGGCGCCGCAATCTCCTTCCGCAACAACAGCTTCGCCTATCCGGAAGGGCTGATCGGCTATATCCAGCAGCAGGCCGACACGATGCGGCTCCGGCCCGACCACAGCATCGTGAAATCGGCGCGCTGGGAGACACCGTCCGACCGGGTCACCGGCGTGCGCGACCTGGTTCGTCGCATGTCTGAGATCGCCGAGATGGCGGGTGACCGGGACTAATCCGACGCGGCCGCCTCGCGGCTTTGTTCGTTGACCATATCGAACAGCGAGTAGAAGGCCTCCGGCTCATGGGCGCCGGAGAGCGCATATCCGCGATTTACGATGTAGTACGGCACGCCCTCGATCCCCATTTGGCGGCCGCGCATGTCTTCCTCGCGGATCAGCGCGGCGTCGTCGGCGCTTTCCAGGTAGAGCCGCGTCGGCTCCGGCTCCATGCCCGATTCCGTTGCGATGTCCACCAGGATGCCGTTGTCGCCGATATTGCGGCCCTCGAGAAAATAGCCCCGGAACAGGGCTTCGACGACCGTGTCCTGCCGGCCCGCCTGCGCGGCGTGGCGGATCAACCGGTGTGCGTTGATCGTATTCGGTGTCACCGCGATATCGTTGAAGCGGAAATTGATGCCCTCGGTCATGCCGACCTGGCTTATTTGCCCGTACAGGCGTTGCGCTTCCGCAGCACTACCGAATTTGGCACTGAGGTAACTATTTCGGTCCATGCCGTCTTCGGGCATGGCGGGGTTGAGTTGAAACGCCCGCCAGCGAATCTCCGGCCGCAGATCGCTTCGCGCCGCGAGGGCGCGCTCGAGCCGCCGTTTGCCGATATAGCACCACGGACAAATTGGATCGGAGAATATATCAATCTGCACGGCGCATTTCCTTGCGAATGGAGAGTGTCAGCATCGCGCCAACGTTCGGCGCGGTCAAATCACAAGGCCGCGCAGACCCCGCCTTCGGATAGGCCGGCAAAAGGGGTAGGGACTTAACCGAGGACTTTCTTGGCGGCGATCTCGAGACCCGTTGCGATTTTTTGTCCGACCGCGCCGCCGTCGCCGCGAAGCCCCTGGGTCACGACCAGCTTCATCGAATTGATGTGCGCGTCGATGACTTCGTGGGCGCGAACATCGGACAGATCGGCTGCCTCGGTAAAGCAGCACAGTGATGAGCCGATCCGGGTCACCAAGGGGAAATCAAAGGTCGATGCCTGGCCGCGCAAATCGTGGGAGACTTCGAAAATCCGTTCGACGAGGGCGCTCTTGTCCGAAGCGGATTTTGCATCCTGGCTGAGCGCGATCATCTTATCGATCTCGACGCGGAGCACATCGACGAAACTGGCGGTCATTTCCTCGATCACCTGGTTCGCCTTTTTCAGCATCGCCTCGCTGATCGCGCCGCCGCCGGATACCTTTAGGCGAATGGCGTGCGGCACGTTGATGACTTCGACTTCGCCCTTTTCACTCACGGTCTCGTTCCTTTAGGCCTTGCGGTTCGACTGCACCGGATTAACCCGGCGCAATCCGTGATGGCAATACCAATCGTTACCACCGGCTTCCCTTCTTACATGTGATCTAGAGGGTGGAGGCCACGCGGACCGGGTTATCGATCGCCAACTGGCTGCATCATCGTCGAAATTAGGTTAATAAAAATTAAATTGCAGCGAATTATCGGCCCACGGCAAATCCAGCCGCCGGCGGCGCTTGACCTTTGTGGCGCGGCGGAGAACCATAGCGCCGCGCCAGGGCACGGAAACCCGCCGAATACGTCAGTCAGTCGGCCGGTTCCGGTCGTGAAAGGAGGTGCCGTTCGTGATCCGCAAGCTATCCCCTTACGACACCGATCTCGACCGGGTGGATGCCAATTATCAGCCACTGACGCCCTTGACCTTCTTGAAACGCGCGGCGGCGGTATACCCCCGGAAGACCGCCATCATTCATGGCGACTGGCGGATCGATTACGAGGAATTTTATGGCCGTTGCCGGCGCCTTGCCGATGTGCTGCAGCGCAGAGGGGTCGGGCGCGGCGACACCGTATCGGTGATGGGCGCCAATGTGCCGGCGTTGCTGGAAGCCCATTACGGCGCGCCGATGATCGGCGCGATCATCAATGCCCTCAATGTTCGGCTCGACGCGGCGACCATCGCGTTCATCTTGGATCATGGCGAGGCCAGGGTTCTGCTGACCGACCGCGCTTTCTCGCCAACCGTGAAAGCGGCGCTGGCGCTGGCCAAATCCCGGCCATTGGTGATCGACATCGACGATCCGATGGCGGATGGCGGCGAGCTGTTGGGGGAGAGCGATTATGAATCCTTCATCGCGGCCGGCGATCCGGCGTTCGAATGGCGCTATCCGGCGGATGAGTGGGATGCGATCGCCCTCAACTACACCTCCGGCACGACCGGCAATCCCAAGGGCGTCGTATATCACCACCGGGGCGCGTATCTGAATTCGCTCGGGTCGGCGATCAGTTTCGGCTTCGATCAGGACACGGTCTATCTCTGGACCCTGCCGATGTTCCATTGCAACGGCTGGACGAACACCTGGGGACTGTCGGCCGCCTGCGCGACGCATGTCTGCCTGCGCCAGGTCGAACCGGCGGAAGTGTTCGCGCTGATCGAGCAACATAAGGTGACCGAAATGAGCGGCGCGCCGATCGTGCTCAACATGCTGATGCACGCGCCCGATGCGGTGAAGCGGAAATTCACGCATGGCCCGATCAAGATTTTGACCGGCGGCGCGGCGCCGCCCAGCGCTATCCTGGCCGGAATGCAGGCGATGGGCTTCGACGTTCTGCACGGCTATGGGCTGACCGAATCTTTCGGTCCCTCCACCGCGTGTTTTTGGCAGGACGAGTGGGACGGCCTGTCGTTCGACGAACAGGTCGGCAAGATCGCCCGGCAAGGGGTCAATGTCGCGACGTTGGAAGATCAGCGGGTTATCGATCCGGAAACGATGACGGATGTCCCGGCCGACGGCGAGACGATCGGTGAGATCGCGTTGCGCGGCAATACCATCATGAAAGGCTATCTCAAGAACCCCACGGCGACCGGCGAGGCCTTCGAAGGCGGCTGGTTTCACACCGGCGACCTTGCCGTGCTGCACGGGGACGGCTATGCGGAAATCAAGGACCGCGCCAAGGACATCATCATTTCGGGCGGCGAGAATATCTCGAGCCTCGAAGTGGAAGACGTGCTGTACGGGCATCCGGAAATCATGGAGGCGGCGGTGGTCGCCCGGCCGGATGAGAAATGGGGCGAGACGCCGTGTGCGTTCGTGACGCTCGTGACCGAAGCGGCGTTAAACGATCAGGATGTCGTCGACTATTGCCGTGACAACCTGGCGCATTACAAATGCCCGAAGACGATCGTGTTCGGCCCATTGCCGAAGACGTCGACCGGCAAAATTCAGAAATTCGTGCTGCGCGAACGCGCAAGGGAGATGTGAATGAGCGGCCATAATCTGCAAGGCCGGCGGATCCTGATAACCGGCGCGTCCAGCGGGCTCGGACGGCATTTTGCGTTGACCCTAGCGCGGCAAGGCGCGCGGCTGGCGCTGGCCGCGCGGCGCATGGATCTACTCGAAAGTCTGACCGAGGAAATATCCGCGGCCGGGGGCGAGGCGGTGGCGATCCACCTCGATGTGACGGACCCGGCGAGCATCGAGGCGGTGGTGTCGCAAACCGTGGATGCGTTCGGCGGGATCGATATTCTCGTCAACAATTCCGGTGTGGCGCCGTCGGACATGGCGATCGACGTTACGGAGGAGACCTGGGACCGGGTCATGGACACCAACCTCAAGGGGGTCTGGCTGATGTCCCAGGCAGCCGCGCGCGCCATGATCGACGGCGGCAACGCCGGCAACATCATCAACATTGCGTCCGTGCTGGCGATCCGCTCGCAAAAGGGTACGACGCCCTACGGCGTGTCCAAGGCGGGGCTGGTGCAAATGACCAAGTCGCTGGCGGTTGAATGGGCGCGCTTCGGCATCCGGGTCAACGCCATCGCGCCCGGCTATTTCGCGACCGATATCGCCAAACAATACATCGAGAGCGATGCCGGGCAGCGGATGGTCAAGAACGTCCCGCAGCGCCGCTATGGATCGGCGGAAGACCTGGACGGCGTGCTTTTGTTGCTGGCGGGTGACGGCTCACGCTATATGACCGGTGTGTTCATCCCGGTCGATGGCGGGCACAGCTTGGCGCTGCCGTAACGCGGCCGCATGATAACGAACCAACCAACGCAACATCAGGGAGGGCGGCATGATCGTCGACAAGCGAATCTACAGCCTGAAGCCGGGCGGTGTCCCGATCTATATGAAGATCTATGAGGAATTCGGCCTGAAGCCGCAAACGCGCCATCTCGGCCAGCCGCTTGGCTGGTATTTCAGCGAGGTCGGCACATTGAATCAGATCACCCATCTCTGGGGCTACGAGGACCTTGCCGACCGTACCGCGAAACGGGCCGCCATGGGCGCCGATCCGGACTGGCAGGTCTACATCAAGAAAATGGGCGAGGCGGGCATTCTTCTGAAGCAGGAGAACCAAATCCTGGTCGCCGCGCCATGGTCACCCGATCCGCGAGGAAAGTAGCCGATGGAATTCACTGTCAGCCCCAAAATCGAAGAAACCTGCCGAAATATCAAAGCGTTCGTAGACGATCATATCATTCCGCTCGAATCGGATCCGGCGAATTTCGACGCCCATGAAAACATCGCAGCGGAGCCGCTCGAGCGCCTCAAGAACTTGGCGAAGCAGCAGGGCATCTGGTCCTTGTCGATGCCCAAGGACTGGGGCGGGCAGGGATACACGATGGCGGAAATCGCGCCCTGCTACGAAGAGATGAACCGCGCGATCTTCGGGCCGGTCTGTTTCAACGCGTCCGCGCCCGATGACGGCAACATGCGGGTGTTGAGCCAGGTCGCGCGGGAGGATCAGAAGGAGAAATGGCTCCGGCCGATCATCGAAGGAAAGATCCGTTCGTCCTTCATCATGACCGAACCCCATCCGGGCTCCGGCTCGGACCCGATGATGATGCGGACCAAGGCCGAGAAGAAGGGCGGTAAATGGATCATCAACGGCCATAAATGGTATATCACCGGCGCCGAGACGGCCGAGCATTTCATTTTGATGGCGCGTACATCGGATGATCCGCGGCGCGGCCTGACGGCGTTCCTGTTCCATCGCGACACACCGGGTTGGCGGATCGAGCGGCGCATCGAAATCATGGGACCGGAGGAGCACGGCGGCCACTGCGAGCTGTTCTTCGAAAACATGGAGATCCCGGACGAAGACCGGCTGATGGAGGTGGGCGACGGCCTGAAGGTCACACAGATCCGGCTGGGCCCGGCACGGCTGACCCACTGCATGCGCTGGCTCGGCCTGTGCAAGCGGTCGTTGGAGATCGCCACGGAATATGTCAACCGGCGCGAAGGCTTCGGCATGAAGCTGGCGGACCGGGAAAGCGTGCAATTCCTGCTCGGTGAAGCCGCGATGGATATCCAGATCAGCCGGATGCTGGTGATGCATGCCGCGTGGAAGCTCGACCAGGGCGATTTCGCGCGCAAAGAGGTCTCCATGGCAAAAATCCATGCGGCGGACACCCTGCACAAGGCGGTCGATACGGCAATTCAACTGAACGGTGCGCGCGGTTATTCCAAGGACACGGTACTGGAATGGATTTACCGCTATGCGCGGCAGGCGCGCCTGGTCGACGGCGCGTCCGAAGTGCACAAAATGGTGCTCGCACGGAACCTCTATGCGCAGGGCAACGATTTCTGGTCATGGGGTTAGGCGACCCGGGCAGCTTCGAAAATCTCGCCGGCTTCCTGCGTGAACAGGCTGGCGCCGAGCATGTCGATATCGTTCGCCATGAACGCCTGAGCGGCGGCGCAATCCAGGAAAACCACGGAATCGACGTGGCGATCACCGGCGGCCCGATGGCCGGGGTGCATGCCCTTGTGCTGCGCAGTGACGCGCCGTCGGGTCTCGCCGAGAGCCTTAGCCGTGCGCAGGAGTTCCGCATCATCGAGGTGGCGCACGCGGCCGGCGTGACCGTACCGGAACCGCTTTGGCTGTGCGAAGATACCGCGCTGATCGGCCGCGTCTTCTATGTCATGAAACGTGTACCCGGGATCGCGGCGGCCCATCGCGTGGTGCGGGACGACGCCGTCGCCGGCAATCGGGACGGGCTTGCGGCCGAGTGCGGCGCGGCATTGGCGCAAATCCATCGGATCGTCCCCGACGACACCCGGCTTCAGTTCCTGGCCCTCCCGTCGCCGTCGCCGGCGTTGGCCGGCGTGGCGCGTTTTCGGCGATACCTCGACATGCTCGATCAGCCCCATCCCGGCTTCGAGTGGGGCTTGCGCTGGCTGGAAAGGAACGCGCCGGAGCCGGACGAGATTGTGCTCGCGCATCACGATTTCCGCACCGGCAACCTGATGATCGAGGATGGCCATCTGACCGGCGTGCTCGATTGGGAGTTCGCGTGTTGGAGCGAACCGCATGAGGATATCGGCTGGTTGTGCGCACGCTGCTGGCGGTTCGGGGCGTGGCGGCTGGAGGCCGGGGGCATCGCCGACCGAGCACCGTTCTACCGGGCATATGAAGCGGCGTCGGGACGCACGGTCGATCCGGCGCGGGTCTATTACTGGGAGGTCTTCGCCCATATGCGCTGGGGTATTCTCGCGCTGCACCAGGGTGAGCGCCATCTGTCCGGCGGGGAGCCGTCGCTGCACTTGGCGCTGACCGGCCGCATGGCCGCGGAAATGGAGTTCGAGATGATCAAGATGACTTCGCCATCCGGGCGCGTTCCGACATGATACGTGATCAACCGGACGCGACCGACCTCCTGGCCATAGCGCGCACGATGTTGCGGGAGGAGGTGGCGCCCGGCCTGTCCGGCGACGCCCGGTTCAAGGTCCTGATGGTGGCCAACGCGATGGCGATGGC
>JAOTYV010000065.1 GCA_029861675.1 Alphaproteobacteria bacterium
GTCGTCATGCTGATCATGCTGCTGCTGCTGCAACGCATGATTGTCGGCCCGTTGCTCGACCTGACGCGGCATATTCTTTCGATCAGCCGGTCCGGCGATCTTTCGCAGCGCCTCGCGCCCAAACGCTCGGATGAAATCGGCACACTGGCCTTCGAGTTCGACGGGATGCTCGACAACCTTGCCGACGCCCGGCGCCGGCTACTGGAACAATCCTACAACAGTGGTCTCGCGGAAATGGCCGCCGGCATCCTCCACAACGTGCGCAATCAGTTGACGCCGATGGTTCTGCGGATCGGTCGGCTGACCTCCGATCTCGCGGCTGTTCCCGGCGCCAACGCCGATCAGGCGATCGTGGAGCTTGCGGACAAGACCACGCCAGCCGATCGGCGCGAGAAACTCACCCGGTATATGAGCCTTGCGATCGACGAATTTGCCGCCGACCGAAAAAATGTCGCCAACGGCTTGCAGGAAATTGCCGGCGGCCTCGGGCGGATGGACGAAATTCTCGCCCATCACGAAGAAGTCAGCCATGCGGAGCGCGTCGTCGAGTCGATGCGCTTGTCGCAAATTATCGAAGACGCGATAAAGAGCCTGCCCGATAAACCCGGACAGCCTTCGTCCATCATTCTCGACCCGGAAATCGACGGATTGCCCTCGGTGCGGGCGGAACGGATCGTCCTGCTGCAGGTGCTGGAAAACGTCCTGCGCAACGCCGCGGCCGCAACCGGCCCGAACGGAGATGGCAATGGCGAAATCCATCTCACTGCCGTTGCCGACCGCCAAACCGGCCAGGAGATGATCCGCTTGAGCGTCCGCGACAACGGCGCCGGCATGGATTCGGATACGCTCGAGCGAATATTCGAGCGCGGCTTCACCACGAAACCGGACGGCAAGGGCGGGCTCGGCCTGCATTGGTGTGCCAACAGCATGGCGAGCATGGGCGGGCGGATCTACGCGGAGAGCGACGGCCTCGGCCAAGGCGCGACCGTGCATATTCTGATTCCCGCTTTCGGCTCATCGTCCATGACGCATCCTTCGGCGCAACTGGAGTCGAATAATGCCGCTGCATGAACCGGACCGCTATCGCATCCTCATCGCCGACGACGAGGCGCCA
This sequence comes from Alphaproteobacteria bacterium, assembly GCA_029861675.1. The sequence goes on from JAOTYV010000065.1 coordinate 1,115, forward strand.
ATTTTGGAGGAATATAACGCCGTGCTATCGGAAGAGCCGGCGACGGTTGGGAATGGCGGTAGCCTGGCGTCGCTCGATGCCGATCTGTTCGGCGACGCACAGCATACCGTCGCCCAGCCCACATTCGATCTTTGCCTGTGCCGTCAAGCCGAGGCCGCGATTGCGGCGGTACGGCAATCGATTGACGAAGACGACCCGTTCGCGGTCGCGTTTCTCGATGTCCGCATGCCGCCGGGCGCGAACGGCATCGACGCCGCGGAATCGATCCGCATGATCGATCCGGACATTAACATCGTCATCGTGACGGGTTATTCGGACGTGCCGCTGCTGGACATCGTCGCCCGGGTGCCGCCGATGGACCGGCTGCTCTATTGCAAGAAGCCGCTGCAAGCGAACGAACTGCGGCAGTTCGCCTTCGCGCTCACGCGGAAATGGTATGCGGAGCGTGAGTTGCAGCGGAAAATCCTGTCGCAGACCGAGCAATTGGAGGGCGCCAACCAGCAACTTTTGCGCTCGAACGAGGAGTTGCAGGCCGCGACCGAAGCGGCGAAAGCGGCGGAACGCGCGAAGTCCCATTTCCTCACCAATATGAGCCATGAGCTACGGACTCCCCTGAATGCCATCATTGGCTACGCCGAACTGCTTCAAGAGGAAGCGCAGTCCCGGAAAGATGACATGCTGCTCGGTGACCTGGGGAAAGTGCAGAAAGCCGGAAGACATCTGTTGGGGCTGATCAACAATATTCTCGATCTGTCAAAGGTCGAAGCGGGCAAGATGGACGTCGATATTCAGGACGCCACGCTGGATGGAATGCTGGTGGATATCGAGGACATTGTGCGGCCACTCGTTGTTGAAAATGGCAACGTCTTCGAGATTTCCAACGATGCCACCGTCACCGAGTTCGCTACCGATACCCAAATGTTGTGCCAGGCTCTGCTGAACCTGCTCGGCAACGCGGCAAAATTCACAAAAAACGGTGAGGTACGATTGGAGGTCACGCAAGAAGGCGCGGAATGGCTCAACTTCATTGTTAGCGATACCGGCGTTGGTATAAGCGACGATAGGTTGAATGAGATTCTCGAACCCTTCACACAAGGTGACGTGTCGATTAGCAATGAATACGGCGGCACCGGCCTCGGTCTGACGATCACCAAGAGCCTTACGGAACTTCTATGCGGCCGGCTCAGTGTGGAAAGCGAGGCCGGCCAAGGGAGTCGTTTCACGATTAGCCTGCCGATCCGGCGGGCCGAGGATGACACTTCCGATAGCCACGCCGCCTGAGGGGAAACGGACCTGCCATTTCGCCCCCGGTACGTCCACTGTCACCCCGGACAAGCGGCGCAGCCGCGCCGATCCGGGGTCCAGGGCGGAAAAAGCAGGGCTCCTGGATCCCGGATCGTGGCGCAGGCGCGCCCCGTCCGGGATGACGAATTCGGTTGGAGCGTCACATGCGATTTCCTGCCTTACGGCAAAGAGCCAGGGTGGGGGGTAAACCGCTCAATACCCCGCCGCGGGATCGATTTCCTGCAACAGCGTATCGCCCGCTTCGACGCGCCGGATGTTGGCGGCGATTTCGGTGGCGAGTTGCATGACGGTCGGCCGCCGCGCCACATGGGGCATGACGGTGACCTTGGGATGCAGCCAGAGCGGGCTTTCCGGCGGCAGCGGCTCGGGCCACAGCGCGTCGAGCGCCGCGTAGGACAACTGCCCGCTGTCGAGCGCCTCGATCAAATCCGCGTCCACCACATGCTTGCCGCGCCCGACATTCACCAGCATCGCGCCTTTCGGCATCATGGCGAAGGTGCGGGCGCAGAAAATGCCCTCGGTTTCCTTCGTCAACGGCAACAGGCAGACGGCGATGTCGGTCTGGTTGAGAAAAGGTTCGAGCGCGTCGGGCCCGGCGAATATCGGCACTTCCGCTTTCTCCCGCAGTGTCCGTACCCAGGCGGAGACCTCGAAGCCGAGTGACTGCAAGACCAGCGCCGGCGCCTTGGCCATCATGCCGAATCCTAAAAACCCAACGCGCCGCTCCTCGGGCCGCGTGATTGGCGTCCGCCGCCATTCGCGCTTGGCCTGGCTCGCTTGGTAGGCGGGCATGTCGCGGTGGAACCGCAGTACATGCATGACGACGTATTCCGTCATCATCGGATCGCCGCCGGACGGCTCGACCTTGCCGAGCGGCGCCTTCGGCAATTTCGGGTGATTGATGAACGGGTCGACGCCGGCCGACCGGGTGAACATGGCTTTCAGGTTCGGCAATTCCGGCAGCACGTCGAAATCGGGCCGCATGAAGGCGAGATAGTCGATCTCCGCCGGGTCGCCCGCGTCGGGCCATAGGCGTATTTCCAGGGCGGGAACCAACTCTTCGAACGCCGCGCGCCACGCCGCGGCGTTGCCGATGACCTTGTCCAGATTAACGATGAGCAGCGCCACGCACCCTCCTTGGACTCGCGTCCGGTGTTGCCGTCCGGAGAATTACTTCCCGCGGACCGTTCAGTGAATGCGAACCGGCGACGGCTCAGTCCTGCTCCTGCGACATCGGCACCGTCGCGAGGTTGTTCAACCAGGGCATGGCCGACTGACACCAAATCTGGCGCTTGGGCGGCAACTGCGCGCGCTGATTGGCGGTGCCCAGCCGAACGCTGAGCAGCTTGGGCCCGTCGCCGGCCATTGTTCCGTACATCTGGGTCCCGCAATTCGGGCAGAACACCAGGACGCGTTCGTTGCCGCTCGCCGCGATCTTCATGTAGGTCTTGGTGTCGCCGGTCATTTCGAAATCGGAATCCGGCACCCGGAGCGTGGTGCGAAAGGCGCTGCCGGAGATGGCCTGACAGTCGGTGCAATGGCACACGCTGGCGTTTTCCGGGTCGACCGTGGCGGTATAGCGGACACGGCCGCAGTGACATTGACCGTCGATCTTCATCGTAACTCTCCAAGGGGTCGGGGACTTGATGCGTTGGATGGCGGCGCTTGTTCCATCAGCGTCGAGGTCGATTGCGCACAGTGGCGGCGAAGGCCCGGATGGTACCGCACCCTAAAGCGCTTCTTTTTGCAGGCGGGTTTCGACCAGGCGCGACCAATAGCTGGCGCCGAGGGACAGGATTTCGTCGTTGAAGTCGTAGCCGGGGTTGTGGACTTGGCAGGCGTCCTCGCCGTCGCCATTGCCGATATTGATGTAGGCGCCGGGGCAGGCGTCGAGCATGTAGCTGAAATCCTCCGACGCCATGATGAGTGACCGGTTGCGGTTGACGTTCTCGTCGCCGACCACGCTGGCGGCGATATTGGCGGCGAATTCGGTCTCGTCCGCTGCATTGACCAGCGGCAGGAAGACCTCCCGATAGTCGACTTCGACGGTGGCGCCGAAGCCGGCGGCGATGCCGGCGGTCAGCGCGCGCATGCGGTCCTCGACCAGTTGCATAGTCTCGCGCCGGAAGACCCGGACGGTGCCGCTGAGGTTTGCTGTGTGCGGAATCACGTTATAGGCGTCGCCGCCATGGATCTGCGTGATGCTGAGGACGACCGTGTCGATCGGGTTGGCGTTGCGCGAGACGATGGTTTGCAGCGCCATCGTCATCTGCGCCGCAATCACCACGGGATCGGTGCCCGATTCCGGCCGGGCGGCATGGGCGCCATTGCCGGTGATGCGGATATCGAAAAAAGCGCCGCCCGCCATCATCGGTCCGGGGCGGATCGCGAAACTGCCGACCGGCCGGCCCGGACTGTTGTGCATGCCGAACACCGCTTCCATTGGGAACTGTTCGAATAACCCTTCCTCGACCATCGTCTTGGCGCCGCCGAGCCCTTCCTCGGCCGGCTGGAAAATGAAGTGGACGCAGCCGTTGAAGTTTCGCGTCTCCGACAAATAACGCGCCGCGCCCAGCAGCATGGTGGTGTGGCCGTCATGTCCGCAGGCATGCATCTTGCCGTCATGGCGCGAGCGATAGTCGAAGGTGTTGCCTTCGACGATCGGCAGCGCGTCCATATCGGCGCGCAGCCCGATGGTCTTCTGGCTGTTGCCGACCCGAAGCGAGCCGACGACGCCGGTGGTGGCGAGGCCGCGATGCACCTCCAGTCCGAATTCCTCCAGCTTGCCGGCGACGATGTCCGCGGTGCGGTTTTCCTCGAAGCCGAGTTCCGGATGGGCGTGAATATCGCGCCGCCAGGCGGTCATGTCGTCCTGAAGGGCGGCAATTTCGTCGATGATCGGCATCGGTGCTCGGCACTCCCATTCCGGATTTACGCTAACGGATAGTAAGGTATGGGCGGATCATGCCGGGTTTGCAGATGCGCCTCAACCGCATACTGGCGTCGATCGTACTCTCATTGTCGGGGTGCTATTGTCGGTGCGGACACATTCGTTTCGAGAGGACCGGCGCGACGATGATTGAATGGACCGAAAGGGAACAAAGCGCCCAGGGCGTAAGCGAGCGCGGGTTCACCGTCGAGCGGGCGGGGGCGTCGGTCCCCGGCGTCCTGTGGCGGCCCAAGGCGGGCGGTACGGCCGCGCCGCTGATTCTGCTTGCCCATGGCGGGAGCGGTCACAAGCGCAACGAGCGCATGACCATGCTGGGACGGTTGTTCAGCGGCACCTTTGGCTGGTGCGCGGCCTCGATCGACGGGCCGGTACACGGCGACCGCGGTCCGGTGACGAACAGCAACGACCCCGAGTATCGCGCATTGTGGCAGCGCGAAAATCCGGTTCAGGAAATGATCGATGATTGGCAGGCCGTGCTCGACGCCGTGTCCGAACTCGATTCCATCGACCCGGCGCGCATCGGCTACTGGGGCCAGTCGATGGGCACGATGTTCGGGGTTCCCTTCGTCGCCATCGAAAAACGAATAACAGTGGCGGTCCTCGGCAAGGCGGGCATGACCGGCATGAGCCCGACCCGCAGCGGAATCGCGCCGTATTTTGAACAGTACGCACCCTTGGTGACGCAACCCGTCCTGTTCAATGTTCAGTGGGATGACGAGCGGTTCGACCGCGCCGGGCAGCTCGATCTGTTCGACAGGCTGGGCTCGCCGGACAAGCGGATGCATGCCTATCCCGGCATGCATTCCGACAATGGTCCGGAGGCGTTCGAGACGCAGGCGGATTTTCTGAAACGCTATCTCTAGCGCAAATCCCGAGCGAACCGAAACGGTTCGCGACGACGTATTTGCGTAAGAATGAAGAGATAGACCATTTCACTTGGGTCAATTTAATCAAGAAATGGTCTTGCGCGCGCCTACCATCCGAGCGCATAGGCCGGCCGCCGGGGATCCGCCCCGGCATGGAGCACCTTCTTTTCGTCGTCCACGCAAATGGCGCACACGGCCGCGGCCCGCCAGATCATGTCGGGCCACCATTCTACCTTGTGGCCGAGACCGCCAAGCGTTTCACCGGTTTCCCGTGGAATGCGCGATTCCAGATTGAGACGGCCGGGGAAGTAACTGTGCGGCTCGAAGGAGGACGGGTAGCTGAAGGTCGCGAAGCGGGGCGCTTCGATGGCGGACTGGATGTCCATGCCGAAAACGGTCCGGTTGAGCAGCACCTGCAGCATCGCCTGTGATTGCACGTCGCCGCCGGGGGTGCCGAACATCATATACGGCTTACCGTTTTTGAGCGCCATCACCGGGTTCGGCGTGAGCCGCGGCCGCTTTCCCGCCCGTGCCGACGAGGGGTGAGCCGGATCGCCCCAGGACTGCGATCCGCGCGAGGACGGACACAGCCCGGTGCCCGGGATGATCGGCGTCGAGCGCGAAACGTCGCTCGGCGTCGCGGAGATGGCGTTTCCCTGCGAATCCACGGCGCACACATAGGACGTGTCCAATGTGGCGGGTTCGCGAATATCGCTTGGCGGCGGCGCCGGCGGGGGGATTGCCGGGCCCGGTACTACTGTCGCTGCGCCGCTCGCCGGATGACCGGGCGGGGGCATCTCCGGCCAGGCTTCGTCCTCGCGAATGAGCGCGCGCCGCAATGCCGTATAGTCGTCGGAGAGCAGTGCCGTCATCGGCACATCGACGAAATTCGGGTCGCCGTAATAGCGCTCGCGATCGGCGCAGGCGAGTTTGAGCGCTTCGGTCAGCAGGTGGATATACGCCGGGCTGTTGTGGCCCAGTGACGCCAGGTCATGGCTCTCAAGGAGTCGAAGCGTCTGCGACAGGAGCGGGCCCTGCGTCCAGGGACCGCAGCAATGCAGCTCGATATCCCCGAAACGGGTGGCCACGGTCGGCTCGATCTGCACATCGTAGCGCGCCAGATCTTCATAGGTGACGAACCCGCCATTGTCCGCGTGGTATTGGGCAATGTGTCGGGCAATGTCGCCCTTGTAGAAGGCGTCGCGCGCCGCGCGGATGCCGGCTTCGCGTGCGCCGCGGGCGCGCGCTTCCTCGTCCGCCATGTACTGCAACGACTTCGCAAGTTCCGCCTGTACGAAGATGTCGCCCACTTCCGGGACACGATCGTCGGGGAGGTAGACCTCGGCGCTCGACGGCCAGCGGCGATACTTTTCTTCATCGAGGACGATGTTTTCCTGCAGCAGCGGATACATCGGGAAGCCGTCGCGCGCGAACCGGATCGCGTATTGCGCCACATCCGCGAACGACATCGTGCCGTACCGTTCGAGCGCCCAGAGCCACGCCGCCGGCGCCGCCGGCATCACCGTGCGGAGAATGCCCTCGGGAATGGCGCCGCCATGTTCGCGCTGGAAGTAATCCGGGGGCAGGGCGCTCGGCCATGTGCCGAGCCCGTCGATGTTGATGACCTTGCGCTCCTCGGCGATCCACAGAAGGATCGGCGCCACGCCGGCGACATTGACGATATCGCTCTGCAGGACGCCAATCGCGAGCCCGGCGGCCACGCCCGCATCGATGGCGTTTCCGCCCGAATTGAGCACGTCGAACCCGGCTTCCGCAGCTAGATAGTGTCCGGCGGCCACCGCATGGCGGGTCCCCATAATGACCGGACGGTAAGAGCTCATCGTATCGTTCCCTTCACTTTGCCTCGCCGGTGTGCTGTGTCGTCGGCGCGACATCGGAGTCGGTCCACGACATTGCCGTTGATCTGCGGCATCTGTTCGCCGCCGAAACCCCGTGGCTTTAAAACCATCAGATACAAAGTTACTGCAGTCGCGCGTTTTCCTCGAATGCGCTTAGCGTACTGTGCCATTCAAATGCGGTGGCGTCGGCGTAAAACGCATTGGCTGGCGCTTCGGGAGTCAGGCCATTGGCCCGTGCGATCATGATTTGGCGGCATTCAGACAAGGGTCCGGAGAGCCTGCGCCAACCGAGCCTCCGGGTGGTGATCGAAAAGCGAGGCATGACACTGACGCCGAGACCGCGAATAACGAGTTCCTGTATCCAATCGTCCCGCTGGCTGCTGCAAACGACACTGAGGTCCAGTTCATTTTGATCCATGAAATCGAAGAAGGGTTGCCGTAGTTCGCATTTCAAGCGGTCCACATATGGTTCTTCGGCGACATCAAATAGCGTCACGTCCTGCAAGGCGCCAAAGCGATGGCCATCCGCAAACGCCACGACCATGTCTTCCTCAAACAAGGCATGCGTCGAAACCTTGCTGAATTTCGCCTCGCCGTGCGACGCAACGAAGGCACAATCAAGGGCGCCCGTATAAAGAAGTTCCGGCAACGCCTCGGGTCCAATGTCATGCAGAATTACGAGTACGTCGCGATGGCGGATTCTGAACTCACTCAAAAATTCAGACAGGACATCGGGGCCGATCGTACACATGACGCCGATATTTATCTCGGACGGACTTTCATGCAGAAAATTCTTAGCGGCGGCGCGCGCCATCTGTTGGGTTTCGTGAATGTGCTGCAAGTGTTCGCGCATTAGCTGGCCGAGCGGGGACAGGGTCACTGTCCGGCCGTCTCGGACGAACAGAATTCCGCCGAGCTCTTCCTCAAGTTTTTGAATTGCCCGCGTCAATGCGGGTTGCGACACGTGGCATTGCTTTGCGGCGCGCGTGAAATTCAGGTTCTCCGCCGCCATGAGAAAATAACGAATTTGATGAAATTCCATCGCTAATCACCACGGTGTTCCGCGTGCATTGAACCATGAATCATCGGTATTGGACAGCGCTCGACCCCGATCGTTAGGTGGGTGGGCTCGGAAGGTGCGAACAACGGGCCGCTGAATCGAACATCCGCAATGGCGCAAATAGAGAAGGAGGAGACGATGTCTCTGCACGCAGGTTCTGGAAATTCCAAATCGCTCGTCACGTTAACGCCGGGTGCGCTCGCCGCCGCGATGATGGTCCTTGCCGGCAGCGCATCGCCGGCGAACGCTCAGGATGCGACCTACACGCCGCAGTTCACCAGCGACAAACAGCTGAAGGTTCCCGAGGGGAAAGTCTGGCGCGAATGGCCCTATGTCGGTGGCCTGGTCACACCGAATGCGTTGAACGATGGGAATGCGCCGTTCCCGGAACACCACATTATCTATATCGATCCGGTGAGTTGGGCGCATTACAAGAAGACCGGCAAATTCCGCGAGGGAACCGTTCTTGCCAAGGAACTGACGCGAGTCCGCGCCCCGGACGGCGCCAACAAGAATGGCTCGACGGATGAGGTTAGCGGCGCCGGCTACTTCATGGGCGAATATTCCGGGTTCGAGATCACCATCAAGAGCAAGAAACTCTATCCCAAGGAACCAGGGAACTGGGCCTATTACACCTTCGGTCACAAGCCGGAGCCTTACAATGCGACGGCCAAACAACAGCCGGCGGCGGCCTGCAACGCCTGTCACGAGGCGGCGGGGGCCGAGGATTTCGTATTCACCCAGTTTTATCCCGTGCTTCGCGCAGCGAAGCCGAAGTAGGAGTGGCAAAATGAAGATGTTGCGCGCCGTTGCATCGGTCGCGGTCACCGCGTTGTGTGCCGTCGTTCTCGGCGGTGGTGCGGTGGCCGAGTCCTTCTCGCCCTACGTGGACGACAAGGGCAAAATCAGCATCCCCAAGGACTTTCGCAGTTGGTACTTCCTCGGCGCCTGGGGCGTTGCAACCGACGAAGAGGGAAAGGTCGGATCGCAGGGTATTCACAATGTCTATACCCAGCCCAACACCGTCGAGGTCTTCCGTAAAACCGGAAAGTTTCCCGATGGCGCGGTGTTGGTGAAGGAGCTGCTCAATGCCAAGACCGATGGGATGACCACCGGTCGGATCAGCTACGCCACCGAGACCGAAGGCTGGTTCATCATGATCAAGGACACCGAGGACCGTTTCAAAGGCAATAAGCTTTGGGGGCGGGGCTGGGGCTGGTCGCTCTTCAAGGCCGACGACCCAACGAAAACCGTGACGGATAACTTCAAGGCCGACTGTATCCCCTGCCACGTGCCCGCAAGGAAAAACGACTGGATCTACGTTCGAGGATATCCGGTCCTGAAGAACTGACGCGCAGCGCAGGGCGCGTGAGACGGGCCGGGTTGGCTCTTGCAGGGTCAGGAAGCGGCCGGAGATTTGTCCAGCCGTTCACAAAGAAAGGATCAAAGCGATGCACTACGAAAAATTCTTTTCGGATGCGATATCGGGCCTGAAAGAAGAGGGACGGTATCGGGTTTTTGCGGACCTCGAACGCCGAGCGGGCAAATTCCCGCGGGCGGACAGCCATTCCGACCGCGGCGTCGACGAGGTGACCGTATGGTGCTCCAACGATTATCTCGGCATGGGACAGCACAGCACCGTACGCGCCGCGATGAAACAGGCGATCGACAAGGTCGGCGCCGGCGCCGGCGGTACGAGAAACATCTCGGGCACGACGCACTATCACGTTCTTTTGGAGCGTGCGTTGGCGGCGCTGCATGGCACGGAGTCCGCTCTTTTGTTCACGTCCGGCTATGTCGCCAACGAGGCGGCGTTGTCCACGCTCGGCGCAAATTTGCCGGGATGCGTCATCCTGTCGGACGCGTTCAACCATGCATCGATGATCGACGGCATTCGCCACGGGAAGTGTGAGAAAGTGATCTTTCGTCACAACGACCCGGAAGATCTGAACCGGCACTTGTCGCGCATCGATCCCGACACGCCAAAGCTCGTGGCCTTCGAGTCCGTCTATTCGATGGACGGCGATATTGCGCCGATCGGCGAGATTTGCGACGTCGCCGAACGGCATGGCGCAATGACCTATCTCGACGAAGTCCACGCCGTCGGCATGTATGGCCCCGGCGGCGCGGGTGTGGCCGCGCGCGATGGCCAGGCGCATCGGATCACCCTGATACAGGGCACGCTCGCAAAGGCGTATGGCGTTGTCGGCGGCTATGTTGCGGCATCCGGCGCGTTGATCGACTTCATCAGGTCCTTTGCGTCGAGCTTCATCTTTACGACGGCGATGCCGCCGGCGGTGGCGGCCGGCGCGCTTGCCAGCGTGCAACACCTGAAGGCCAACAAAGCGGTGCGCAAGCGACACCAGGAACGTGCGGCGATGCTGAAAACCCTGCTGCATGAGGCGGGCCTGCCGGTGATGCCATCGGTCTCGCATATCGTGCCGGTGATGGTCGGCGATCCCGTGCGCTGCAAGCAGATAACCGACGAGTTGATGGCGGACCACAATATCTATGTTCAGCCGATCAACTATCCGACCGTACCGCGCGGTACCGAGCGCATCCGGTTGACGCCGTCGCCGCTGCACTCCAACGACGACATGCGCCACCTCGTAGCCGCGCTATCCGAAATCTGGGCTCGCTTGCACATACGCCGGGCCGCTTGATCAAACGTTAGCGTTCGTTCTCGGCTGTGCAAGTCGGAACAGGCATCTGGCCGGACAGGCCAATAAAAGGAGGACCCACGATATGCCGAACAAATCGCTTTATGAACGCCTCGGCGGGTATGACGCCATTGCGGCGGTTACCGACGCGTTGATGGTGCGCATTAAGAAGGACGATAAGCTGCGCCGCTTCTACGACCATAGAGGCGCGGACGGAATCGCGCGCGAGCAACAGTTGTTGGTCGATTACCTGTGTGCGTCGTCGGGCGGGCCGATGGTTTACACGGGCCGCGACATGAAGACGCTGCATATTGGAATGCGTCTCGACGAGGAAGACTGGAAACGCGCGATGGACCATTTGACCGCGACGCTGGAGGCTTTCGACGTGCCGGATCAGGAAAAAGACGAGGTCATGAGCTTTCACGAATTTCTGAAGTCGGACATCGTCGAGGCCGCTTGAGAGGATCTCGCGGGCGATCCTCGGCCTCTGTGGAATTCGTCATTGATGGGACGAGCGGTATGTCGGCCAAATCGAAACGTCAGCCCTTCGCGGCGGTATTCGCCTTAATCTGCGTCACGTCAATGCACGTGGCGGGCGCCCAGGCATCGGAGAGGAAACCGCTGCAAATTGCCGGCACATATCCGGGCATGCGCCTTCAGGCATTCCGGATGCTGCACGGCAACGCCACGATAATCCGAACGCCGGCGGTCCGGTATTGCTATGGGCGCCCCGTCGTCTTGAAAGAGCACGGGCGGCTTGCGGCGGTCGTCTCGCATGAGGACGCAACACTGAAGGTACATTTCGAGCGGGATGGTGCCGATTACCGGATCTCCACGATCAAACTGCGGAAGAAAATCTCCCCCCGGCCCGAGCGGATAGTTGAAATGCGGGATAACCTCATTCTGAAGTTCGGGCCGGTCAATCGAATCTTAAGACGGCGCAAAATGGAGCCCGCCGGCCTGATCGTCGGATTTCAATGGGAAGTCCCGAGCGTCGCTCTGCTCACCGCCAAGTTTCACCGGGACCATGCGGAAGATCCTGGCCGGTTTTACCTTACCAGCACTCTCGCAAGGCCCGCGGCGGCGTTTCGAAGACCGCCCGCGGCCCTGCGCCATCGGAAGATCCTGCGAAAGTTTCGCGACCGCTGTATTCGCGACCGAAAATCGGCGCTGGCAAAGGCCGCCATGGAGACCAATAAGCCCTGAAGAAGATGCAATCGGACACATTCCGATTGCGGCGGATCGGGGCCGATTTTAGCCGCGGCAGATCAAATTTCACGGCCGATCGCCAGTCTACCTTGCATGCATCGAGCCATGAATCATCGGTATTGGACGGTGATTGCCTCGGCCCCTTAACTGTATGGACTGGAGAGAACGAATTACCCAATTCAGTTGAAGGAGGATCGACGATGACCATACGGCTTACACGCAAAATCGACCGTACGACGATCGCACTTGTCGCGCTCTTTGTGCTCGGCGCCTTCACCATCGGGAAGAGCGTCGCCGCGGAAAAGACCTTGTATGAACGCCTTGGCGGATACGACGCCGTCTCGGCGGTCGTGGACGACTTCGCCGGGAAACTGTTCATCGATCCCGTGGTCGGTGCCCGTTTCTTCGGTATGAGCCGCGATTCGCGAGAGGGCTTCCGCCAGAAAAACAAGAACCTCGTCTGCAAAGTAACCGGCGGACCCTGCAAGATCATCAGCCGGTCGGCGGCCACGACGCATGGCGGTCTCGGTATCAAGGCGAGCGAGTTCGACATCGTCGCGCAGCACCTTGTCGATACTTTGAACAAATTCAAAGTCCCGCAAAAGGAACACAAGGAGCTTATGGCCATCATTGCAACCTTGCGGCCCGATATCTTCGAGGTCGAAGATAAATAACCGGCTGCGGCGGCGTTGTGTCCAAGCAAGACTTTGCACGGAGCAATGCCGCCGCGAGGCGGCCTATTAATGGATTTCAACACAGTCTTGCAGACGCATTGGCGTCATTCGCTTCTGCAAACGCGATCCATATTATTTTGTGCGGCAAACGGATTTGTTGGGGCGGTTGACGCGGCCCGGATACCTTACGGTACTCTCGGACCGGACCGTCTCTCGATCCGCATACAATTTGAAAGACCCCACCATGGCGACGAACGACGATTGGCTTGCGCAGGTCCGGGAAGACCCGATCGAGCCGGATCTTCCCATCTGCGACACCCATCATCATCTTTGGGATGGTCGCGAGGGGCGGGTCGACCGGCGCTACCTGATGGACGAGATCCAGCAGGATCTGCAGAGCGGCCACAACATCGTCTCGTCGGTCTTTGTCGAATGCCGCGCCATGTACAAGGAGGACGGACCAGAGGAATTGAAGCCCGTGGGCGAGGTCGAGTTCGTGAACGGCATCGCGGCGATGGCGGCGTCCGGCCTGTACGGCAAGACGAAGGTCGCGGCCGGTATCATCGGGCACGCGGATTTGCAATTGGGATCGCGGGTGAAGGGCGTGCTGGAAGCCCTGATCGCCGCCGCACCGGGACGTTTTCGCGGCATCCGGCGCAATGGCGCCTGGGATCCGGATCCCGCGATCGACCGGGCGCGCGGCGTAACGGGTCCGGATTTGTATCTGGACGCGACGTTTCGCGAAGGTTTCGCCGAACTATCGCCGCTGGGTCTGATCTTCGAGGGCGTCTGCCGGCACCCGCAGCTTTCCAACTTCGTGGATCTCGCGCAGAGCTTTCCCGACACCACGCTGATCCTGGATCACCTCGGCGGCGTCGCCGGTGTCGGCCACTATACCGGCAAGCGGGAAGAGGTCTTCGTCGAGTGGAAGAAGAGCATCGCCGCTCTGGCCGCGTGTCCGAACATCGTCATCAAGCTCGGCGGCATCAACATGGAATATTGCGGCTTCGGCTGGCAGGACCGGCCGACGCCGCCGACCAGCGAGGAGTTGTGTGCGGCGACGCGGCGCTACTATGAGACGGCCATCGAGCATTTCGGGCCCGACCGTTGCATGTTCGAATCCAACTTTCCCGTCGACCGGATCAGTTGCAGTTACCCGGTCCTGTGGAATTCCTTCAAACGCATCACCGAGCAGTGCTCGGCGGACGAGAAGGCCAGGCTCTACTACGACACGGCGGTTCGGGTGTACCGGTTGTAGGGGAGGCGGGCTAGACCGTTGCGCCCAGACGGCGGCCTGATTGTATAAATTGGGTGGCCCGTTTGCGCGCCTGGAGTGGATGGCGTTCGACAAGGCCGAGGATTACCGGATCCGCCCCGGGCTCCTGGAGCTTGATGGCATCCGGTCCCGAGGGCAGCCAAACCGTCTCCGCCGTGCTGGGGTGTCCAAGGGCGGTCAACAGACCGGCGGCTCCTGGCGCATTCCTCAACGGTTCCAGTCCGATCCAATGGATATGGATGTTCGGCCGGTCCCGCAGGAGAGTGCGGTAATAGGCGGCGCGGGCCGCCATCTCCGTCACGTACCAGAGCGCGGTGCCGAGCCGGCCCGACGCGAGATACGGCGCGGGTTCGACGATGCGTTGCGGAAACTGTGGATCAAGCGCGATGGCGTCTGGAAAGGGCCCATCCTTCGCACTGCCGGGGTTCATCAGGTCGTGCAGTATTTGTTCCGGCGGCCGTCGCAGCATGATGATGTCGACGCGCAGCGATGCGTCCAGATGCTGGAGATTTTCGATCAACCCGGCGGTCGCCAGGATGTGCGACGTCTCCGCATAGCTCCGACTTGCCCCATGGAGATGATGGGCGAATTTACCGCGCCAAAAGTCGCGCACCGGATGGCGGTTGCCGACGGTATTGAATTGCCTGATCAGGGAAGCATCCGGCGTCACATGGCCGAGGTCGCCTTGCGCATCGTGGCGGTGATGAACCTCTGCGTCGCTCAAATTTCCGTCCAACAGCGCGGCCAGCAGGCGGGCTTCTTGTCGTGTCGTCGCCAGGGCGAAGGTGAACTGTTGCCGCCGCTGTTGCGGTTGCGTGCGCCCGGGGTGGTCCGTGCGCGCGCCGAAACCTTGTGCGCGCCAGGCCGTCATGTTCTCGCCCACATGCCGGCCGGCGGGAAGGATGGCGTCGGCCGGAAAAGGCTGTGCGTCCAGAACCTGGAATAGACGGTCATGCGTGCAGACGCTGTGGCGCACCGTCGGCCAGACCGCCTCGCGCAGAAACTTCTGGTCGCAATTCGCGGCCTTCGCCACATCATCCAAATAGGGATCATAGCGTGGCGGCAGCGCGGGCAGGGCGCCCTTCACGCCGCCCCACATGCCGGCCAGCATCAACTCGCTGTGGGAGAAGAAATCGCGCATGACATGGAAGTGTTTGCCGCTGTCGATCCAGGCCGCGACGGCGCGCCGTTCCCGCAGGTTGAGCAGGGAATCGCAATCGCGCAGCAGATACCGGTCGACCGCCGGATCGTTGGCGACTTGGAACCGCCAGAACAACCCTTCGAAGAGCCGATGCGACGGGGGCATCATGACGACGTGCGCGCCGGCGGCGATCAGCCCTGCCCGCACGGACGCGGGAACCGTATCGTCGCAATAGAACCGGCAGCGCCAGCCCGGGTACAAATGTTGGGCGATCGCCGCGTTGTCGAGCGCACCCTGGCAATAGCGCTCCCGCGCACCGAACAGGCTGAAGGCGATGACGTTGCGGGCCGGGTCGTCCGCATGAAACGGCGGCACCGGCACCTCGGCGAGGGAAACCGCCGGCGGCCGATCCTGGGTCAGGGCGTCTTTCAATGTCAGGGATTGCTCGCCATGCGCGCGCGCCCGGTCGAGATCGCCCAACTCGCCGTAGACTTGCGTGATGCAGTCATGAAGGTTGGCGTTGTGCGGCGTCAACGCGATGGCGCGCGTCAGCCAGGACTCCGCATCGGACCATTGGCGAAGGCGGGCGTCGCACAGGCCAACGATGCCGACGAATTGCGGCTCCTCGGGCCAGAGCGCGTGTGCTTCCAGGGCAATCGACTTCGCCGCCGCAAAATCGCCGGAGGCCGACAGCATCGAGCCCAGGAAGAGGTAGTCGCCGGGATGAAGTTCATCGCGCGTGGCGGCGATCAGGGATCGTTGCGCGGCGATCGCGCCGTCGATGTCGCCGCGGCAATAAAGCTCCCGGGACTTGAGCCGGACCGGTCCGGAGTCTTTTTGGGCGATCTGCTGCATTGCTCGACGATGTGATTGTTGGGGCTGAGCCGGCGGCCCCGAAGGTGTGACAGTCTTTGTGTAGCAATCAAGTATTGCCGGGGTCTTAACGCCGTGGCCCATTTCGGAAATCGTCGAGACACCAATGCAGATGGACTTATCCCGACTGGAATAGGACTTCGACGATTCGGAAACGCAGCACAAATCTTGAAGAGGGTTGGTAACTGCGAAGCCGGACACGCGCGGTTGGCGCCGGAGGTTGGCCTAACTGCGCTTCATGGAATACCTTAGGATCCGGTCTTATGCTCCGATACTTGCGAGAGGAAACACCCGAATGGCAACACCCGGTCCAAACGCGGCATACATCGATGACGCACCGCCGGGAACGGTCCGGCTATCGGTTGAAGAGGCGATTGAAATTGGCGAAGGCGCATTGAAACGAATTGGGTTTTCAAAAGAAGACACGGATATCATTCTTGGGCAGTTGATCGACAACGCCCTGTGCGGATACCCCTTTACGAGCCTGCCCCGAATTTTGGCGATTGCCAACGATCCGAAGACCAAGGAACAGCGGCGCCCGGTTCGCGTCGTTCATGAAACGCCCGTATCGGCGATGTTGGATGGCGGCAATAATGTCGGATATGTCGCCGTCTACAAGACCGCCGAGGTCGCGATCGAGAAAGCGAAAACCAGCTGCTTTTCGGTGGTTGGCGCACATGACAGCTACTACAGCGGTCGCAACGCCTACTATGTGGAAAAGATCGTCAACGCCGGCTTCGTCACCCTTCACATAGCCTGCGGTCAACCGCATGTCGTGCCGCCGGGCGGCACCCGGCCTGCGCTCGGCACCAACCCGATCTGTATCGGTATTCCGTCAGCCAACGGACCATTTATCGTCGACCTCGGCACCGCCGCATTGCAATGGGGCGAGGTCCAGTTGCACGCGCATATCGACGCGCTCTTGCCGGACGGTGTCGGCGTTGACCAGGACGGGCTGCCGACGCGCGACGCGAAAGAAGCACTGCTTGGCGGCGTGCTGCCGTTCGGCGGTCACAAGGGATACGGTTTGTCGTTGGCGGTGCAAACCATGGGTCTGCTCGCCGGCGCGGCGCTTCCGCGCGGAAACGTACAGGACTACGGATTCCTGTTTATCACCTTTGCACCCGACCTTCTTTTGCCGGGCGATCAGTTTGCCGAACAGGTTGCCGCGTTAATGGACGCGATCAGGGCGACGCCGCGAAAAGCCGGGG
>JAOTYV010000066.1 GCA_029861675.1 Alphaproteobacteria bacterium
TGCATTATCAGCACAAATTGCACGAAGCGTGCGCAATCCGTCACGCTATTCCGAATTCGCGGCGCCGAACAACGACGCCCGCCCTTGATCGAAATTCATAACTATGCCGCGTTCCCCAATCGGTCCCTTTCCACTGCTCAGCGACAGCGTCCGCAACGAAAGCCTAACGCGCTGTCTCGCGGCGGCGCCGGATCGTGGCACGGTATGGCTGTTTACGTACGGCTCGCTGATGTGGAACCCGGCATTCGAGCCGGTCGAAACCTGTGTCGGCACGCTCGCCGGGCACCAGCGGGCACTCAATCTTTGGACCGCACACGCGCGCGGGACGCCGGAATATCCCGGGCTCGCGCTCGGCTTGGCCACGGGAAATGCATGCCGCGGATTGCTCTACCGCCTGCATCCGAAACGGCAAGCCGGCGATCTCGCAACGATCTGGGATAGAGAGATGTACACCGGCATCTACCGGCCGGAATGGCTGCCGGTAGACTGCGACGATGGCGACCCCATCACCGCCCTCTGCTTCGTCACCGACACGAACCACCCGCAATTCGCCGAGCCACCCACGGTGGACGCGGCCGCCCGCCTGATCGCGCGGGCCGCGGGAAAATTCGGGAGTTGCCGGGACTACCTCGCCGAAACGCTCAAATCATTGCGGGAACTTGGCATCGAAGAGCCGGCGCTTTCCGACATCCTCGACCGGGTGGACCGGCTCCTCGCCCAACCGGATTTATCGAAATCGTGATTACGTCTTGGGCGCGTCGCGTTGAATGGTGATCAGCTTGTATCCCTTGCCATGCATACAGGCGCGATACATGTCGTCCGCCGCGATGTTCTGGTACATGATTTCCTCCGACACCGACGGACGCCGGAAAACCGGACCATAATCGTAATACGGGTTGAATTCGTCGTTCACATATTTGACGCAGAACTGCCGGTCGGCTTCGAAAGTCTTCGCGTCCACGCCCTGCTTGATCCAGCGATACTCCGGCGCCGTACAAGCCGCCGCCAAACCCATCGCCGACAGAATCGCCAGTCGTCCAACATACTTCATGCGCACCTTCCCGGCCGTCCCCGGTTTCACCGCAACCCGTGCATCCAGCCCCATTCTAAATATAGGGGGGCCTGCTGCGAATTAAATGCCGCGATCGTCGGCGCGCGGCGCATCTTCCGAAACACTACGGTCGAACGCCCAATCGCTCCAGTCCGCCCAAGGTCGAAGCGAGACGCGCGAAGGCGCGGGCGCGCCACCATGGCGTCGTGATGCCCCGGCCGGTGGCCAATGCCATTGCAAACAGACGGCGCGCCGCCGCCGCGTCGCCGCGTCGGGCCAGCCGCAGCGCGCTGTCACTTTTGATTGCCGCACGCTCGAACCCATTCTTCACCGAGTTCGTGGCGGCCAGTGCCTCCTCCTCAATCAGCCGCGCGGCCCCGGTGTCCCCGGCGGCCAGGTACGAGTCGCTCAACAGCCACAGCAGGCGTGCGCGTCGCGCCGCATTGCCGACCTCCAGAATGACCATCGACGCGCGCTCGAATGCCTTCAGGCCCATCCACGCCGTGGCGATGCGCGCACGCCCGGCATCTGCCGGATAGCCGTCGCGCAGTGGCGTGACGGCCGCTTCGGCCGTTACGAGCGATCGCGTCGCGGCCGCGTGATCGCCGCGATCCATTTGAGTTTCTGCAAGTCGGCTCAAAGCCAGAACGCGATAGACCGCCGTATCGGCCGACCGTCCCGACCCAGATCCGCCTCGGTTGCGCGAAAGGGTTTGGAGAACCGCATCGTAGTTTCCGGCTTGCGCCTGCATCGCCGCCATCGTGCTCACCTCGGCCGCCCGCACCATTGGATCCGTGCCCGGGACCGACAGGCGCTTCGCCGCGGTGACCGCACGCCGGGCAAGCGCCGGCTCACCCGTATCGATGAGCTTGATGGCCAGCGCCGTGGCTATGCCGACGCCACCTGAAATGAGCGGATTTCCTTGCAACGTTGCCAGCACGCGGTCGGTAAAGGCACCCGCCCCCACGGAATCGCCATTTTCGGCGCGCACGACGGCAATCGCCGCGAAGGCTTTTGCACGATTAGGAAGGTCGGGAATGGTGGCCGCCAGTGACGCCGCCTCTGCGAGGTCACCGTGTCGGGACATGGTCTCGGCCACGTCACGCAGCGCCACCAGGATCAATCGCGGATCCGAAATCCGGCGCATCGTGTCGCGAATATCGGAAATATTCCCAGTCCGCACATGCGCCGTGACGACCTCCCGCAACGCCCAATCCCGATAGGTATCGGACTCGATATTGCCGACACTCCGCAAGGCCTCATCCAACAAGCAACGAACGGTAATTGCGGAATGGCAATGCGGCCGCGCATTCCGGGACGATTGCAATTGGGATCGCCCCACTGCATCGCCTTGCCCCAAGAGATCGCGGGTGGATGGGTTGCTTCGCAAGGCCGACGCCGCCTGTTCCTGCTGACGCCGGCCGGATTCCGTCAGGGCGCGGCGTAAATGCATGGCCGCGCTCATCGACCGCATGCGCTCGACGGTGCCCCGCATCGAGCGCCCGCCCTTCCCGACGCTGTACTTCTGTTCAAACCGACGTAGCGCCTTTTCGAGCTGCGCGTTGAAGCGGCCATCGAGCGGCCCGCGGTAAAATCCCAACGCCGCCAATTCTCGCTGAGCATTGCGGACCACCGCCTCCCACGGGATGTCGGAAACCGCATCACCGGTCACGGCGTCCGGACGGTCCAATGCGGCCACGCGAAGCACCGCGCCCGCCCCCGTGCTGGAGTCTGCAAGAATCAGGAGCATGAGCGACCCATGCCGCACCCAACGTCCCATCGCGCCGTATGAAGGCAAGGCCGCACCGGCGGCAAGCATCGTGAACCAGCGCATAATCAGCACCAACCGCTCCGAATTACTCTTCACCGATGGGAAACGAATTTGCCTAAGGAAGAATGAATATCTTCCCCTAACAGGCCAAATTTATTCGGTTTTATGGTGCACCCGGAGGTTCGGACCGCCCAAAGCCGGCCGAGCCGCCCTCCAGCGCGGCAGCCAGCAGTGCCCGCGTATAAGCGTGGCGCGGCGATCCGAGCACGGTCCGCACCGGACCGCTTTCCACGATGGCGCCGTCCCGCAAGACCGCGACCCGATCCGCGAACCACCGCACCAGCGTGAGATCATGGCTGATCAGCAGGAGCGCCGTGCCATAGTCCTTTTGCAGGCGGCGCAGCAAATCGAGCACGTCGCGCCGCAACGACGCGTCGAGGGCGGAGACAGGTTCGTCGGCGACGACAATACGCGGCGCCGGCGCAAAGGCCCGTGCGATTGCAACGCGCTGCTTCTGGCCGCCGGATAACTCCCTCGGCAACCGCGATGCGAAAGCCGCGGGCAATCGCACCATATCCAGCAAGGCAGCGGTGGCGTTCGCGTCAAGGATGCCGCCCCGGCTGGCAAGAGCACGCGACAATTGGCGGCCGACGCTCAGGCTCGGGTTGAGCGAGCCATCCGGATCCTGAAACACCATCTGAATTTCCAGCCGAATTTCCCGGGGCCGCCGGTCAATGGGCGTCGCGCCGATCTCAACCCCCTCGAAAGCGACCGTACCATCATCCGCCGCCTCCAAGCCGGCGAGAATGCGCCCAAGCGTCGACTTGCCGCTGCCCGACTCTCCGACCAATGCCAGCGTCTCTCCCGGCACGATCTCAAGGTCGAGGCCGCGCAAGGCGGCGACCTGCCCGCCAACACCGCCCCAACGTCCGGCCAACGGATAGGATTTCCCGACCCCGGCGATCCGCACGAGCGGTTCACGCGCAGCGAATGGTGCGGGATCGCCGGAAGGCATCGGACCGGCAGGCGTCATTGCCCGGACCAATCCGGCGGTATACGGATGATTGCCGCCCGTGAAAATTTCCACGGCCGTCCCGCGATCCACAACCGCTCCGCCCTGCATCACCAATACCCGATCCGTCAGCGCGCCGATGAGTCCCAGATCGTGCGAAATCAGCAGCAAGGCGATGCCATGCCGGTCGGCCATATCACGAACCAGGTCAATGATCGCGGCGCTCGTCCGGGTATCCAACGCGGTCGTCGGTTCATCCAGGATGAGCAGCGACGGCTGACCCAGCAGCACCATGGCCAGGCACACGCGTTGCAACTGGCCGCCGGAGAGCTGGTGCGGATACGCGGCCAGGATCCGCGCACTATCGTCCAGCCGGACCTCCTCCAGCATGGTTTGAATCCGGCTGTCGATATCCGCCGCCGTGGCGTCCGGTCCGGCCACTCCCGGCACCTCGCGAAGCTGCCGGCCGATTGTCATGGCGGGGTTCAGCGCCGCCATGGGTTCCTGCTGGACAAGCCCGATCCCCGAGCTGCGCAGCATCCGTAAGGCCCGGCCCGGCATCGCCGCGATATCCGCGCCCCGGAACCGCATGATGCCGCC
The DNA here is from genome assembly GCA_029861675.1 of Alphaproteobacteria bacterium. The sequence goes on from JAOTYV010000066.1 coordinate 4,435, forward strand.
GGTGACCCGGCCCGCCGGGCCAAGCGCCCGCAGCGCCGCCAGCGCCAGGGTGGACTTGCCACTGCCGGATTCGCCGACCACGCCGACCCGTTCACCCGCGCCCACAGTCAAGCTCACCGCGCGCAGCGCGTCGAAAGCGCGGCCGCGGCGGCCGTAGCGCACGCACAGATCCTCGATTTCCAGCAACGGCGGTGTATCCGGCATCGCGCTAACCCCGCCCGTCGAGGTCGCGCAGGCCATCCGCCAGCAGATTGAAGCCGAGCACCAGCGACGATATCGCCACGGCCGGTGCGAGCGTCATATGGGGAAATGCGAGGGCCACCTGACGCGCTTCCTTGATCATGCTGCCCCAATCGGGCACCGGCGGCGGCAGGCCGAGACCGAGAAATCCGAGCACGCCGATGGTGATGATCACGTAACCGAATCGCAGACAGGCATCGACCAGCAACGGGCCCCGGACGTTCGGGAGAATTTCCACCAGCATGATGTAGAACGCGCCGTCGCCGCGCAGCTTCGCCGCCGCGACGAATTCACGCTCGCGCAGTTCGAGAGTAAGTCCGCGCACCACGCGCATGATACCCGGCGCGCTGGCGACGGTGACCGCCAGCAGGATGTTCAGCCCCGACGCGCCGACTGTCGTCAGGATGAGGATGTAGAGGACCAGGACCGGGAACGACAGTACGACATTGGCGCCGAACGACAGGACCGTATCCACCCGGCCCCGGTAGTACCCCGCGGCAAGCCCGGCCGCGACGCCGACCGCATAGGCAAGCAGTGTCGCCCCGATAGCATAGAGCAGGACGGCGCGGGCGCCGAACAACACGCGGCTCAGAATATCGCGCCCCACCGTGTCGGCGCCCAGCAACAGCAGCGCATCGCCGTGTGCGGCGCCGGGCTTGGCAAACGGCTTCAACGGGGTCAGCGGATCGAACGGGGCGAGCACCGGCGCCAGCAACGCGGCGGCAAACCAGAACAGCACCAGCGCGAGCCCGACCACGGCAACCGGGCGATGGCGCAACGCGACGAAGGTCTGAAGGAAACGCCGCATACCCCGCCTCACGCGAACCGGATGCGCGGACTGAGATAGGCATAGGCGATGTCCGCAAGGGTCTGCGTGCCCACGGCAACCACCACGGCAACCATGGCGCACGCTTCGATGAGAAAGATATCGCCGAACAGCGACGCCTCCAGCAAGAGGGCACCGAAGCCTTTATAGGCAAAGAAGCTCTCGACCACGATGACGCCCGACAGCAGCCAATTCACCTGCAGCAGGATCACCGTGAATGGCGCGATCAACGCATTGCGGAGCGCGTGCCGCAGGACGACCACCCGAAACGGCAGTCCCTTCAACAGCGCGGTTCGGATATAGGGCTGGGTCATGACGTCGGCCATGGACGCGCGCGTCATGCGCACCACATAACCGAAATCGTACAGCACGAGCACGGCGACCGGCAGCACCAGCTCGCGCCAGTTGAAGCCGCCGCTCATCGCGCTGGTTCCCGGCAACCAACCCAGCGCGAAGACAAACAGCGCCGACAGGAAAGCCGCGCTGGCAAATTCCGGAACCGAGGTGGTAACGACGCTGACAATCGAGATCACGCGATCGCTCGGCCGTCCTTCGCGCATGCCCGCAACGACACCAAGCGCCAGCGACAGCGGCACCATGATCGCCAGCACCGCCGCGCCGAGAATGACCGTGTTCAGCAGACGCGGCCACAACACATCGCCGACCGGCGTCTTGTAGCGCAGCGACTCGCCAAGATCGCCGGTCAGCAATTTCGCCAGCCAGCGCAAGTACCGTTCGGCCGCCGGATCGAAATAGCCGTGTGTTTCCAGCCATATTCGCTGCTGTTCGACGGTGGCGTATTGTCCCAAGACCTTGGTCGCGACGGTGCCCGGTGTCAGTTCGAGCAGCAGGAACACCACCACGGAGACGACCAGCATGGTCAAGGCCAGCATGCCCAAGCGTTTCAGCAGGAAGAGGCACATCGCGTCGCGTCAGCCCAGCCCTACGCCGCCGAGCTGGTGATAGTTGGTGGGATGCAGCCTGTACCCCCGCAGCCGCTTCGATCCGACGGCGAATATCGACCGCCAGAGCGGCTGCACGATCACCGCGTCCCGCTGCAGGATGCGTTCGCACGCGGCCACATACCGGCGGCGCTCCTGGATATCGAGGGTGGCATTGGCGCGATTGAGAGCAAGATCGAAATCGCGGTTTGCGTAACCGGATTCGTTCCAGGCCGCGCCACTGCGATAGGCGAGGTTCAGCACCATCACGCCGAGCGGCCGGTGCGTCCAGCCGGTGAAGCCGAAGGGCGTCTTGTTCCAGATATCGCCGTATTGTTCGCTGGGCATGGTGTTGATCTTGAGGTCGATGCCTGCGGGCCGGCACATCGCGGACATCGCCTGCACGGTCGTCGGCTCCCAGCTCGGCGCCGACCGGCAGTCGATCGACAGCTTCACTCCGTTGGGATGACCCGCGTCGGCGAGCAGCTTGCGCACCAGGGCATAGTCCTGCCGCTGTTTCGGCAGCGCCGCGTATTCGGGATGGATCGGCGCCACGTGATGATCCTCCCCCGCCACACCCTTGCCCCGATAGCCAAGCTCCAACAGCCGATCGTGATCGATGCACGCCTGGACCGCCTGGCGCAGTTTGGCGTTGTCGAAGGGAGGACGATCGACGCGCATGCGCGCCACCGCGGTCTGCGCCGTCGCCGCTTCGAACAATTGCAACTGCGGCATCGACTGAACCAGTTCGAGCTGATCCGGCGATATCTCGTAGTTCAGATCGGCCTGTCCCGAGGCGATTGCCGCGATGCCGGCCATCGGATCGTCGCCATGGTCGATATAAATGATCCGCTCCAGGGCGGGCTTTGGGCCCCAATAGGCGGATTTTTCACGGCGCACCAGCACCGCTTTCTGGCCGATCGAGAAGGAGTCGAGCCGATAGGGTCCGGTCCCGACAGGGTTCTTGGACAGGTCGCCGCCTTCTTCCGCGAACCGGCGGTGTACGATCGCGGCCGGGTAGTTGTAGAGGTTCTCCGGGATGGCAAGTTCCGGCTTGTTCAGATGAAGCCGCACCGTGTCACGATCCACCACCTCGACGCCGCCCGCCGACAATCCGGAAAAAAGGCTCTTGTTCGACGATCCCGTTTTCGGATCGACCCAGCGCCGGAAATTATACGCGACGTCCTCGGCGTCGAATGAATCCCCATTCGACCAGCGAATTCGGCGGCGCAGCTTAAACGTCCATGTCCTGAGGTCCTCCGACGCGGACCATGCCTTGGCGAGGTAGGGCCTCGTCACATTATCGGTGCCGGTAATCGTCAGAAATTCCACGATATGGCGCGCGACATTCGACTTCTCGGTCCAGTCGAACCGCGCCGGATCGGTCATTTCCTGCACCTTCATGGAGATCCGCAGCGTACCGCCGGCCGCACCGGACGCCGCCCGGCTCCCGGTCGGCGCGAGTCCCGCCAGCGTATAGGCCGCGGACGCACTCAGCCCCAGCAACGTCGCCGTCCGGAGGAAGGCGCGCCGGTCGGTCTCGCCCCGGCGCGCGAGCGCCGCCAGATCCGGGATCGCCGGGTGAATGCCAGCGCCGGCAGCCATCGCCGCTTTACCGGGGTTCCGCTTCATCAATCCTCCTTCCGCCGGTCGGTATCCGTCAACCGAATGCCCGCTCGGGACTGCGCTTCCTGCGCCCAACTATAACCATATATGAGGCGCAATACTTGAGCCTTGCGGCGCAGGCCCAGCTATGGAAACTGCTTGTCATGCTTCACCCCCGTACAATCCGCCCGTTCCTGGCCGCACTCGCTGTGACAATGTGCCTTGGACAAGCGCCCGCCCTGGCCGATACGGTCATCCAACTCAAATATATCCGGGACTCGAACAAACGTCCGGTGGCGCAGCATTATCTATTGCTGCACGGCAAGGACCCTGCGCTTGAGCTGCCCGACCCGGTGGCTGTGCTTTTGCTGTTTCCGGGCGGCGGCGGCGCGCTCGGTCTGCAGGATGACCGGCTCAGCGTCGATGCACAAAATTTCCTGATTCGAACCCGCCACCTGATTGCCGCCGAAGGCCCGTTTGCCGTGGCGGTAATGGACGCGGCTCCCGAATTCCAGAACGAGGCTATTTTCCCCGGCGGGCTGAGCGGCCAGCGCACCAGCGCCGCGCATCTCGAGGACACCCGGCGCGTGATCGTCGACCTGCGCACCCGCTTTCCCGGCAAGAAAATATGGCTCGTCGGGAACGACCGGGGCACGATCTCCGCCGCCAACGCGGCAGCCGAATTGCCGATTGGACAGGGTGCGCATGGTTTGGTGCTGACATCGCCGGTCACGGTCAAGCAACCGGCGCGCGGCGCTCTGGACGATGTGCGGCTCGGCGCCATCAGGGTTCCGACATTGATCCTCACCCACCGGTCCGACAAATGCCCGGTCACGCCGCCGAAAAACGCCCGCGGCCTGAAAAAGAAACTGACCGGTACGAAGCAGATCAAACTCATGGCAATGAAAGGCGGCAGCCTGCGAATTTCCAAAGCCTGCATGGCGCTCGGACCGCATGGGTTTTTCGGCATCGAGCAAAAAACCATCCGTACGATCGGCGAATTCATCACGCGTTTCTGAACTGGCGCGACGCTGGCGCGACGCCGGCGCGGCGCCTCTTTCGTGAAAATACAACCGACCGCCGATTTTCTATCCAAAGAGGTATTACAATACTATTTCCCGGAAGGCCGCACCGTGACCGAGAAAACCGCTGAACTATTGGATAAATCACCGCTCTATGAAGGTTTCTTCAATTTCACCCTCTACAAATTGCGGCACAGCTTGTTCCGTGGCGGCAACAGCCGCGCCTTCACCCGCGAGATTCTTGAACGGAACCCGGTCGCGGCCTTGCTGCCGTACGATCCCGTTCGCGACGCGGTGGTGTTGATCGAACAGTTCCGGCCCGGCGCCTTTGCCGCCAATTGGCCCTCCCCCTGGATCATCGAAGTCGTCGCCGGGATCATCGAGCCCGGTGAAACCGCGGAAGAGATGGTACGCCGCGAAGCCATGGAGGAAGCGGGCTGCACGGTGAGCGACCTGGAACCCATCGTCACGTTCTTTCCGAGCGCGGGCGGTTGTTCCGAAGTAGCGCATTTCTTTTGCGGCCGCGTCGACGCCACCAATATCGGCGGTATCCACGGGGTCGAGCACGAAGACGAGGATATAAGGGTTTTTGTCGAATCCACCGACGATGCCCTGAAAATGCTCGATGCGGGTGAAATCCAAAGCTCGATCGGCGTGATCGGCCTGCTCTGGCTCGCCCGTCATCGCGAGAAGTTGCGCGCCCGGTGGTCTTGACCGATGCGGCGGCATCCGGTTGTTTAGACACGGGCGCATACGGCCCCAATTAAAATCTCTTTGAAACCCGAAGGAAGCGCCGGCCATGGACGTTCGCGACGGCTTTATCGACAGCATCGGAAACACGCCGCTGATCAAATTGAAAAAGGCGTCCGAGCTGACCGGCTGCACCATTCTCGGCAAGGCCGAATTCCTCAACCCCGGCAGTTCGGTGAAGGACCGCGCGGCGCTCGCCATCATCGATGACGCGGAGAAAAACGGACAGATCCAGCCGGGCGGCATCATAGTCGAGGGCACCGCGGGCAATACGGGCATCGGTCTTGCCCTCGTCGGCAATGCGCGCGGCTATCGCACGGTGATCGTGATTCCCAAGACCCAGAGCCAGGAGAAAAAGGACATGCTCCGGCTCTGCGGCGCCGAGCTGATCGAAGTGGCGGCGGCGCCGTACCGGGATCCCGACAACTATATCCATGTTTCCGAGCGCAAGGCGGAGGAGCTGGCAAAGAGCCATCCGCAGGGCGCGATCTGGGCCAACCAGTTCGACAATATCGCCAACCGCGACGGACACTACCGCACGACCGGCCCGGAGATTTGGGAACAAACCGATGGCACGGTCGACGGATTCGTGTGCGCGGTCGGATCGGGCGGCACGCTGGCCGGCGTCGAGAAGTTCCTGCGCGAACGGAAATCGGACATCAAGATCGGCCTCGCCGACCCGATGGGCGCGGCGCTATACCACTATTACAAGCACGGTGAATTGAAATCCGAAGGCGATTCCATCACCGAAGGGATCGGCCAGGGCCGCATCACCAAGAACATCGAGGATATGACGGTCGATTTCCCCTATCAGATCCCCGACGCGGAGGCGCTGCACATCGTCTTCGATCTGTTAAAGGAGGAAGGCCTCTGTCTCGGGAGTTCGAGCGGCATCAACGTCGCCGGCGCGATCCATATGGCGAAAGAGCTCGGCCCGGGCCACACCATCGTCACGGTGCTATGCGATTTCGGAACCCGCTATATCTCGAAAATGTTCAATCCAACCTTCCTGCGTGAGAAGAACCTGCCCGTACCCGATTGGATGGAATGATGCCCCGGACCGAGGAACTGTTCCGCGAAGATGCCTATCTGCGGGAATGCGACGCCACCGTGACGGAGGTCAACGACCGTGGTGGCATCCTGCTCGACCGCTCGGTTTTCTACCCCACCGGCGGCGGCCAGCCGGGCGACACCGGCGTCCTGCGGCTCGAAAATGGGGACGAGCTTCGGATTGCCACGACGGTCAAGGGCGACGGCGACGCGAATGTGGTGCATGTGCCGGAGGACGGCCAACCCGCCCCCGCGGTCGGGACGAAACTCACCGCCGTGATCGACTGGGACCGCCGCTACGCCCATATGCGCATGCATTCCGGCCTGCACCTGCTCTGCGCGGTGGTGCCGCACGGCGTAACCGGCGGCCGCATCGGCGCGGACAAGAGCAGCCTCGATTTCGACATCGGCGACGCCACACTCGACAAGGAACACATCGGCAGCGCGCTCAATCGGCTGGTCGGTGAGGACCATCCGGTTAATCCGCGCTGGATCGACGAGGCCGAGTTGGACGCCACGCCCGAACTTGTGCGCACCATGTCCGTCCAGCCGCCGCGCGGCGCGGGCACGGTGCGGCTGCTCGATATCCCGGGCGTCGACCTGCAGCCCTGCGGCGGCACCCATGTGGCGCACACCGCGGAAATCGGCGCGCTGCGCGTCGGCAAGATCGAAAACAAGGGCAAGCGCAACCGCCGGGTCAATATCCTGTTCGACGGCTAGGGTGGCCGGCGCCGCGCGGAACTTCACGGATGAGCGGAACGCGCGTTCAGGTTATACTCGTCACTTAATAAAGAGCCCACGGAGCGCCCCGCCATGCCCTACGCCAATGCCGACACCCTGGTAACCACCGATTGGCTTGCGGACCATCTCGACGATCCGGCAATCCGCATCGTCGACGGCACCAGCTTCCTGCCCACCGTGCCGCGCAACGCGCATGAGGAATACGCCGCCAAACATATCCCCGGCGCAGTTTTGGTCGATATCGAGGAAGTGTGCGATCCGAAGAGCGACCTGCCGCACATGCTGCCCTCGCCCGCCCAGTTCGCCGCCAAGATGGCCGAACTCGGCATCGGCAGCGATCATCGCGTGGTGATCTATGACGCCATGGGCGTGCGCACATCGCCGCGCGTCTGGTGGATGTTCAAGATCTTCGGCCATGACGACGCGGTGGTGCTGGACGGCGGCCTGCCGAAATGGGAAGCCGAGGGCCGCCCGCTGGCCTCCGGCCGGGAATCGCCGGCGCCGGCGCAGTTTACCGCGACCTTCCGGCCCGAGATGGTGCGCGATGTGGAGGCGATGATCGCCAATCAGAAGGCGCGTGGCGAACTCGTGATCGACGCCCGTCCCGCCGATCGCTTCCACGGCAAGACGGCCGAACCGCGCGCCGGCTTGCGCGGCGGACACATGCCGGGCGCGGTCAGCATGCCGGTCGAGCTGGTGGTCGATGGGAAGAGCGGAACCGTGCTGCCGGCCGAAGCGCTGACCGCCAACTTCGCGGCGCTCGGAGTCGATGGGGCGCAGCCGATCGTCACCAGCTGCGGTTCCGGCGTCGCGGCCTGCACCGTATCGCTCGGCCTCCATCTGCTGGGCCACCCGATCGCGCCGGTCTATGACGGCTCGTGGAGCGAATGGGGCGCGCGGGCCGATACCGAAGTCGAATGACGCTGCACATCCGCCCCTTCGAGGACGACGACGTCGCCGCGGTGGTGGCGCTCTGGCAGGCCTGCGATCTGACCCGGCCCTGGAACAATCCGGAGGCCGACATCGCGCTCGCCCGCGCCGCGCCGGATGCGGAAATCTTCATCGGCTGCGTCGGCGACCGGGTGGCGGCCAGTATCGTCTGCGGCCATGACGGGCACCGCGCCTGGCTCTACTATCTCGCCGTCGACCCGCAGGACCAGGGCAACGGATTCGGCCGGCAGATCACCAAGCATGCGGAAGACTGGCTGCAGTCGCGCGGCGCGGTCAAAGTCATGCTCATGATCCGGCCCGAAAACGACAAGGTTCAAGCCTTCTACGAATCGCTGGACTATGCGGTCGAGCCGCGTATCGTGATGTCACGCCGTCTCGATACCGGAACCGACTGATCCGATGAAGAAGCCGTCCAAGTCCCGCCTGCAGGTCACCGTAACGTATCTGGAGATGACCGCGCCGCCGACACGGCCGCCCATGCGCGCGCCCCTGGCGAGCCAGCCGCTGGCCTTGATGCGGGTGCATGAACCGACGCTGTCCTATTACCGCTACCTGTACAACACGGTCGGCGAGCCCTGGCTCTGGTACGAGCGCCGCCAATTGGACGACGAGCCGCTCGGCGAAATCATCGCGGATGAACGGGTTGCGATCTACGTCCTGCTGGCCGGGGCGGTGCCCGCCGGCTTCGCCGAATTGGACAGCCGGCCCAGGGGGGTCGAACGGCGGGGCGATATCCATCTCGCCTATTTCGGCCTCGTTCCGGAATTTATTGGCCGCGCCTTCGGGCGCTATTTCCTCGAGGCGATGATCGACATCGCCTGGGAACGCAATCCGGAAGGCCGCCTGACCGTGCACACCTGCACTCTCGATCATCCGGCCGCCCTGCCGCTTTATCAGCGCTGCGGCTTCGCACCGACCGGCCAGCGCACCGCCTCGATCATCGACCCCCGCACCACCGGCGTGCTGCCCGCCGATGCGGGACCGCCGGAACGATAAGCCAGTCCGTCTTTTAAAGTATTGCCGTCATGCCGGAGGTTAGGCGAGCCCGGGAACCCATGGTTGCCGACTGCGAGCCTTACCATCCGGCATCCATACCAGGATCGCGTCGACATGCGCCTTCTGGATTCCGGCTCGCCGCTTCGCGCCGTCCGGAATGACGGCGTTTAATAGAGGATGCATAGGCCAAGAAAGCATTCCCCCTAAAACCCCACCTCGTCGCCGCCCTTGAGCGCCAGCATGCCGCGCGCTTCGTCCGGCGTGGCGATGTCGAGCGACAGGTCTTCGACGATGCGGCGGATCTTGGCGACCTGCTCGGCGTTGTTCGCGGCCATCCGGCCCTTGGCGAGGAACAGGCTGTCCTCCAGCCCGACCCGCACGCTGCCGCCGAGCAGCGCGGCGTTGGTACAGAAAGACATCTGATGACGGCCGGCGGCCAGCACCGACCAGACGAAATCGTCGCCGAACAGCCGGTCGGCGGTGCGCTTGGCGAACAGCAGATTGTCGAGATCGGCGCCGATGCCGCCGAGGATACCGAAGATCGACTGGATGAAGAACGGCGGCTTGACCAGCCCGCGGTCAACCATGTGGGCGAGATTATAGAGGTGGCCGATGTCGTAGCATTCGAATTCGAAGCGGGTGCCGTGCGCCTCGCCCAGATCCTTCAGAATGCGCTCGATATCCCGGAAGGTATTGCGGAAAATGAAGTCGTCGGTGCCGCGCAAATAAGGCTCTTCCCAGGCGTGCTTCCATTCGGTGAACTTGTCGGCCGCCGGATAGATGCCGAAATTCATCGACCCCATGTTGAGCGAGCACATCTCCGGCCGGGCCTTGAGCGGCGCCGCCAGCCGTTCCTCCAGCGTCATGTTGAGCCCGCCGCCGGTGGTGATGTTCACCACCGCGTCGCAGGACTGCTTGATGCGCGGCAGGAACTCCATGAACACCCCCGGGTCGGGGGTCGGCTCGCCGGTCTCCGGATCGCGCGCGTGCAGATGAATGATCGCCGCGCCCGCATCCGCCGCGTCGATGCTCTGGCGCGCAATCTCGTCGGGCGTGATCGGCAGCGCCTCCGACATGGTCGGCGTATGGATCGCCCCGGTGATCGCGCAGCTTATGATGACTTTGTTGTTACCCTTGGCCATTTTCGCTCCCCGCTGGTCTATTGTTATCGCTGCTCACGCGCCAAGCAAACGCGCCGCCGCGTCGGCAATCGGTTTCGAGCTGGTCAGTCCGGGCGATTCGATGCCGAACAGGTTGACCAAGCCGGGCACGCCGTGATCGGCCGGGCCCTGGACCATGAAGTCCGGCTGCGGCTCGCCCTGTCCGTGGATCTTCGGGCGGATACCGGCATAGCCCGGCACCAGCGACTCATCCGGCAAGCCGGGCCAGTAGTGCCGCACCGCCTCGTAAAAACTCTCGCACCGCGACGGATCCACGTCGTAGTTGATCTCGTCGATCCATTCGACGTCGGGACCGAAACGGGTCTGACCGCCCAGATCGACACTGACATGAACGCCAAGCCCGCTGTCTTTCGGGACCGGATAGATGAGGCGCGTAAAGGGCGGCTTGCCCAGCAGCGAATAGTAATTGCCCTTGGCGTAATGCCGCCGCGGCACCTGGGCCGCCGGGAAACCGGTCAGCGATTTCGCGAGATCGGGCGCGAATAGCCCGGCGCTGTTGACCACGCTGCGGCATTTCAGGCGCATCGGCTCCGCCCCACCCACCTCCAGCGTGATCCCGTCATCGGCCACGGCGCCGCCGGTCACCGGGCTCCGGAACGCGATCATCGCACCGTGATCCTCGGCATCGCCCTGATAGGCCAGCATCAGCCCATGGCTGTCGATAATCCCGGTCGACGGCGAATGCAGCGCCGCCACGCAATACAGCTCCGGCTCCATCGAGATCGCCTCGTTGGCGCGCAGGAACGCCATGTCGTCGACACCGTTCGCCTCCGCCCGCGCCTTGATACCGTGCAGGGTTTCCACCTGGGTCTCATCGGTCGCGACGATCAACTTGCCGCAGCGCCGATGCGCGATGCCGCGTTCCGCACAATAGTCGTAGAGCCATTTGCGGCCGCCGACGCAGGCGCGCGCCCGCAGACTGCCCGCCGGGTAATAGATCCCGGCGTGGATGACCTCGCTGTTGCGCGAGCTCGTGCCGCTGCCGATGATATTCTCCGCTTCCAGCACGATCACCTCGCGCCCTGCCAGGGCCAGCGCCCGCGCCACCGCCAATCCGACGACGCCGGCGCCAATCACGGCGCAATCGATGCTTTCGGTCATGGGCTCCGCCATATCCCTGTAAAATCCCGCTGGTCTGCCAACAACAAGGGTGGTTGAATGACGCCGCCCCAGACGCAACACATAATTCGCGACGCGTAAGACGCGACGCATAGCATGCCATTCGGCGACAAATAAACCAAAACGGGTGGGAAATGAAAGAAGACACAAAGCTGGTCCACACGGGCCGCGACACGGCGAACCATCATGGCGCCGTCAACACGCCGGTCTACCACGCCTCGACGATCCTGTTCCCCACCATGGAGGAATACGTCAACCGCCAGACCAGCGGCGTCGCGGTGAAATACGGCCGCCGGGGCACGCCGACGATCTTCGGGCTCGAGGACGCGATGACCGCGCTCGAAGGCGGCGCCGGCACGGTGCTCACCCCATCGGGCCTGCAGGCGATTACCATGGCGCTGATCAGCTGCGTCAAGGCGGGCGACCACGTGCTGGTCACCGACAGCACCTATGCGCCGACGCGAAATTTCTGCCGCGAGATCCTGGCCGGTTTCGGCGTCGAATCGAGCTTCTACGATCCGCAGATCGGCGCCGGCATCGAGGCGTTCATCAAGCCGAATACCACGGTCGTCTGGACCGAATCCCCCGGCAGCCAGACCTTCGACGTGCAGGATATTCCCGCGATTTCCGCCGCCGCGCACGCCGCGGGCGCGACGGTCATGATGGATAACACCTGGAGCGGCGGATATTACTTCAAGCCGCTGGAGCATGGCGTCGATATCTCGGTGCATGCGGCGACAAAATACGTGGTCGGCCATTCCGACGTGATGATGGGCGCGGTGGTGTGCAACGCGCGCACCCTCGACCAGGTCAAGACGCGGTCGTCCTATTTCGGCAACCACGCGGGCCCGGACGATGTCTACCTCGCCCTGCGCGGGTTGCGGACCATGGGCGTGCGCATGCCGCGGCATTTCGAGAACGCCATGACCATCGCGCGCTGGCTGCAGGACCGGGAGGAAGTCACGCGGGTGATGTACCCCGCGCTGCCGAACGATCCGGGACACACCATCTGGAAGCGGGATTTCACCGGCGCCAGCGGGCTGTTCGGCTTCGTTGTCAACACCGGCGACCAGACCAAGGTGGCGGCGATGCTGGACGGGCTGGAATTTTTCGGCATGGGGTCGAGCTGGGGCGGCTACGAAAGCCTGCTCATCCCGTCCGCGCCGGAGAAAAACCGGACCGCGACCGAATGGACCGTGGACGGACAGACGCTGCGCATTCATGTGGGGTTGGAGGATCCGGACGACCTGCTCACCGATCTCGACAAGGGCTTCGACCGGCTCAACAAGGCATAGGCCGCAAAGCAACGTACGATGGACATTTCCGGTATTCTCGCCGCCGTTAAATTCGACGCCTCCGGCCTGGTCGCCGCGATCGCCCAGCAGCACGACACCGGCGAGGTGCTGATGCAGGCCTGGATGAACGCGGACGCGCTCACGGAGACGCTGGAGACCGGACAGGTCTGCTACTGGTCGCGCTCGCGCCAGGCACTATGGCGCAAGGGCGAAACCTCGGGCCAGACGCAGCGACTCGTCGAACTGCGCCTCGACTGCGACGGCGACAGTATCCTGATGCTGGTCGACCAGACCGGCGTCGCCTGCCACACGGGGACCCGGAACTGTTACTTCCGGGCGGTGCGCGACGGCGCGCTGGTGCGGATTGCCGAGCCCGAGGTCGACCCGGCGACGCTTTACAAGAAGTGATGGGGACGCTCCTCCGGCGCGGCACTTACGTCGTCTGCGCGCTCCTCTTCCTGACAGAGCCCGCCACTGCCGCGGCGCATGAGCGGGTGTTGATTTTCGCCGCCGCGAGCACGGCCCCGGCGATCGAGCCGCTCGCGGAAAAATTCTCCGATGCGGAAGGCGGCAAGGCCGACGCCCAGGCGGTGTTCGCCGCCAGCGGCACGCTCGCCCGGCAGATCGCCAACGGCGCCCCCGCCGGCCTCTTCCTTTCCGCCGACCAGCGCTGGATCGAGACGCTGGCGCAGTCCGGCCATATCGACCGCGGCCGCGTGGTCGAACTGATGCGAAACTGCCTCGTGCTGGTGCAGCCGCGCGATGCGCCGCAACCCCTCACCCTGAACCAGGACCTTCCCGACGCGCTTGGCGACGGCCGCTTGCTGCTTGCGGACCCGGCGCTGGCGCCGCTCGGCGCCTATTCGAAAGCGG
>JAOTYV010000335.1 GCA_029861675.1 Alphaproteobacteria bacterium
TCGATGACGGGCTCGTCGTCGACGAATTCTGCCGCACCTCGGACCCGGCCATCTTCGCCGCCGGCGACGTCACCCGTCATTTCAGCCCGCTCTGCGGCCGCCCGATCCGGCTCGAATCCTGGCAGAACGCCCAGAACCAGGCGATCGCCGCGGCCAAGATCATGTGCGGCGAGGAAACGCCGTTTTCCGAAGTCCCCTGGATGTGGTCCGATCAGTTCGACGCCAATTTGCAGATCGCCGGCATGCCCGAGAGCTGGGACGCGGTCCTCTTTCGCGGCGATGTCGCGGCACGTGACTTCATCGGCTTCCAGATGCAGGATGGCGAAGTGGTCGGGGCCATGTCGCTCAACCGGCCCCGCGACATGCGTTTCGCCCGCCGCCTGATCGGCGCCGGCCGCCGGATCGATGCCGGCGCGCTGACCGACGAGGCAGTCCCGTTGCGCGACCTCGCCAAGGGTTGAGCCGCGCAGTCACCCGAGGAGCACTCCATGACCGAAGGCCGCGTCCTGTCCCTGTTCACCACCCCCGCCATGTCGCAGGCGATGACCGAGCATGAGGCGATCGAGGCGATTGCCGGCGAAGGACTCGCCGGCGACCGCTACCAATTAAAAACCGGAACCTACTCGAAAAAGATCGAACCGGGCCGCCAGGTGACCCTGGTCGCCGAGGAAAGCCTGGCCGCGCTGGCAGCGGATCACGGCATCGACATTGCGCCCATTCAATGTCGGCGCAACGTGCTGACCCGGGGTATCGCGCTGCCCCCGCTGGTCGGCCAAGAGATCACCGTCGGGCCCGTGCGCCTCAAAGTGCACCGGCTCAACCAGCCCTGCCTCTATTTCGAAAAGCTGTTGGACAAGCCGGGCGTGTTCGAGCACTGGTGGGACAGGAGCGGCATCAACTGTGAAATTTTGACCGGCGGCCCGATCCGGGTTGGCGATCCGATACAGGTTTGCGATACATAGAGAACAGCCGCCACACGACCGAGGGAGCCCATCGATGAAATACCTGCACACGATGATCCGCGTATCGGATCTCGACAAGACGCTCGATTTTTTCTGCAACCTGCTTGGCATGGTCGAAACCCGCCGCACCGAAAGCGAAGCCGGCCGGTACACCAATATATTCCTGGCCGCGTCCGAGGACATAGAAACGGCGAAGGCGACCAAGGCGCCGGTGGTCGAGTTGACCTACAACTGGGATCCCGAGGAATACACCGGCGGGCGCAATTTCGGCCACCTGGCCTTCAGCGTCGAGAACATCTACGAGACCTGCCAGAAGCTGATGGACGCGGGCGTCACCATCAATCGCCCGCCGCGCGATGGTCACATGGCCTTCATCCGCACGCCGGACGGCATCTCGCTCGAGCTGCTGCAAGCCAACGAGCGCCTGGCGCCGCAGGAGCCCTGGGCGTCGATGGAGAATACCGGGAGCTGGTAGCCGACGGCATCTGGCCGCGCCCTGGGCTTGACGCAGGGTGCGGTTGAGTGCGAGACGAATTTCAGTAGTCCGCTACCGCGCCCGATAGTGGCTTTCGATATACTCGTCGACGATCTTCTGGAAATCCTCGGCGATGGTCGCGCCCCGCAGCGTCACCGCCTTCTCTCCATCGATGAAGACCGGCGCCGCCGGCGTCTCGCCGGTACCGGGCAGGCTGATGCCGATGTCGGCGTGTTTCGATTCACCGGGACCGTTGACGATACAGCCCATGACGGCGACGTTCATGTTCTCCACGCCGTCGTACTTTTCCCGCCACCCCGGCATCTGGGCCCGGAGATAGCCTTGAATGTTGTCGGCCAGTTCCTGGAACACGGTGCTGGTGGTGCGCCCGCAGCCGGGACACGCGGTCACCAGCGGCGTGAACGAGCGGATGCCCATGGTCTGCAGGACTTCCTGCGCCACGATCACTTCCTTGGTCCGGTCGCCGCCCGGCTCCGGGGTCAGCGAGACCCGGATGGTGTCGCCGATGCCCTGCTGCAACAGGATCGCGAGCGCGGCGGTCGATCCGACAATGCCCTTCGAGCCCATGCCCGCTTCCGTCAAGCCCAGATGCAGGGCGTAGTCGCAGCGGCTGGCCAGGTTCTCATAGGCGGAGACCATGGCCTGCACTTCGCTGACCTTGCAGGACAGGATGATCTTGTCGCGCCCGAGGCCGAGCGCTTCGGCCCGTTCCGCGCTGGTTAGGGCGGACTGCACCAAGGCCTCTTCAAGCACTTTCGAAGCTTCCTTCGGTTCGGCCAGTTTGCCGTTCTCGTCCATCAGATGGGCCAGCAATTCCTGATCGAGGCTGCCCCAGTTGACGCCGATCCGCACCGGCTTGTCGTGTTTCAGCGCCATTTCGATCATCGTCGAAAACTGCACGTCGCGCTTCTCGCGGAAGCCCACATTGCCCGGATTGATCCGGTATTTGGCGAGCGCCTCGGCGCATCCCGGATTTTCGCTCAGCAGCTTGTGGCCGATGTAATGAAAATCGCCAACCAGCGGCACGTCGCAGCCGCGCTTGTCCAGCAGTTCGCGAATTTTGGGCACCGCCTTGGCGGCTTCCTCGCGGTCGACGGTAATGCGCACGACCTCCGATCCCGCCTCCGCAAGGGCGGCAACCTGATCGGCCGTGCCCTTTGCGTCGGCGGTGTCCGTGTTGGTCATGGACTGCACCATCACCGGCGCGCCGCCGCCAACCGGAACGGAATCGATCATCACCGGGACGCTGCTGCGCCGGGACGCCCTACCGTTTGAATTCGACATGGTTCAACGACCTCCGTTGACGTTGCTGGCCCGCGTTCAGGCGCGCGCCCTCTAAATCTATCATTCGCGCCCGCGTAGCCTAGGCCTCGCCGGACTGTAAAGCGGAATTTTTAAGACGGCGCAAGCTCTGCCGCGCCATCCCTTGCAAGGCGGCACTTGGCTTTCACCGCCGACCGCCCCATATTCCCCTTCAATCGATCACCCTTAGGCGTCTAACACCCGCTGTGGCGCGAGACCGAATGACCGACACCACCCAGACGACCGCCGAGACACCCTCCGGCAAGGGCGCGGGCGACGAGAACTTTCCCGTCGGCTCGATATTTTTGCCGGCGCGCCTGCGGCCGCATGTGGCGGTTTTTTACGCCTATGCCCGGGCGATCGATGATGTGGCGGACAATCCGAAACTGGCGCCGGACGAAAAGGTCACCCGCCTCGAAGGGTTCGACCGGGCGATCCAGGGCCTCGACGACGATCCGGCCTTCGCAAAGGCGCACCGCATCCGCGAGAGCCTGGCGGAGACCGGCGTGACCATCCAGCATTGCCGGGATTTGATTTCCGCCTTCAAACAGGATGCGGTGAAGCACCGCTACGATGATTGGGCGGATCTCATCGATTATTGCGATCGCTCGGCGGCGCCGGTCGGCCGCTATCTGCTCGACCTGCATGGCGAGCACCGCAGCGGCTTTCCCGCCAGCGACGCGCTGTGCAATGTTCTTCAAGTGCTCAACCATTTGCAGGATTGTCAGGACGATTACCGGACGCTCGACCGCGTCTACCTACCGCGGGACTGGATGAAGGCGGCCGGCGTTTCGGTGGCTGCCTTGAACGAACCGGCCGCATCTTCGGGCCTCCGCCAGGTGCTCGACCGCTGCCTCGACGGCGTCGACGACCTGTTGCCGCTCGCCCGCACGCTGCCGGCCCAACTGACGAGCCGCCGGCTGGCGATGGAATCCGCGGCGATTATCCGTATTGCCGAAAAGCTTTCCAAACACTTGCGGCGACGCGACCCGGTTGCCACAAGGGTACAATTGTCGAAGCTGGAATTCTTATATTGCTGCATCCGCGGAGGCCTGGCCGGGTGTTTTTGATCGGCAGCCGGCGCTTGGAACGCGAACCGCCCAGCGCCAGCCCCGCTCGTATTTCTAGGATCGCAATCCTTCACGCGTTGGTGGCCGGGGCGCAACAGACGGACAAAATAAATTCATAAGGCGTGATTCTTTAGGGGTAGGTGTAGTAGGTTAGCTGGTCGGATCGCGTGTGTGTCCAATTGTTGAGGCCGTATCGGCGGCTTAGGTGTTGGGGTTTAGGTCATATCCGCTGTTGCGGAATCACAGCCAGGCCGAATCTATCACGCTGATTTTCGACGGAGCATGTCTTGAAGGAGGCTATTGTGGCTGTACAGACGCCATTGCTGGATAAAATTCGGACGCCGAAGGATCTTCGTAAGTTCCCCAAGTCCGACCTGCGCCAGATCGCGGATGAATTGCGCGCCGAGACGATCGACGCGGTATCGGTAACCGGCGGTCATCTCGGTGCCGGATTGGGCGTCGTCGAGCTGACCACCGCGATACACTATGTATTCAATACGCCGGAAGACATCGTCATCTGGGACGTTGGCCATCAGTGCTATCCGCATAAAATTCTGACCGACCGTCGCGACCGTATCCGCACCTTGCGGCAAAAAGGCGGGCTCAGCGGTTTCACCAAACGGTCCGAAAGCGAATACGACCCGTTCGGCGCGGCGCATTCCTCGACCTCGATTGCCGCGGGCCTGGGATTCGCTGTCGGCCGCGACCTCAAGGGTAAGAAAAACGACGTGATCGCCGTCATCGGCGACGGCGCCATGACCGCCGGCCTGGCCTATGAAGCGATGAACAATGCCGGATGGTTAGGCAATCGTCTCATCGTCATTCTCAACGACAACGAGATGTCGATCGCGCCACCGGTTGGCGCGTTGAGCAATTACCTCACCCGTCTGCTGTCATCCAAGGAATACCGCAAGATGCGGCGGCTTGGGCAGGATATCGCGGAGAAATTGCCGCATCCGATCGAAGTCGCGGCGAAGCGGGCCGAGGAATACGCGCGCGGC
>JAOTYV010000067.1 GCA_029861675.1 Alphaproteobacteria bacterium
AGGCAATTACACGTCCCAACAGACCGCCGAGGCGGGACCGCCGGTCGACCCGGCCAAACCGGCGTTATCCACGCCAGCCGCCGCCCCGTAGCCCGCCTCCAACTTCGGAATTGCTCGCGAGCCGCTACGGCTCAGCACGAGAGATCGTTAAAATCGGTGGCGCCGGGACTACGACGCGGAAATTTTCGGCCCGAGGACCGTTTGCGGCCGCACGATCGAGGTCCGCCGGCAAGATTCTTTGCAGTGACAGGTGCAAACGCATCTTTTTTTCCGTACCTGCCGCGTCTTTGATCTGATTCAAATCCTTCATCGCCTTCGCGTTGGAATTTCCTCCCGCGGCAATTCGCCAGCCCCCAGAGAGTGGGCGGCCTTGTAGACGAGGGGACGACACGCATGAACGGACTCGACTCGGTAACGTCTTCGCAACAGACGCGCATACTCGGCATGAGCACTTTGGCCTTCACCGTGTGCTTCGCAGTCTGGACGATCTTTTCGATCATCGGCGTCAAAATCAAACAGGACCTGGGACTCTCGGATACGCAGTTCGGATTGCTCGCGGGTACACCGATCCTAACCGGATCGTTGAGCCGAATATTTCTCGGCATCTGGACCGACCAGTATGGCGGCAGGATCATCTACTTTCTGACCATGATCCTGGCGGCGATCGCCACCTTCCTGCTGTCTTATGCAACGACCTACGAAATGATGCTGGTCGCCGCGCTTGGCCTCGGCCTAGCCGGCGGTTCCTTCGCGGTCGGCATCGCCTACGTCTCGAAATGGTACCCGAAGGAGAAGCAGGGAACCGCGCTCGGCATCTTCGGCGCCGGTAATGTCGGCGCGGCGGTCACGAAATTCGTCGCTCCGTTCGTGCTCGTGGCATTCGGATGGCCGGTGGTCGCGCAAGTCTGGGCCGGCGCGCTCGTAGTCACCGCCATCATCTTCTGGTTCACCACCGAGGACGACCCGGATTTGAAGGCCAGAAAGGCGAGCGGCGAAAAGGTCCGCGGCGCCTTCCTGCAGCTCGAGCCGCTCAAGAACCAGCAGGTGTGGCGGTTCGCGATCTATTACTTCTTCGTATTCGGCGCGTTCGTCGCGCTGGCGCTCTGGCTGCCGCGGTATCTGGTCGGCGTCTATTCGCTCGACATCAAGACGGCCGGAATTCTGGCCGCGCTCTACTCCGTGCCCGCCAGCATCTTTCGCGCCTATGGCGGGTTTCTGTCCGACAAATACGGCGCGCGCACGATCATGTACTGGACCTTCGGCGTTTCGGCTTTCTGCTGCTTTCTACTGTCCTATCCCGACACGCAATACGTGGTGAAGGGTATCGAAGGGCCGATCACTTTCACCATCAATATGGGTCTTTACCCCTTCGTGGCGCTAATCTTTATCCTTGGCTTCGTGATGAGTCTGGGCAAGGCCGCCGTCTACAAGCACATCCCGGTCTATTACCCGGGACATGTCGGCTCGGTCGGCGGACTCGTGGGCATGATCGGCGGGCTCGGCGGGTTCGTCCTGCCCATCGCCTTCGGCGCCATGAACGACCTGACCGGTGTTTCGACGAGCTGCTTCATGCTGCTTTTCGTCCTGGTCTCCATAGCGCTGCTTTGGATGCACTTCGCCATTCTCCGCATGGAGAAGCGCGCATCCGCCGATCAGTTGGCGACATTGCCGGAACTTCCCGAGCTGGCCCATATGCACCGTCCGGAGCATGAGGGTGCGCTCGGCCCGAACCGGCGCAAGGACCCGCACGCCGACCCCACCGGCCCGCCGCCTCAAACGAGCCCCGCCCAATAGCGAATCCGTGACCGGAACGGGTTCTGCCCGACCGGTACAGCAGGAGGACACATCATGCCAGCCGCCGAAACCGCGATCGCCCGCCAAGGCCATACCCTCAAGGATTGGAGGCCGGACGATCCGGCATTCTGGCAAGGGTCCGGCCGCAAGATCGCCTCGAAGAACCTGTGGATCTCGATTCCCTGCCTGCTGCTGGCGTTTTCGGTCTGGCTCGTCTGGAGCGTCGTCGTCGCCAAGCTGCCGGCAATCGGGTTTGCCTATGCAACGGACCAGCTCTTCTGGCTCGCCGCCCTGCCGGGCCTTTCGGGCGCGACGCTGCGCATCTTCTATTCCTTCATGGTGCCGATCTTCGGCGGGCGGCTCTGGACTGCGCTGTCCACGGCCTCGCTGCTGATTCCGGCGGTCGGCATCGGTTTCGCCGTCCAAAACCCCGAGACGCCGTACGTCCTGTTCCTCGGCCTCGCCCTGTTGTGCGGCCTCGGCGGCGGCAATTTCGCCTCCTCCATGGCGAATATCAGCTTGTTCTATCCGAAAACGGAAAAGGGCAACGCGCTCGCCCTCAACGCGGGGCTCGGCAATGCCGGCGTCAGCGTCATGCAGTTCGTCGTGCCGCTGGTGATTACCGCGGGCGTCTTCGGCGCCATCGGCGGCGAACCGCAGGTGACCGCCGACGGCACGAAGCTGTGGCTGCAGAATGCCGGTTTCGTCTGGGTGCCGTTCCTCGTGATCACCGCGCTCGCGGCCTGGTTCGGCATGGACAACATCGAAAGCGCCAAGGCGTCGTTCAAGGAGCAATCGATTATTTTCAAGCGCAAGCACAACTGGATCATGTGCGTGCTCTATACCGGCACTTTCGGCTCCTTCATCGGATATTCGGCCGGGTTCCCGCTGCTGGCGAAAACCCAGTTCCCTGACGTCAACTCGCTCCAATTCGTCTTCCTCGGCCCGCTCGTGGGCGCGCTGAGCCGCGCGGCGACCGGATGGATATCCGACAAGCTCGGTGGTGGACGGGTCACGTTCTGGACATTCCTGGTGATGATCGCCGCGGTCGCCGGCGTGCTGTTCTTCCTCGGCATCAAAACGGAGCCGGGCGCGTTCTGGGGATTCTTTGCGATGTTCATGGTGCTGTTTTTCGCAACCGGCGTCGGCAACGCCTCCACCTTCCAAATGATCCCGTCGATCATGCGCCAGGAAGTAAAGCGCCTCATGCCGGAGCTCGACGAAACGCAGTTCGTCCGGCAGGCCGAGCGGGAATCCGCGGCGATCATCGCATTCACCTCGGCAATCGCAGCCTATGGCGCCTTCTTCATTCCGAAGGCCTACGGCACGTCGATCACCCTGACCGGCGGTCCCGAGCTGGCGCTCTACCTCTTCATCGCCTTTTACGCGCTCTGCGTTGCCGTCACCTGGATTTTCTACACGCGCCGTAACGCCCCCGTACCGTGCTGACGCCTGACAAAGGAAATTTGCGATGAGCCACTTGCTGGACCGACTGAACTTCTTCTCGACAAAAAATGTCGGCGACTTTTCCGACGGCCATGGGGTCACCACGCGCGAAGATCGCGACTGGGAAGGCGCCTACCGCCAGCGCTGGCAGCACGATAAAATCGTGCGTTCGACCCATGGGGTCAATTGCACCGGCTCGTGCTCCTGGAAGATCTACGTCAAGGGCGGGATCGTCACCTGGGAAACCCAGCAGACCGACTATCCGCGCACCCGGCCGGACCTGCCGAATCACGAGCCGCGCGGCTGCTCCCGGGGGGCGAGCTATAGCTGGTATCTCTATTCGGGCAACCGGGTGAAATATCCGCTCGTGCGTTCGCGGCTCGTCAAGTTGTGGCGCGAGGCGCGCAAGACGCTCAGCCCGGTCGCCGCCTGGAAATCCATCGTTGAGGACCCGGCGAAACGCAAATCCTATACCGCCAAGCGCGGCCTCGGCGGCCTCGTCCGCGCCGATTGGACCGAGGTCAATGAGATCATCGCGTCGGCCAACGCCTATACCGCAAAGACATATGGACCGGACCGGGTAATCGGTTTCTCGCCCATTCCCGCGATGTCCATGGTCTCCTACGCAGCCGGTTCGCGCTACCTGTCGCTGATGGGTGGCGTCTGCATGTCGTTCTACGACTGGTATTGCGACCTGCCGCCCGCATCGCCACAAACCTGGGGCGAACAGACCGACGTTCCCGAAAGCGCCGACTGGTACAACTCCGGGTTCCTGATCCTGTGGGGCTCGAACGTGCCGCAGACAAGGACGCCGGACGCGCATTTCTACACGGAAGCGCGGTACCGGGGCGCGAAATCCGTGGTGGTCAGCCCCGACTATTCGGAAGCGGCGAAATTCTCCGACCTCTGGCTCCATCCGACGCCCGGCACCGATTCCGCCCTCGCCATGGCGCTCGGCCATGTGGTCCTGCGCGAATTCCATGTCGACCGGCAGGCCGAATATTTCACCGACTACGCCCGGCAATACACCGACATGCCCATGCTGGTCCGCCTTGTGCAAAAGGATGGCCGCTACGTGCCGGAGCGGCTGCTCCGCGCCTCGGACTTCGCGGACGGCCTCGGCCAATCGAATAATCCGGACTGGAAGACCGCCGCGCTCGACCGCAAGAGCGGCAAGGTCGTCGCGCCGAACGGGTCCGTCGGCTTTCGCTGGGGCGAGCAGGGCAAGTGGAACTTGGAAGAGAAAGACGCCGACGGCAACGCGACCGATCTGCAACTCACCCTGATCGGGGAAGGCGACCGGGACGATGTGGTCGATATCGGCTTTCCGTATTTCGGAAACCGCGAACACGACCATTTCAAAGGAACCGATCATCCGGACGTGCTCTACCGCAAGGTGCCCGTAAAGTCCGTGACCTTGAAGGATGGCGACGCGCTGGTCGCGACGGTGTTCGACCTCTTTATCGCCAACTACGGCATCGACCGCGGATTGGGCGGCGACCATGTTGCCGCGAATTACGACGAGAACACCCCCTACACGCCGGCCTGGGCGGAAACCATCACCGGCGTGCCGGCCGCCCAAATCATTACCGTCGCGCGCGAATTCGCCGAAAACGCCGAGAAGACCAACGGCAAATCGATGGTCATCCTGGGAGCGGGACTGAACCATTGGTACCACATGGACATGAACTACCGGGGCATCATCAATCTTCTCGTCATGTGCGGCTGCGTCGGGCAATCCGGCGGCGGCTGGTCGCACTACGTGGGCCAGGAAAAGCTGCGGCCGCAGACCGGCTGGCAGCCGCTGGCCTTCGCGCTCGATTGGGCGCGCCCGCCGCGCCAAATGAATTCGACGTCGTTCTGGTACGCCCACACGGACCAGTGGCGCTATGAATCGCTCGGCGTCGATGAAATCCTGTCGCCGACCGCGCCGGAAGGTCCGTGGGACGGTTCGCTCATCGACTACAACGTCCGCGCCGAACGGATGGGATGGCTGCCCTCCGCGCCGCAGCTTTCGGCCAACCCCCTGGACGTGGCGGCCGCCGCCGAGAAGGCGGGAAAAGAGCCGAAGGACTATGTCGTCGACGCGTTGAAGTCCGGCGACCTGCGCCTGTCGTGCGAGGATCCGGACGATCCGGCCAACTGGCCCCGCAATCTCTTCGTCTGGCGTTCCAACCTGCTCGGCTCGTCCGGCAAGGGGCACGAATATTTCCTGAAGCATCTGCTCGGCACCTCGCATGGCGTGATGAATAAGGATCTGGGCGAGCAGGGCGGCGAGAAGCCGCAGGAGGTCGCCTGGCACGACGAGGCGCCGGAAGGAAAGCTCGACCTGCTGGTCACGCTCGACTTCCGCATGTCGACCACCTGCGTCTATTCGGACATCGTCCTGCCGACGGCGACCTGGTACGAGAAGAACGACCTCAACACCTCCGACATGCATCCGTTCATCCACCCGCTGACCAATGCGGTCGACCCGGTGTGGGAATGCCGCTCGGACTGGGATATCTACAAGGGCATCGCCAAGGCGTTTTCCGATGTCGCGCCCGAGGTGCTGGGCGTCGAAAAGGACGTGGTCCTGGTGCCGATCCTGCACGACACACCGGCCGAGATCGCCCAGGCACTCGACGTGAAGGACTGGAAACGCGGCGAGACCGATCCGATTCCCGGCAAGACGATGCCGCAAATCGCCGTTATCGAGCGCGACTATCCCAACCTCTACAAACGCTTCACCGCGCTCGGACCGCTGATGAGCGAGATCGGCAATGGCGGCAAGGGCATCAATTGGAACACCGAACACGAAGTCGAAAATCTCGCGGCGCTGAACGGGACGGTGACCGAAGACGGCCCCACCCAGGGCATGCCGCGTATCGAGACCGACATCGACGCGACCGAAGTGATCCTCATGCTCGCGCCGGAAACCAACGGCGAAGTCGCGGTCAAGGCGTGGGACGCGCTGTCCAAGAACACCGGCCGGGACCACACCCATCTGGCGGCGCCGAAAGAGGACGAAAAGATTCGCTTCCGCGACGTGGTCGCGCAGCCGCGCAAGATCATCTCATCGCCGATCTGGTCGGGCCTGGAATCGGAGAAGGTCTGCTACAACGCCGGCTACACGAACGTCCACGAACTGATCCCCTGGCGCACGCTATCCGGACGTCAGCAGCTCTATCAGGATCACCTGTGGATGCGCGCCTTCGGCGAAGGGTTCTGCGTCTACCGCCCGCCGGTCGACCTCAAGACCGTCAAGCCGATCATCGACGAGAAATCCAACGGCAATCCGCAGATCGTCCTGAACTTCATCACACCGCATCAAAAATGGGGCATTCACTCCACCTATAGCGACAATCTGCTGATGCTCACGCTGAACCGCGGCGGGCCGGTGGTCTGGCTCTCCGAGGTCGATGCGAAGAAAGCGGGCATCGAAGACAACGATTGGGTCGAGGCCTACAACGTCAACGGCGCGTTGACCGCGCGCGCGGTCGTCTCCCAGCGCATGAAGGAGGGCACGATCTTCATGTACCACGCACAGGAGAAGATCGTGAACACGCCGGGTTCGGAACTGACCGGACAGCGCGGCGGCATTCACAACTCGGTCACGCGCACCATCGTCAAGCCGACCCACATGATCGGCGGTTACGCCCAGCAATCCTACGGCTTCAATTATTACGGAACGGTCGGATCGAACCGAGACGAGTTCGTCATCGTCCGCAAGATGGAGAAGGTCGACTGGCTCGACCGTCCCGCAACACCGGCCCAGGAGGCGGCAGAATGAAAATACGCGCGCAAGTCGGCATGGTCCTGAACCTCGATAAATGCATCGGGTGTCACACCTGCTCCGTCACCTGTAAGAACGTTTGGACCAACCGCGAAGGCATGGAATACGCGTGGTTCAACAATGTCGAAACCAAGCCCGGCATCGGCTACCCCAAGGAATGGGAAAACCAGAAACGCTGGAACGGCGGCTGGGAGAAAACCGGCAACGGCAAGATCAGACCGAAGATGGGACCGAAATGGCGCATCCTGGCAAAAATCTTCGCAAACCCGGACTTGCCCGAAATCGACGACTACTACGAACCCTTCACTTTCGACTACGAGCACCTGCAAACCGCGCCGGAGCTCGAAGCAACCCCGACGGCGCGCCCGCGCTCGCTGATCACGGGCGAGCGAATGGAGAAGATCGAATGGGGCCCGAACTGGGAGGAAATCCTCGGCGGCGAATTTTCCAAACGATCGGCCGACACCAATTTCGACGGCATCGAGAAGGAAATCTACGGGCAATTCGAAAACACTTTCATGATGTATCTGCCGCGGCTGTGCGAGCATTGCCTCAACCCGACCTGCGTCGCGGCCTGCCCGTCCGGCGCGATCTACAAACGCGAAGAGGACGGCATTGTCCTGATCGACCAGGAAAAATGCCGCGGTTGGCGGATGTGCGTTTCCGGCTGCCCGTACAAGAAGATCTATTTCAACTGGTCGAGCGGCAAGTCGGAAAAATGCATCTTCTGCTACCCTCGGATCGAGGCGGGCCAGCCAACCGTCTGTTCCGAGACCTGCGTCGGCCGTATCCGCTACCTCGGCGTTCTGCTGTATGACGCCGACCGCATCGAAGAGGCCGCGTCGGTACCCGACGAAGGCGATCTCTACGATGCCCAGCTCGGCATCTTTCTCGATCCGAACGACCCGGCGGTCATCGCCCAGGCATTGTCGGACGGCGTGCCGCAGGCATGGCTCGACGCCGCCCAGAAATCGCCGGTCTACAAAATGGCGATGGACTGGAAAGTCACCTTCCCGCTGCACCCGGAATACCGGACGCTGCCGATGGTCTGGTACGTGCCGCCGCTGTCGCCGATCCAATCGGCGGCCGAAGCCAACAAGATCGGCGTCGACGGCGATTTGCCGGACGTGCGGTCCCTGCGCATCCCGATCCGCTACCTGGCGAACCTGCTGACCGCGGGAAAGGAAGAGCCGGTGGTTCTGGGCCTCGAGCGCATGCTCGCCATGCGCGGCTACATGCGCTCCAAGACGATCGACGGCGTGATCAACGAGCAAATCGCGGATCGCGTCGGCCTGTCGCCGCAGCAGATCGAGGACATGTATCACATCATGGCGATCGCCAATTACGAAGACCGTTTCGTCATTCCGACCGCGCATCGCGAGGTCAACGAAGACGCCTACGATCTGCGCGGCTCCTGCGGCTTCAGTTTCGGCAATGGTTGTTCGGACGGCACCTCCGAAACCAACCTGTTCGGCGGACCGAAAAAGAAATCCGCGAAAACACCCATGGAGATAACGTGATGACCGGCACGCTCAAGGTCCTGTCGATCCTACTCAGCTACCCGACGGAGCAGATCGTCGCCGCCGCACCCGATCTGAAGCAAATGATCGAGCGGGATGGGCTGGTGCCGGCCAAGCACCGGCGCGGACTGTACGGTCTGATCGATGAATTCGCGAAGCGGGACCTGTTCGATCTTCAGGAACGCTATGTGCTCCTGTTCGACCGCACGCGATCGCTGTCGCTGCATATTTTCGAGCATATTCACGGCGAGAGCCGGGATCGCGGGCAGGCCATGGTGGACTTGATGCAGCTCTATGAGCAGAACGGCCTGCACATCGAGGCCAAGGAGCTGCCCGACTATCTACCGCTTTTCCTGGAGTTTCTCTCGACCCTGCCGACCGCCGAGGCCTTGGCGTTGCTGGCTGAGCCGCTGCACATCCTGACCGCGCTGCGGGAACGGCACCGCAAACGGAAAAGCGCCTACACCCCGGTTTTCGGCGCCCTCGTGGCATTGACCACGGCAAAACCGAATGCGCAGGACGTGGCGGATCTTTTGGCCGAGCCGGAAGACGACCCGAACGACCTGAAAGCGCTCGACCGCATCTGGGACGAAGAGGCCGTGACATTCGGACCGGGCGGACCGGGCGGACCCGGTGCGCCGGACGAGTCCTGCCCGTCCGTGCGCGACATGCTGGCGCGCATGGACCGCCCTCGAAATTCATCGGCATCGTGAGGAGGAAGACGGATGGCTGAATATCTGAATACGGTAGTCTTCGGCATCTATCCGTATATCGCGCTCGCGGTGCTCGTCCTGGGCTCGATCATCCGCTACGACCGCGAACCCTATACGTGGCGGTCCGGCTCGAGCCAGCTGTTGCGGCGCCGGCAGCTCATGTGGGGCTCGGTGCTGTTTCATGTCGGCGTGCTGATCGTATTCTTCGGCCATCTGGTCGGATTGCTGACACCGATCGAAATATTCGACGCACTCGGCATATCCCATGGCTTCAAGCAGTTGATGGCAATCGTCGTCGGCGGGATCGCCGGTGCCGCCGCGCTGATCGGCGCGACGCTGCTCGTCCATCGCCGGCTATTCGACGCGCGCATCCGGTCAACTTCGACCTTCGGCGACAACGCGATCATCCTGATCCTGTGGCTGCAACTCTTGCTTGGCCTTGCGACGATCCCGCTTTCGATGAACCATCTCGACGGTATGGAAATGGTCAAGTTCATGGCCTGGGCGGTGGGTATCTTCACCTTCAATGCCGACGCTGCGGCCTATGTCGCCGATGCGCACCCCATCTTCAAGCTGCACCTGTTTCTGGGATTGACGATCTTCCTGATTTTTCCCTTCACCCGTCTCGTCCACATGCTCAGCGTACCGCTGCGCTATCTATGGCGGCCGGGGTATCAGGTCGTGCGGACGCGCCGGTCCCTGCGGTCCAGAGGCAACGCGCCAGCGGAGTAGACCCATGCCCACCATTCAAATCAACGACGTTGAAATTCCCGAAGCGGCAATCCGCGCGGAAGCGCAGAATCATCCGGCCCCATCGCCGGATCAGGCCATCGCCGCCGCCATGGAGGCATTAGCGGTTCGGGAACTTCTGTTGCAAAAGGCACGCGAACAGCAAATTGCGCCGAATCCGCAAACGGACGCCGCCGGCCGCAAGGAAACCGCCGAGGACGCGGCCATCCGCCAATTGCTCGAAATCGAAGTCACCGTGCCGGAAGCGGACGAGGAAACCTGCCGCCGCTACTTCGACAATAACCGCAAGCGACTTCGCAGCCCGGATCTTTTTGAAGCCGCGCATATTCTTTTCGCCGCCGACCCCAAGGACGAGGACGCCTACGCCAAGGCCGTTGCATCCGCAAAAGCCACGATCGTGGAGCTCACCGATGACCCGAGGGCATTCGGCGCGATGGCGCGGGAGCGGTCGGACTGCACCTCGGCCAAAAGTGACGGCAGGCTCGGGCAAATTACGCGCGGTGATACGGTACCCGAGTTCGAAACCTTTCTCGTCAACCTGGAGGAAGGCCAACTTTGTCCCGTGCCGGTGCAGTCGCGCTACGGGGTTCACGTGCTGCGCCTCGACAAGAAGATCGCCGGGACCGACTTGCCGTTCGAGGCGGCAAAGCACCGCATCGCCGACTACCTTCATGAGGCGAGTTGGCGGCGTGCAGTGGCGCAATACATCAAGCTCCTGGCCGGCCACGCGTCGATCGGCGGCGTCGACATCGCCGGGGAAGCGAGTCCCCTGGTGCAATGACCGCAGCCGGGACGCGCGACCCCTGAAAAGCGGCATTCTTGACTTACATCACTGCCCTATATTTCAGACCGGCGATATTAATGGATGATTAGCCGCATCCTCGTTGCCCCGTCCCGTACGGAAGGACCGACCCGATGATCGCCCCGGCGACCGCAACTCGGAATCGGCCTTCCAGGGAACCGGCCCTCCGGACGGAAGGACTCACGAAAGTCTACCGGACCGGCGCCGTCGAGGTTTGGGCGTTGCGCGGCGTGGATCTCGATCTCTATATGTCTGAGCTCGTGGTGCTCCTGGGACCGTCGGGCAGCGGCAAATCGACCCTGCTCAATATCATCGGCGGACTCGATCAACCAAGCGCCGGCAAGGTCTTTTTCGGCGGTTCGGAACTTACCGCCTTCGACGAGGATGCTCTGACCGACTACCGCCGCAAGCATGTCGGCTTCGTGTTCCAATTTTACAATCTGATCCCGAGCCTGACGGCGCGCGAGAACGTCGCCCTTGTTACCGACATTGCTCCCGATCCCATGTCGCCCGCCGATGCGCTCGCGCTTGTCGGTCTCGCCGACCGTCTCGACCACTTCCCGGCGCAGCTCTCCGGCGGCGAGCAGCAACGGGTGGCGATTGCCCGCGCGGTGGCAAAACGGCCCAAAGTCCTGCTTTGCGACGAACCGACCGGCGCGTTGGACAGCGAAACCGGAATTCTCGTCCTTGAGGCGATCGATTCGGTCAACAAGGAATTGGGCACGACAACCGCATTGATCACGCACAACACTGGGATCGGCGACATGGCGGATCGCGTCATGCGATTTGCGGACGGCAAAATCGTCGATGTCCAGACCAACGTCACGCGCAAAGCCATCCGCGAACTTCATTGGTAGGGCCGGATGCGCGCACTCGACCGAAAACTCACCCGGGATTTATGGCGGTTGCACGGTCAGATTCTGGCGATCGCCTGCGTGGTCGGCTCCGGCGTCGCGGTTCTGCTGATGTCTCTGACGACCATCGAGGCGCTGGATGAAACAGCGACGGCATACTACGAGCGCTATCGGTTCGCGCAGGTTTTCGCCGGCGTAAAGCGCGCGCCGAACAAGCTTTCCCGACACCTGGCGGATATCCCGGGCGTGCAGACCGTCGAGACTCGTATCGTCAAGATCGCCACGCTTTCCATTGCCGGTTTCGAGGAACCGGTTATCGGTCAGCTGGTCTCGATCCCGGAACGCGGGCAATCCGTGCTCAACCGGCTGGCGCTCCGCGCGGGCCGGTATGTGTCCGCGGGCCGCCCCGACGAAGTCATCGTCAGCGAACCTTTTGCGGAGGCGCACGGTCTTGTCCCGGGGGATCAGCTGCAGGCGATCCTGAATGGTCACAAGCAGACACTGCGCATCGTCGGGACGGCCCTTTCGCCGGAATATGTCCACAGCATCGGGCCCGGCGCCTTGATGCCGGACGACAAACGCTTCGGCATCCTGTGGTTGGGCCGCGAGGCCATGGAGGCGGCATACGATCTCGAAGACGCCTTCAACGATGTCTCGCTGTCGCTGCTGCTGGGGACCGCGCCGGCCGATGTAATCCGCCGACTCGATACGATGCTCGACCGCTACGGCGGAGTCGGCGCATACGAACGCGCGGACCAGCTTTCAAACTGGTTTCTCATGAACGAACTCGAGCAACAGCGAAATATGGCGGCCATCCTGCCGACGATTTTTCTGGCGGTTGCGGCGTTCCTCGCAAATATCGTGCTCGCGCGATTGATCGCCACCGAACGCGCCGAGATCGGCCTGATGAAGGCTTTCGGGTATCGGAACCGGGAGGTCGGCTGGCACTATGCAAAACTGGTGATCGCCATGACGAGCATCGGCATCCTCCTCGGATGGGGTGCCGGCGCCTGGCTCGGCCGCATCAATACGCAGCTCTATGCGGAGCTCTATCGCTTCCCGTTTCTTCTCTTTCAACCCGGCCCCTCCGCTTTCGTCATCGCCGGCCTGTTCAGCCTGTCCGCCACATTCCTGGGCGCCATGGGCGCCGTTTGGCGCGCCGTCCGGTTGCCACCGGCCGAGGCAATGCGCCCGCCCGTGCCGCCGCTCTATACCAAGGCGCAGTTGGGCACGGGCCGGCGCGCCCGCTGGTTCGATCAGCCAACGCGGATTATCCTGCGACAGTTGCTTCGCGCGCCGCTACGGTCGTTTTTGACGACGGCCGGCGTTGCCATGGCAATCGGTGTGCTCATCTCGTCGATGCAATGGATCGACTCAATAAACCGCATCATCGACGTCTTTTTCTTTCAGGCGCAACGGCAAAACGTCACCGTCGGGTTGGTGGAGCCGCAATCCAGCGAAGTGACCCGGTCATTCGAACGAATGCCCGGGATATTGTCTGCCGAACCGATGCGCATCCTGAGCGCCACGTTCCATGCGGGCGCACGCTCGCACAGGGGCGCCATCCAGGGGGTGCCGCCCGACGCGATCCTGAGCCCGATACACGATGTCGAACGTCAGGTGCTGAGCGTTCCCGGCGATGGTCTCGTGCTTTCGAGCGCCCTGGCCGACAAATTGAAGGTCGGCCGGGGTGACACCATCTGGGTTCAGGTTCGCGAAGGGCGGCGACCGTTGCGGCGGATGCCGGTTGTCGACGTGTTCGAAAGCTATATCGGCACAATGGTGTACATGAACCTCGCGGCGCTAAACCGCATGCTCCGCGAACGCCCAAGCGTGAACTATGTCAACCTCCTGGTCGATTCGGCGCAGTTGCCAGCGCTCTTTGCCGACCTCAAGGATCTTCCACGAATCGCCTCGGTGAATGTGCGGCGCGCGGCGGTCGACACATTCCACGAGACGCTCGCCGAGACGATCTTGATTTACATCTCGTTTTTCACCGCCTTCGCCTGCACCCTGGCCTTCGGCGTGGTTTACAATAGTGCGCGCATTGCACTATCGGAACGCGGCCGCGAACTGGCGACCCTGCGGGTGCTCGGGTTCGGGCGCACCGAAATCTCCTATATTCTGCTCGGAGAGATCGCATTCCTGATCGCCGCAGCCTTGCCGCTGGGATGTCTCGCCGGATACGGCCTCGCTTGGGTGTTCACCTCCAATTTCGAGACCGAGCTCTATCGGGTGCCACTTTTCGTCGAGCCTGCGACTTACGGTAAGGCGATGGTCATAGGACTCGCGGCAGCGGCGGCCTCCGCCTTGCTGGTTCGACGCCGGCTCGATCGACTGGATCTGATTGCCGTCCTCAAAACACGGGAATGAAAGACACATGAAACTGAATTGGCGACGCATCGCACTGTGGAGCGCTTTGGCTCTGGCCCTGATCGCGGGGCTTGGCTACGCGTTCTGGCCCCGGGCGGTTCAGGTGGACTTTGCCGTGGCGGAACGCGGACCGCTGACCGTGACGATCGACGATGAGGGCGAAACGCGGGTCAAGGACGTGTATGTGCTGTCCACGCCCGTGACGGGACGGGCGCTTCGGATCGAGAGCGATGTAGGCGATCAGGTGATTGCGGGAGAAACCATCGTTGCCCGCATCGAACCCATCGACCCCACATTTCTGGATGTCCGCACGGAAGCCCAGGCCAAGGCCGCGGTGCAGGCCGCCGAGGCCGCCAAGGCATTGACCGAAGCCGAACTTGAGCAATCGCAGGCGGAGCTTACCTTCGCAAAGACCGAATTGGAACGCGCTCAACGCCTCATCAAGAGCAAGACAATTTCCCAGCGCGCGCTCGACGACGCCGATCGCAACTTCAAGAAACGCAAAGCCGAAGTTGCGCGAACCGAGGCCGCGCTAAAGATGCGCGAGTTCGAGCTGACCCAGGCATGGGCGCTGCTGGTATCGCCCACCGAAACCCAGGAGACGCGCGGCGATTGCGACTGCGTCTCGATTCCAGCGCCGGTGAGCGGCCGGGTCCTCCGCATACTGCACAAGAGCGCCGGTGTGGTGAAGGCGGGTGATCCGCTGGTGGAAATCGGCAATCCCGGGGACCTCGAAATCGTCGTCGACCTGTTGTCGTCCGACGCGGTCATGGCCGAGGCGGGTCAGCGCGTCATCATCGAGGAATGGGGCGGCGCGGCGCCACTCAAAGGCACGGTCAGGCGTGTCGAGCCGTTCGGCTTCACGAAGATTTCGGCGCTCGGCATCGAAGAACAACGCGTCAACGTCATCATCGACATTTCCGACCCACGGGATCGTTGGAGCCGGCTCGGCCACGGTTACCGCGTCGAGACCCGGATCGTCCTGTGGAACGGCGACGACGTGCTGAAACTGCCGTTGACCGCGCTCTTCCGCGACGGCGACCGGTGGGCGGTATTCGTCGAAAATTCGGGCCGGGCGCAGCGGCGGCACGTCACGCTCGGCCGGCGCACGAAACTCGAGGCGGAGATCGCGGACGGCATCGCCGAGGGTACGCGGGTGGTGTTGCACCCAAGCGACCGGGTAACCAGCGGCGCACGCATCACGGCCAGAAAAGCGAGCCGGTAACTTCGCACACGATCGATCGGTCTCTTGCTGCGGCCGCTCCATGGTGGTGAGGTGGGTCAATGCCAGCCATGACAGTGACGCTAACCTCCGACCCGGAAACCGGCCAACATAGGGCCGCATAAGGAATTCATCGGCGTGACGATCCGGAACCTGGATTTTCTCTTCAAGCCCAAATCGGTTGCGTTGATCGGCGCCAGTACACGGCCCCTGTCGGTCGGCTCGGTGATCGGGCGGAACCTGCTGCGCAGTCAGTTCGGCGGGCCGGTCATGCCGGTCAACCCGAAACATGCGGATGTCGGCGGCGTCATTGCCTATCCGGACGTCGCCAGCCTGCCGGTCGCGCCCGATATGGCGGTCATTTGCACCCCGCCGGGCACGGTTCCCCAAATCATCGCGGATCTGGGCCGACGCGGCACCAAGGCCGCCGTCGTGATTACCGCGGGGTTCGGCGACGGCGGCCCGGAGGACGAAAGGACACAAAAGCAGGCGATCCTCGACGCCGCCAAGCCGCATCTGATGCGCATCATCGGGCCGAATTGCCTCGGCATTCTGGTCCCGAACGCCGGCCTCGACGCAAGCTTTTCGCCGGCGGCGCCGGCGGCCGGCAAGCTGGCCTTCGTCGCGCAATCGGGCGCGATCGTCACGTCTATCATCGATTGGGCGGACGAGCGCGGCATCGGCTTCTCGCATCTCGTATCGCTCGGCGACATGATCGATGTGGATTTCGGCGACATGCTCGACTATCTCGCCAACGATCGCGAAACCAGCGCGATTCTGCTCTATATCGAGGCGATCACCAGCGCGCGCAAATTCATGTCCGCGGCGCGGGCGGCGGCGCGCATGAAGCCGGTCATCGTGGTCAAGGCGGGCCGCCACGCGGAAGGCGCCCGCGCGGCCGCATCGCATACGGGCGCCATGGCGGGCGCCGACGATGTGTATGACGCGGTGTTTCGCCGCGCCGGCATGCTCCGTGTCTTGACGCTCTCCGAACTATTCGACGCGGCCGAAATCCTGTCGCTGGCAACAAAACCGCGCGGCGACCGTCTCGCCATCGTGAGCAACGGCGGCGGCATTGCGGTCCTGGCGACCGATGCCCTGGTCGAGGAAGGCGGCAGGCTCGCCGAACTCGACGCCGGCACAATCGACCGGCTTGACGCTGTCCTGCCGCAGACCTGGCCGCGCGCGAACCCGATCGACATGATCGGCGATGCGCCCGGACAGCGCTATGCCGATACGCTGCAAATTGTCCTGAAGGATCCAAACGTCGATGCCATCCTGGTGCTCAACAGCCCGACGGCGGTGGCGCCCGGCGTCGACGCCGCGCAAGCGGTGGCCGGCGCGGTTGCCGGGCAAAAGGAGAAAATCATCCTGACCAGTTGGGTCGGAGGGACGCTCGCGAACGACGCGCGCGCGCTTTTTGCCAAGCACGGACTATCGACCCATGAAACGCCCGAACAGGGCGTGCGCGCCTT
This sequence comes from Alphaproteobacteria bacterium, assembly GCA_029861675.1. The sequence goes on from JAOTYV010000067.1 coordinate 16,725, forward strand.
CATGAATTTGATCCGGTACCAGCGCGCGCAGGAAAACCTCATGGAGACGCCGGCCTCCCGGCCGGCGGAGTTCGTACCGGACAGGGATTGCGTCCGGCAATTGATCGACCGGGTGCTGGCCGAGGACCGGTCCTGGCTGACCGAGCCGGAGGCGAAGGAAATTCTGGCCGCGTATGGCATCCCGGCCGGGCGAACCGAAACGGCGGCGACGGTCGAAGACGCCATCACGGCAGCCCGCCGAATCGGTTTTCCGGTCGCCTTGAAGATCCTGTCGCCGGACATCACCCATAAATCCGACATCGGCGGCGTCGCACTGGGCCTTAACGATGAAGAGGCCGTTCGCGGCGCGGGCACGAACATGCTGGATGCGGTCAAATCCGGCAGGCCGGACGCGCACATCACCGGCTTCACCGTGCAAACCATGATCTCGCGCCCGCAGAGCTTCGAGCTGATCATCGGCGCGCATGAGGATGCACAATTCGGTCCGGTCATCCTGTTCGGACATGGGGGCACGGCGGTCGAAGTGATCGGCGACAAATCGCTCGGTCTACCGCCGCTCAACATGCAGCTCGCGCAGTCGTTGATGCGCGAAACCCGCATGTTCAAACTGCTGCAGGGATACCGCGATGTCCCGGCGGCCAACCTCGACGCAATCGCGCTTGCCCTTATTAAGGTGTCCCAATTGGTGACGGATTTCGCGGAAATCGCGGAAATCGACATTAATCCGCTGCTCGCGGACAGTGCGGGCGTTGTGGCGCTCGATGCCCGGATACGCGTGACGCACGCCGGCGCCGCGGCCTTCGATCGTCTAGCCATGCGGCCCTATCCGAAGGAATTGGAGGAGACACTCACGCTGCGCGATGGGCGCAGCCTGCTGGCGAGGCCGATCATGCCGGAGGATGAGCCCGCGCTGCGCGAAGCCTTTACGATGCTGACGCAGGACCAGGTACGCCAACGGTTCTTCATCCCGATGAAAACGTTGACCCACATGGCGGCCGCCCGGTTCACGCAACTCGACTACGACCGGGAAATGGCCCTGGTGCTCACCGAGCCGGGACCGCCCGGCAAAATGCCGATATTCGGCGTCGTGCGCATCAGCACGGATCCGGACAAGGAGTCGG
>JAOTYV010000068.1 GCA_029861675.1 Alphaproteobacteria bacterium
CAAACTCTACCGTGCCGTTGGATTGGCCGTGCTTCGCGAAAACGCCGATCCCGAAGACGCCGGTGCAGCATTGCGGAAGGCCCAGGCGCTGCGGGCCTCGGATCTCGATGATCCGGCGCTCGCCGGTGACGACGCGGCCGTCGCGGCGTCCAAAGTGGCGGCAATTCCCGAGGTTCGGGAGGCCCTGCTTGATTTCCAGCGGACCTTCGCGGCGCGGCCACCGAACGGCGGCAGCGGCGCGGTCATCGACGGCCGGGACATCGGCACGGTCGTTTGCCCGGAGGCCGAGGTCAAACTTTACGTCACTGCCGCGATCGAGGTTCGGGCGGCGCGCCGCCATAAGGAGTTGCTTGAACGCGGTGAGACAAGTATATATTCGCGCGTCCTGCAGGACTTAAAGGATCGAGACGCTCGGGACTCGAGCCGTTCGGCTGCGCCATTGCGTGCGGCCGATGATGCCAAGCGCATCGACACGACCGAGATGACCGCCGATGCGGCGTTTGACGCCGCTTTGGCCTATGTCGAGGAACGGCAAGCTCTTGGGCAACCATAGGGTCGCCCAAGGCGGCTCACGTGAGATCCATGCCGGGATACGGCGATCCAATACCTGCAGGGCAGCGACGCCGAGAGCCGTCGTATTGGTGAACGTCAGCGCATGGGGCGCCGACGGCCAAGGCTCTCTAAGACCGCCGGAAACAACCGGTAGGCACACGCTTCTGATTTTGATCGGAAAGGATTGTTAATCACTATGTCAGCGGACGCCGCTAAACGAGAAAGTTTCGAAGATCTTCTCAACGAGTCGCTGGGGGCCCATGAAGGCCTCGAGGGGACCGTGCTCAAGGGCATGGTAATCGCCGTCGAGAACGATTACGCCCTGGTCGATGTCGGACTCAAGTCCGAAGGCCGGGTTTCGTTGAAGGAATTCTTTGGCCCGGGCCAGGAATCGGAAATCAAGGCGGGCGACACCGTCGAGGTGTATCTCGAAAGGATGGAAGGCAAGAACGGCGAAGCGATGCTGTCGCGGGAAAAAGCGCGGCGGGAGGAAGCTTGGGTCGAACTGGAAAAAGCCTTCGAAGACACCAGCCGCGTCACCGGCACCATATTTGGCCGGGTCAAGGGTGGGTTCACCGTCGATCTCCAGGGCGCTGTTGCATTCCTGCCAGGCAGCCAGGTCGACATTCGCCCGGTGCGCGACGTGACACCCCTGATGGGCACGCCACAACCATTCCAGATTCTCAAGATGGACCGCAGCCGCGGTAATATCGTTGTTTCGCGACGCGCCGTACTCGAGGAAAGCCGCGCCGAACAACGCACCGAATTGATCGAGAACCTGCGCGAAGGGCAGGTGCTCAAGGGCGTCGTCAAGAACATCACCGATTACGGTGCGTTCATCGACCTCGGCGGTGTCGACGGGTTGCTGCATGTAACCGACATTGCCTGGCGGCGCATAAACCATCCTTCGGAAGCGCTGCAAATCGGTGAAACGATCGAAGTGCAGGTCATCCGCTTCAACTCCGAGACGCAACGGATCAGCCTTGGCATGAAGCAGCTCGAGGCGGACCCCTGGGACGGCGTCGAAGCGAAGTATCCGGTTCGGACAAAGCTGAAGGGCCGGGTCACCAACATCACCGACTACGGCGCGTTCGTCGAATTGGAGTCCGGCATCGAAGGGCTGGTGCATGTGTCCGAAATGAGCTGGACGAAAAAGAACGTCCATCCGGGCAAGATCGTATCGACGAGTCAGGAAGTCGAGGTCATGGTCCTCGATGTCGATCCGCAAAAACGCCGTATCAGCCTTGGCCTGAAACAGTGCATGGGCAATCCGTGGGAAGGCTTCTCGGCCTCATTCCCGGTCGGCACCGAGGTTGAAGGCGAGGTCAAGAACATTACGGAATTCGGCCTCTTTGTCGGGCTTCCCGGCGAAATAGACGGCATGGTGCATCTCTCGGATATCGACTGGAGCCGGTCGGGAGAAGTGGCAATCGCGGACTACGAAAAAGGCCAGATGGTCAAGGCCAAGGTGCTCGACGTCGACACCGACAAGGAACGCATCAGCCTCGGCATCAAACAGCTCAGCGACGATCCGTTCGCCTCCGGCATGGCCGAAATCAAGAAAGGGGCGACGGTCACCTGTACAATCACCGCCATCGTCGACAACGGGGTCGAGGTATCGGTCAATGACGGCGTACACGGGTTCATCCGCAAATCGGATTTGTCCGCCGACCGCTCCGAGCAACGGCCCGACCGGTTTGCCACTGGCGAAAAGGTCGACGCAAAGGTCCTGGCAATCGACAAGTCGAGCCGGAAACTGAGCCTCTCGATCAAGGCGCGCGAAGTGCAGGAAGAAAAGGAAGCGATGGCCGAGTATGGCAGCTCCGATTCCGGCGCGTCGCTCGGCGACATCCTGGGAGCGGCCCTCAAATCGAGGGAGAACCAAACCCAGCAGCAGGATGAGACCGAGGCGGCTGCCCCGGCGGAGGAAGAGCCCGCTGAGGAAACCGCGGACAAAGACACGGATGACGAGAAAAAGGCGGCACCAAAACCGAAAGCCAAGGCCAAGCCAAAAGCCAAGAAGACCGCAGCTAGTAAAGAGAAAGACGACGAGTCAAAGGACGCTGCTTCCGACTGACCGCTGATTAAGTTGTCATATGATAGTTATTCAGGCCCGCCGCTCCCCGCGGCGGGCCTAAAAAAAGATCATTCCAATAAATGTCACAAATAGCAGAAATTTGTAGTGTTTCCTGTGACATTACAATGTCCAGCTTGACGGCTCGCGCGCCCTCTGGCACCCTTCCGGAAGGGTGGGTTATAACCATTTGGGAGCTGTTATTTCACCAATGGCGCAGGTGCATTTGTCCCAGGGGCGGTTAGGTGCATTTAGGAGAAATTGGGTTCAATGACAAAATCACAGCTCATACAAAAAATCGCGGAACTCAATCCGCACTTGTATCAACGCGACGTCGAGCGAATTGTATCGACCATCTTCGACGAAATTTCCGCCGCGCTTGCGGACGGCGATAGAGTCGAATTACGCGGCTTCGGAGCGTTTTCCGTTAAGGTTCGCGATGCGCGCCAAGGCCGCAATCCGCGCACTGGAGAAACGGTTCAAGTTGCGCGAAAAGCGGTGCCTTTTTTCAAGACGGGCAAGCAGCTTCGCGATATGTTGAACGTTAATTCACCGGGCTAACGATCCGTCCGTTGCGAGCCTCCCATGGCGCGTTGCTTAGACTGGGTTGTGTTGACACGGCCCGGCCGATGAGGCGCGCGACATGAAGATAGTATTCTGGGCATTCGCCTTCGCAATCGTCGTATTCACGATTGATCTGGTTATGACCAATAATCAGATGGTGACGTTTGAATCCTGGCTGTTGTCGTGGCGAACCGAGTTGCCGCTGGGCCTGACCGTATTGTTGGGCCTTGCCGTCGGGATCTTCATCGGCGGGCTGGTGTCATGGTTCGGGAGCGGCCGGGCATGGTGGCGTGCCCGGGGCGCACGCAAGAAAGTCGAAACCCTCGAACAGGAATTGACAGGCCTCGCGCGCCGGGCCGAATCGGCCGAACGTGACGCCATCAACTCGTCCTTACCCAGTCCAAGCGACATACCGCCGGGAAACGGGTCCGACCGCGCCGACACCTCGACGGCTGCGGAACGGTCCTGAAAACAGCCGCGCGGCGGCGCTGCCATGCCTCACAGATTAACCGCCTGGATGTTCACCCGCACAGTGCCGTACTGGCGCCGGCACGGCGTGGACAAGCGGCACGGCGGCTTTCACGAACGGCTCGATGCCGCGCGGATGCCCGTTGACGGCGACGCCAAGCGCGTGCTGGTGCAGGCGCGGCAAATCTACACCTTCTGCCGCACCGCCGAACTGACCGATGACCGGACAGCGCTCGACGTCGCCCGAAGCGGCTTCGACTTCCTGCGCGATCATTGCCGCCATCCCGACGGCGGCTGGCGGTTTGCCGTAACCCGTGACGGCGGTCCCGTCGACGACCGGCGGGATCTGTATGCCCATGCGTTCGTGCTGCTTGCACTTGCCGCCTATCACCACGCCGAGGGCGACAGCTCCGCGCACGCCCTCGCCGGGGAAACCATCGCCTATCTCGACGGCGCGCTCGCCGACCCCGCCGGCGGCTATCGGGAGGGGATCGACGGCAGCGGCACGGCACTGGACGGACCGCGGCGGCAAAACCCGCACATGCATCTCCTCGAAGCGTTTCTCGAATGGTTCGCGGTTAGCGGTGAGCCGCGCTGGCTTGATCGCGCGCGGTCGATGCTGGACCTGTTCGAACGCCGGTTCTTCGTCGATGGCAGCCTGCGGGAATACTTCGACGATCGTTTTGCGCCCGCGCCGGGCGCCGCCGGACGCTGTGTCGAACCGGGGCATCATTTCGAATGGGTGTGGCTGCTCGATCGGCACCGGACGCTTTCCGGCAATGCCGACCTGTCAGAGGAAGCCGAGGCGCTCTATCGATTTGCGCTCGCGCACGGGATCGGCCCGGGCCATGGCGGCGTGATCGATTCGGTGGATAACCGCGGCACCGTCTTGCAGGCGGGCCGCAGGCTGTGGCCGCAGGCCGAGGCAATCAAGGCCCATCTGGTACGCTGGGAGGCGACCGGTGACGATGCCGCCAAATCGGCATTGCACCGGCAGGTCGATGCCTTGTTCAGCGGCCACCTGGACGGCGCGCCGGTCGGCGCGTGGCGCGAACATCTCGATGAAAACGGCGAGCCCTGCCGCGATGACCTGCCCGCCTCCAGCCTGTACCATCTTTGTCTTGCTGCAGCGGAATTGCAGCGCGCGGGACTCACCGGATCGCAAGACTGACAGAAACGCCCGGCGGATTGCGCATCGGGCTCTTTCCTCCCGCAGCGGCGCGGTGTAAAGAACCGCACACCGCCACCGCGCCGGACAACCATCATGGCCAATCCCGTCTTCGTCGCCCTCGACACGCCCGATATCGCGCAGGCCGTAGATCTCGCGACGCAGGTCGCGGACGCGGTCGGGGGCATCAAACTGGGGCTGGAATTCGTCAATGCGAACGGACCCGAGGGTATCCGGAAGATCGCCGAGTGCGGCCTGCCGGTCTTCCTGGACCTGAAGTTTCACGACATCCCCAACACCGTCGCCGGCGCGATACGGGCCGTGATCCCGCTGGCGCCGAGAATCCTGAACGTCCACGCGGGCGGCGGCGCGGCAATGATGACCGCGGCCCGCGATGCGGCGGACGCGGCGGCCCGGGCCCATGGTGTCGCAAAACCTCTGGTAATCGCGGTAACCGTGTTGACCAGCCTGGACGGCGACGACCTGACCGCGGTCGGACAGATAGGTCCGGCGGCAACCCAGGCGCGGCGGCTCGCCGTGCTGGCGCGCGATTGCGGCCTTGACGGCGTCGTCTGTTCGGCCCGTGAGGCGCGCGACATCCGCGCCGCCTGTGGCCCGGACTTCACCCTCGTCGTGCCGGGAATCCGGCCGTCCTGGAGCGCGAGCGACGACCAGAAACGCGTCGCCAGCCCCGCCGAGGCGATGCGGGACGGCGCGACCTACCTGGTCATCGGGCGGCCGATCACCGAAGCGCCGGATCCCGCGGACGCGGCCCGGCGGATTGTCGCCGAGCTTGCCGACGGCACCCCATGACCGTGTCCGCGAAGATCTGCGGCATCAATGACGCGCCCGCGCTGAGCGCCGCGGTCGAGGGCGGCGCCAGCCATGTCGGGTTCGTCTTCTACCCGCCGAGCCCGCGCGCCCTGACACCGGACGCCGCCGCAACGCTGGCCCGCATGGTGGATCGTGCCGGCAGGCGCGTGACCCGGACCGGCCTGTTCGTCGATCCGGACGACGAACTGATCGACGCGGTGATGGACCGGGTACCGCTCGAACTCCTGCAACTGCACGGCAACGAGACGCCGGAACGGGTGGCGGCGCTCAAGCGGCGCACCGGCCGCCTGGTGATGAAAGTCGTGCGGGTCGGCGCGGCCGCCGATATCGACCGGGCGGCGGATTTCATCGACGTGGCCGATTGGCTGATGTTCGACGCGTTGCCGCCGAAATCGATGGCCTTGGCGCTGCCGGGCGGCAACGCGCTCTCCTTCGATTGGCGTCTGCTGGCTGGCCGCGACTGGCCGCTGCCCTGGATGCTGGCGGGCGGCTTGACGGCGGAAAATGTCGCCGAGGCGGTGCGGTTGTCGGGCGCGCAAACAGTCGACACGTCTTCCGGCGTGGAGGACAGCCCCGGCAAAAAAAATCCGGCGCTGATTCACGCGTTCCTCGCCGCGGTCGCGGCCCTGTAGGATGCGACGAACCGCAGGCCGGATTCGCATATGGACTTGTGGCGGCAGGTGCACTATTACCCCCCTTTCCCATGCAGTGCCGGCATCCGAATCTGACCGGAGTACTAATGGCTAAGCCCAATTCCTATCGCGCCGGACCGGACGCGCACGGCCATTTTGGACTGTTCGGCGGGCGTTTCGTCGCGGAGACCCTAATGCCGCTGATTTTGGCGGTCGAGCAGGCATATGAGGACGCCAAGGCCGATCCGGAGTTTCAGCGCGAACTGGATGAACTCCTCGCGTTTTACGCCGGGCGGCCGAGCCCGCTTTATTTCGCCGAACGGCTGACCAAACATTTCGGCGGCGCGAAAATCTACTTCAAGCGCGACGAACTCAATCACACCGGCTCGCACAAGATCAACAACTGCCTCGGCCAAATTCTGCTCGCCAAGCGCATGGGCAAGACACGGATCATCGCCGAAACCGGCGCCGGCCAGCACGGTGTCGCGGTGGCGACCGTCTGCGCCTTGTTCGATTTGCCCTGCGTCGTCTACATGGGCGCGACCGATGTCGAACGGCAGAAGCCGAACGTCTTTCGCATGAACCTGCTCGGCGCGGAGGTCCGACCGGTGACCAGCGGGCGGTCGACCTTGAAGGATGCGATGAACGACGCGCTGCGGGACTGGGTCGCCAATGTCGAGGATACTTTCTACATCATCGGCACCGTCGCGGGACCGCATCCCTATCCGGCCATGGTGCGCGACTTCCAATCGGTGATCGGCACGGAGGTCCGCGAGCAGATGACGCGCGCCGAGGGCCGGCTGCCGGACAGCCTGGTCGCCTGCATCGGCGGCGGATCCAACGCCATGGGCCTGTTTCATCCTTTCCTGGACGATGCCGAAGTACGCATGTTCGGCGTCGAAGCCGCGGGAAAGGGCATCGACACCGGCGAGCACGCCGCCTCGGTGACCGGCGGCTCACCCGGCGTGCTGCACGGCAACCGGACATATCTGCTGCAAGACGAGGACGGGCAGATCACCGAAGCGCACTCCATCTCCGCCGGCCTCGATTATCCCGGAATCGGCCCGGAGCATGCCTGGCTGCACGTCAACAAGCGGGTCGAATACGTCTCCGCCACCGACCGTGAAGCGCTCGACGCCTTCCAACTGTGCAGCCGCACCGAGGGCATCATCCCGGCACTCGAACCGGCCCATGCCCTGGCCTATGTTTCGAAGATCGCCGGCGACCTGCCGCAGGACCATATCCTCTGCATGAATTTATGCGGCCGCGGCGACAAGGACATTTTCACGGTCGCGGACGCCCTCGGGATGAAAATATGACCGGGCGGATCGAAGCACGATTTGCCGCGCTACGCGCCGAAGGCCGGGGCGGGCTGGTCACGTTCCTAACCGCGGGCGATCCCGATCACGAGACATCGAAGCGGATCATTCTCGGCCTGCCGGCCGCCGGCGCCGACCTGATCGAACTGGGCATGCCCTTCACCGATCCGATGGCGGATGGACCGGCCGTTCAGGCCGCGTCGCAACGCGCGCTGCGCGCCGGGGCGACGCTCAAACGCACCCTGGCGCTGGCGCAAGCGCTGCGCGAATCCGACCAGGACACGCCATTGATCCTGATGGGTTATTACAACCCGATTTATATTTATGGCGTCGACGCCTTCCTGCGGGACGCCAAGGAGGCGGGTGTCGACGGCTTGATCATCGTCGATCTGCCGCCGGAAGAAGACGGCGAACTGTGCGAGCCCGCGGTCGCCGCGGGTATCAATTGGATCCGGCTGGCAACACCAACCACCGACGCGGCGCGCCTGCCCGTAGTGCTATCAAATGCCAGCGGATTCGTCTATTACGTGTCCATAATGGGCGTAACCGGGACCAAAACGGTGCAGGAAAAGGCGGTGCGCGCGGCGGTGGACCGGCTGCGCGACCAGACCGACCTGCCGATCGCCGTCGGCTTCGGCATCAATACCGGCGCCGATGCGCGGGCGATCTCGAAGGCCGCCGATGCCGCCGTCGTAGGCTCAGCGATCGTCCGCCGAATCGAAGACGCCCTCTCGGCGACGGGCAAACCGGCGGCCGGTCTTGTCGACTCCGTCCTCGACTTTGTTGGTGAATTGGCAGCAGGAGTGCGCGACGCATGAACTGGCTGACAAACTACGTCCGGCCCAAACTGCGGGCCCTTGTTACACGCAAGGACGTGCCGGATAACCTTTGGCACAAATGCCCGAAATGCGGCCAGATGATTTTCCATCGCGATCTCGAGGCCAATTTATTTGTCTGCCAGCACTGCGGACACCACATGCGGCTCGGCGCCATTCAACGCATGGAGCTGCTGTTCGACGGCGGCGAATACCATCGCATCGAACTGCCGTCCGCGCCGGCCGATCCGCTGCGCTTCCGGGATCAAAAGAAGTATTCCGACCGCCTGCGTGACGCGCGCGCCCGAACCGGCGAAGACGATGCGGTTATCGTCGCGCATGGCAAGATCGGCGGAATCGATACGGTTGTCGTCGCCCTGGATTTCGGATTCCTCGGCGGCTCCATGGGCATGGCCGTCGGCGACGGCATCATCGCCGCCGCACGCCTCGCCGTGGCGCAACAGGCGCCGATGATCGCGGTGCCCGCCTCCGGCGGCGCACGCATGCAGGAAGGCGCGCTGTCGCTGATGCAATTGCCCCGAACGGTCATCGCGGTTCAAGAAGTGAAGGAAGCCGGCCTGCCGTACATCGTCCTGCTGGCGGACCCGACGACCGGCGGCGTGACCGCAAGCTTCGCCATGCTGGGCGACCTGCACATCGCCGAGACCGGCGCCATGATCGGCTTCGCCGGCGCCCGCGTAATCGAACAAACCGTGCGGGAAACCCTTCCCGAAGGCTTCCAGCGCGCGGAATACCTCCTGGAACACGGCATCGTGGATATCGTCGTGAAGCGGTCGGAGCTGCGCGACACGCTCATCCGCAGCATTTCAATCCTGCTCAAGCGGCAGCCGACCGGCGAGATCCTCGCCCTGCCGACCGAACAGACGACAGCCGTCCCCGCAGCCACCGACACACAGATCGCAAATGATGTTCAAGCTCGCCCGGAAGCGGCCGACGACTGACCAGAGCAGCGGCGACGTTCTCGAGCGTTTCTTCCGTCTGCACCCAAGAATCATCGATCTTTCGCTGGATCGCATTCTGGTCCTGTTGGAACGGCTGGGCCGCCCGCAAGACCATCTGCCTCCAACCATCCATGTCGCGGGGACCAACGGCAAGGGGTCGGTGATCGCCTTCATGCGGGCCATTCTGGAAACCGCGGGACACCGGGTCCACGTCTACACCTCGCCGCATCTGGTCCGTTACAACGAGCGAATTCGCCTGGCCGGCGCCGAAATCTCCGAATCCGACCTCGTATCCGTGCTGACCGAATGCGAGCGCGTGAACGACGGCGACTCGATTACCTATTTCGAAATCACCACGGCGGCGGCCCTGCTCGCCTTCAGCCGCAGCGAGGCGGATGTGCTGCTGCTGGAGACCGGCCTCGGCGGCCAGTTCGACGCGACGAACGTGATCGATCGGCCGGCGGCCACGGTGATCACGCCGGTCTCGATGGACCACATGCATTTTCTCGGCGACACGATCCGCCGCATCGCCGCCGAAAAAGGCGCGATCCAGAAACCCGGCGTTCCCTCGATCATCGCCCCGCAATACGAGCAGGCGAAGGCAGTGCTGCTGCAGCAAGCGGAAGCGGCCAACGCCCCAGCCTTCCTATACGGCCGCGACTGGGCCGTGGAGCCGACCGCGTCGGGCATGCGCTACCGTTCCTCCCAATTTGCGCTCGACCTGCCGCAGCCGGGCCTGATCGGCCGCCACCAACTCATCAACGCGGGCACGGCCGTCGCCTGCCTCGAACAGTTCGGTGCGCTCGAAATTCCCGACACCGCGATCGCCGAAGGCCTACCGGCGGCGCAATGGCCGGCGCGTCTGCAGCGCCTCGACACGGGCCGGTTTGCCCAGGTTTTGCCCGCCGATTGGGAGTTATGGCTCGATGGCGGCCACAATCCCGCCGCCGGCGAAGCACTGGCGGAGACCTTGCGGAACTGGCACGACAAGCCGCTTTATCTGATCTTCGGCATGATGCAGCGCAAGACGCCGCAGCACTTCCTGCGGCCGATGACCGAGCTGGTGTCCGCCTTGCGGGCAGTGAAGATCGACGACCAGGAGGGCAGCCTGAGCGCGGCGGAAGCGGCGGAAGCGGCGGCCGAAGTGGATATTCGCAGCACCCCGGCGCCGTCGGTCGAAAGCGCCCTGGCCGATATCGTAGCGGCGGAGAAAGGACCGGCCCGTATTCTGATCTGCGGATCGTTGTACCTGGCGGGGTCGGTTCTGGCGCAGGACCAGCCGGAGACCGACGGCGGCAACCAACGCGGTGCCACACGATAACACCATACTTGCGGGCCGCAACGGCGCGCGGCTCAAGGCCCAGACAGACGAAAACCCCACCAATCCGGCGGGGCTCAAGTCCATGGCGTAGACGATCGGGTCAGATCACGGATTCGACCCATTCCACGAGCTGGCTTTTCGGCAGCGCGCCCACCTTGCGGGCCGCAACCTGTCCGTCCTTGAACAGAATCAAGGTGGGAATGCCGCGCACGTCGAATTTCGACGGTGTGTGCGGATTGTCATCGATGTTCAACTTGGCGACCGTAACCTTGCCCGCCATATCGCCGGCGATGTCTTCCAGTGCCGGGGCGATCATTTTGCATGGGCCGCACCATTCCGCCCAAAAATCAACCAAAACCGGCCCTTTCGCCTTCAGCACGCTGTTTTCGAAATCGTCGTCGCCTACTTTGACAGGTGAACTCATAAACTTGCTCCTTCAATGGGGCCGTACATATCGGGGCGCACTTGAGCGCTACAGTTACAGTGAATCTAGGAACGCCCCACCGGCGGGTCAAGCAACCATTCGGTGACCATCACGAGCCGCGGCGCCGCCGTCCAAAGCAGCCCGCACTCGACCGGCCGATCCTGCCATATTTGTTGCAATACGGCGCGATAGGCCGCCATCTGCCAAAGATAGGCGGGCGGCGTTTCGGCCGCTGTGCGCGGCGCCGGGCGGGCGGATTTGTAGTCGAGCACGAGAATCCGGTCCGGGTCGACCACCAGCCGGTCGACCTGACCGGAAACCAATGTCGGTCCGTCCGGACCCTCGACGCAACCGATTACCGGGACTTCGGCACGGCTGTTGGGACCAAAGAAGGTTTCGAATTCGGGTGACTCGAGGATTGCCATCACTTCTTCCACGATTTCCGTCTGCGCCGCGCCATCGAGCGCTTGCCCCGGCAGGGCGAGATATTCGGCGCAGGCACCGCGCCGCACCTCGGCGGGCAGGTCGGGCAGGGCCTGCAGGAGCCGGTGGATGATCGAGCCGCGCCGCATGCCGGCGGCCTCCGACTGGATCACCGGCGACAATACCGGCGGTTCCGCACCCGACGGGCGTGACGGCGCCAGCGGCCGGGGCGGCAGCGGTTCCGGCGGGGCGGGCCGGTCCATCCAGTCTTCCCGCGACGGCAGCACCATCCGTTCGAGCCGGGTCGGGTCGTCCTTCTGCGGTTCGGCGTCCTGCGCGTTGACCAGCCGCAGCCCCGATCCCGCCCAGCCGGACGCCCCGGCATCGCGAAAATCGAATTCCGCCGGCTCGGCGACATCCGCCAACCCGGCCGCCACGAGGCCATACCAACTATCCTCGGCAATTTTCTGCCCCCCCGCGGCGCCGCACACATACAGTCTGTCTTCGGCACGGGTCATCGCGACATAGAGCAGGCGGCGATACTCCTCGTCGCGGCGCCGGTTCGCCTCCGACCGCGCCTGCCGGCACCGGCTCTCCTCCATATCCCGCTTCGGCGGCCACACGGGGTGCGCGCCGTCGAGCCACAGCAGCTCCGGCCCCTGTCCCCCCCGGGGTTTGGTCGTGGCGTCCGGCAAGATGACGATCGGCGCCTGCAACCCCTTGGCGCCATGCACCGTCATGACCCGCACCTCGTCGCGGTCGCCTTGTTCCAGGTCGCGCTTGATCTCCACCGCACCGGCCTCGAGCCAGCGCAGGAAGCCCTGCAGCGACGGGGTGTGGCTGCGTTCGAACACCAGCGCCTGGGCGAGAAATTCATCGATCGGATCTTCCGCCTCCGGCCCGAGCCGCTCGATCATGCACTGCCAGCCGCTGACGCCAGGATGGCAGGCTTCGCGGGTCAGCACCGAGGCGAACAGTTCATAAGGCGGACGAAAATCGGTTTCCGCAAGCAATCCGGACAACCACGCATGCGCGGCGACGAATTCATCCGCGCCATCGGACAGATCGCCGAGCCGCTGCCACAGGCTCCGGCTGCCGCGGTCATAGGCCAGCGTGAACAGGGCGTTTTCGTCGAGACCGATTAACGGGCCCTTGAGCACGGTTGCCAGGGTGAGGTCGTCATCCGGCAACAGCAGAAACTGGCCCAGCGCGATCAAATCCATCACCGCGAGCTGCTCGGTCAGCGCCATGCGGTCGACGCCGGCGACCGGCACGCCGGCGGTCTTCAGCGCCCGCACCAGTTCCTCCATCAACGCGCCGCGCCGGCGCAACAGGATCATGATGTCGCCGGCCCGCACCGGCCGGTTGCGCGATGGCAGCGGGTCGCCCTCGATCCATTGGGTCACCTGCCGCGCGATCACCATGGCGAGCCGCCGCTGCGGGGCCAGCAGGCTGCGCCGCTGCACCGGCGGCTCCCAGGACGGGCTTTCATGGGTTTCCGGCTCGACCACGGGCCACAGCTCCACCACCCCCCCTTGACCCGCCCGATAGGCGACATGCTTCAGGGTGTCGCCCGGCTCGACCACGCCGTCCCGCGCCGGACTGCGCGCGAACACCGCGTCGACGGCCCGCAGCACCGCCTCGGTGGACCGGAAGGACACGTCGAGGTCGACCGGATCCCATTTGCGTTCGGCGGCTTGGACCCGCCGGTCGAAATGATCGCGGTACTCCCGGAAGGCGGCGGGGTCGGCGCGCTGAAAACTGAAGATCGACTGTTTCGCGTCGCCGACCGCGAACACGCTGCGCTCGACCTCGCGCGCGCCTTCGCCGGCGAAAAATTCCTCCGCCAAGGCGGCGACGATCTCCCATTGATCGGGGTTGGTGTCCTGCGATTCGTCGATCAGGATGTGATCGAGCCCGCCGTCGATCTTGTACAGCACCCAGGCGGCGAAGCCTTCGCCTTGATCCTTCAGCAGATTACGGGCCTTGATGATCAAATCGTCGTAGTCGAGCTGCACGCGCCGCCGCTTGGCCGCCTCGTAGGCGTCGAGGATCGCCGCACCGAGGCATAGGAGCGCGGCGCTCGCCCGCGCCGTTACGATGGCGCGGCGGCGGTCCAGCACCGCTTCAAGGCGCTGCTGTTCCCGAATGAGGATATCGGCCGCGTCGGGCAGTGCCGTCTGAACCGATTTGGTCGCCAGAGACTTGGCCGGCGCGCCGCTGGCGGTGAAAAACGTCCGGCAGTATTGCTCGAAATTGCGGCATCGCTCCGCGGGATCGGCGGCCAGCCAATCGGCAATGACGCGGCCGCGCGGCTGATCGGTTTTCTCCGTCCCCTGCGCCAGCGCCGCGGCGGCACGGCGCAAATCCTCCAGCGCAAAGGCCCGGTCTTCGCTGGCCTCGGCCACCACATCCGCCTCCTTGAGGTCCGGCCCGATGCCGAATTGACGGAAGATTTCGCCGGCCCTGTCGGCGCCCGAAAACGCGCGACGCAGGCGGCCGCGTTCGGACGCCATGTGATCGAGCAGGCCGCTGAACTGATCCTCCTGGGCGTATTCGGTCACCACCGCCAGCGCATCGGCGAGTTCCGGCGTGCTTCGGACCCGCGCCAGCACCGCATCCCGCGCGACCTGGATCAGTTCGGCCGCGCCGCGCTCGTCCATTACCTGCGCATGCGGCGGCACCCGCGCCTCGACCGGGAACCGCGACAACAGGGATTCGCAGAAACTGTGGATCGTCTGAATCTTGAGCCCGCCCGGCACGTCGAGCACCCGCGCAAACAGCCGGCGGGCAGTGGCCACAGCCGCATCGTCCGGCGCCGCGCCGGTCAGTTCCAACAGCGCCTTCCGCAACTCGGCATCGGCGTTGATGGCCCATTCGCCGAGCGCCCCGTTTATCCGATTGGCCATTTCCGCCGCCGCGGCCTTGGTGAAGGTCAGGCAAAGAATGCGTTCGGGCGGGGCACCCTCCAGCATCAGGCGCAACACCCGATCGGTCAGAACCTTGGTCTTGCCGCTGCCGGCCGAGGCCGCGACCCAGACATTCGCGGCCGGGTCGGAGGCGCGCCGCTGGCGGCGGCCAGGATCGAGCGCGCTTGCCGCGGTCATGCGCCGTCCCCGCCATCATGATCGGCGCCATGGCTCGCCCATTCGCGAATTCGCGCAAGATGGGCGTAGTCGTTGAACCGCGGCTCGTGCCGGGAATCAGGCACCGCGTGATAGGGCGTCCGCGCATCGTCGAAGGCGGCAATCAGGCTGCGCAGCCCCGCCAGCGCCGTCGCCGCCAGCGCCGCCGGGTCATCCTTGACCGGGTATTCCTGCGCCGGCGGCACACCGCCCGAAAGCCGCCAATGCTCGAGCCCGGTCACCGCCGCCGCCGGCACGTCCGCGAAGCCGCCCTGATCCGCGATGGCTGCTTCGAGCGGCAACTGCGGCGCCCAGCCTTCGCGAATGTCCCTGTCGCTCGGCGGCGCGCCGGTCTTGTAGTCGATAATCACCAATCCGCCGGCGGAGTCCCGATCGATACGGTCGGCCACCGCCGTCAATTCGAAGGGACCCGCCGGTCCGTCGAGAAGCAGCGCGCCGCGCACTTCGGTCTCGGTCCCCGCAATCGCGGCCCGGGTCTCGGCTTCGCGGTCCACAAACCAGCGGGCGATGCGCATGAAGCGCGGCCACCAAAACGCATAGACCGAGGGCCATGCGAGATAAGGCCCGAACGCCTCCCGGCCCACCGCCAGCAGCCGGTCATAGGGGTCGCCGCCGGCCGCATCCCCCTGTTTGCTCAGATAGCGGTCGAGCGCCGCATGGATGATGGTGCCCCGATCGGCCGCGCCCGGGTCCGCCTCCAGCGGGTCTAGCGGCCGCAGCCGAAGGATATGGCGGGCGTAGATGCCATAGGGATCGCGCCGCCAGGTTTCGATCTGAGTCACGGACAGCCGGCGCGGACGGGCGGAAACAGGCGGCCTCGGCATCGGGGGCTTGAGCGGCCGGTGGCCGTCGACTTTCAGCAGACCGCGCTGCAGGGCGCGCCAATGGGTGTCCGGCTCGAGCCGGTCGCCCAGTTCCGCGCCGTCGAGAACCGCCTTGAGCCGCAGCAGCCAGCGGGACGGCACCGTCGGCGTTCCTTCCATCTTCTGCGAGCGCGTCAGCACGACCCGCGGCGCGCACAGCAACTGCGTAAAATCGTGCGCCGACAATCCGATCCGGCGTTCCGGTAAGGGCAGGCCGAAGAGATCGCGCATCGGCCGGTTCATCCACGGATCCGGCCGCGGCTCGCCGGGCCAGACGCCTTCATTGAGACCGCCGAGCACGATCAGATCGGCATGCTGAAGCCGTGCCTCGAGCGGTCCCCAAATATGGAGGCGCGGGTGGCGGCTATGGCGGGGCCGCACCGTTCGGCCCTCCATCAGCGCGTCCAGCATGTCGGGATAGCTGCCGGGCGGAATATCCGGCAACGCGACCGCCGCGTCGCGAAGCTCCAGAATAAATTCGGCCAGCGCCTCTCCCGCCTCGCCGCTCCATAGACGCGCCGCGCCGTCCTCCGCGTCGCTGCGGGCCAACCGCTCCGCCGCCGCCACATGCCCATCCACCAGCTCGGACAGCGAGACATCATCCCGCGCCAGCAGGTCCCCGAGCGCCGCAAAATTTTCCTCCAGGTTTTCCAGAAATGTCGCGATTTCGGCTTTCTCGGCCGGCGGCGGCGCCTCGTGGCCGTCGACCGCATCCAACGCGGCGCGCAGCTCGGCAATCCCCGGCGCCGGCCGTGGCCCCCGCAACACCCAGCGCTCCAGCAGGCGCGCCCGGCGGCGCAGCACTCCTGGCGCGCCGCCGCCCATCGCAAGCGGATGCTTGCAGACGGCCAGCAGGGCTACCGGCGCGAATCCTTCGACCACCATCCGGGCGACCAGACGGAGGAACACGCCGGGCGCGGTTTCGCCCAAGGACTGGCCGGCGGAGTCGTCGATCTCGATATGCCATCGGCGCAGCGCGACCACGACACGCCGGGCAAGCCGTCGATCGGGCGTCACCAGGGCGGCAGTGCGGCCCGGCGTCTCGAGCGTCCGCCGGAGCATCAGGGCGATAACCTCCGCTTCTTCTTTTTCGCCCGGACAGTCTATCCGTTCGAAACCGTCGAGCGCCGCCGCCGGAACTTGATGCAAATCTCGCCAGGCATCGGTGGTTTCGGCCGGCCGCAACGCCTCGCTCGCCAGCGCGGCACGGGCAATCGATCGTGGCGTCGGCGTGACCGTTGACGGCCAATCCCGCACGTCGTCGCGCGACAGACCCAACCGGCCGAGCAACCGGTGCAGGCCGAATTGCGGGTGCGTCTGATCCTCCGCCGCCGCGTCCCAGGCCCGCGCGTCCATGTCCCGGTCGAGCCCGGGCAGCACGACGGCCCCCCGGGGCAACCCCGCGACGACGCCGAGCAAATCGGCGGTGGCGGGAACGCTGCCGGTGGAGCCCGCCGCGATAATTGGCCCCGGCGGCGGCGCCGCGGTCCACCGGCGGACCACCGAATCGATCAACCGGTTGCGGCGCTCCGCCGGATCGAGTGCGCCTTCGGCGGCAAGCAGGCGCGGCCACTGGGCGGTAGCGATCTTCAGGAATTCGACGGTCCGCTCCCAATGATGGGCGTATTCGCGCGGCGCCAGCGCGTCGAGCCGGTCGAAGTCGAGCCGTTCGATCTGCACCTGATCGATCAACCGCGCCAATTCCTGCGCCAGCCGCACCGCATGATCATCGGTGATGCGGCCGAGTTCCTCGCCGCCGGTCGCCCGGTCCCAGGCCAGGATCAACTGCGCCATGAGCAGCAGCCGGCGCGACTCGGAAATCGCCGGCGGCAGCGCCAACTCCTCATATCCGGGTGTCTCGCCGATCGCCGCATCCTCGGGCTCGACATCGCCGATCGGCCGCATCCGCGGCAACAACAGGGCCAGGCCGTCCGATTGCCGGAGGAAGGCGTCGCGTAAGGCGCGGCAGGCGCGCCGGGTCGGCAGCAGGATCGTGGTGTCGGCGAGCCGCAGCGGATCGTCGCCCGCATCGGCCAGCACGCCCGCCGCCAGCGAATCGACGAAGGAGGCGCCCGACGGAATCGAGAAGACGCCGACCGGCCCGGTCATCGTCCGGCGCCGTGTCCGGCCGCCAGCGCTTGCTCGGTGCGGACCAAATCTTCCGGCGTGCCGACGTGATACCATTCGCCGTCATGGGGCAATCCGTGCAGCCGCCCTTCCGCCTGCGCCTGATCGAACAGCACGTTCAACGAGAACG
>JAOTYV010000336.1 GCA_029861675.1 Alphaproteobacteria bacterium
CGGTCCGACGGTGGCGGTGGGTTTGGGTGGTGTGTTTGCCGAGGTGCTGCGCGACGTCACCTACAGGGTCGCCCCCTTCGACGCGAAAGTGGCACGGGAAATGCTTGACGAATTGCGCGGGCGCGCGCTGTTCGACGGGGTTCGCGGCGGCGCGCCGCTCGATGTTACCGCGCTGGCGGACGTGCTGGCGGCGGTTTCGCGCCTGGCGTGGGACGGCCGCGACCGGATCGCCGAATTGGATATCAACCCGCTGTTCGTCGGCGCGAACGGGCAGGGGGTAATCGCCGCCGACGCGCTGGTGGTGCTCGCATGACGGCCACTCGCGAGGGAACCGGAAGGACATGCAATGATACGGCGGGGGATCGTATTGGCCGGGGGCGCGGGCACTCGCCTTTATCCGATGACGCGGGGCCTCAGCAAGCAGTTGCTGCCCGTCTACAACAAGCCACTGGTGTATTACCCGCTGTCGGTACTGATGCTCGCCGGCATTCGCGAGGTGCTTTTCATTGCGACGCCGGAGGATCTGCCGCGGTTCGAGCAAATCCTCGGCGATGGATCGATGGTCGGTATGTCGTTTTCATACCGTGCACAGTCGCGGCCCGAAGGCATTCCTCAGGCCTTTCAGATCGGCGCCGATTTCATCGGGGATGAACCGGTCGCCCTGATCCTCGGGGACAATATTTTCTATGGGCAAGGACTGAGCGACAGCCTGCGCGGTATTTCCGCCCGGGGGGCCGGCGCCACGGTTTTCGCCTATCGGGTGACCGAACCGCAGCGCTACGGTGTCGTCGAATTGGATGAGCGTGGACAGGCAGCCTCGCTCTCCGAAAAACCGCAACATTCGCGATCGAACCTCGCGGTGACCGGGCTGTATTTTTTCGACCGCGACGTGGTGGAGATTGCCTCATTGATCCGGCCGTCGGCGCGCGGCGAACTCGAAATCATCGACGTCCTCAACGCTTATCTGGCGCGGGGCGATTTGTCGGTCGAATTGCTCGGCCGCGGCAATGCCTGGCTCGATACGGGGACCTTCGATTCCCTATTGGACGCATCGAATTATATTGCCACCATCGAGCGCCGTCAGGGCCAGATGATTGCCTGTATCGAGGAAATCGCCTGGCGCAACCGTTGGATCGACAAAGCGCATCTGCGGGCGCTGGCGGCACCGCTGACGAATTCCGGGTATGGCGACTATCTGTTGGGCCTTGCGGACGAGGCGGACGGCCGGATCTGCTGACCGGTCGCGGCGGTTAGCCCGAGACGCGCATGCCGGGAATTTTGCCGGAGCGCCAGAGCGCGGCATTAATATGATCTGCGGCGGGATGGCAGAGCCGGGCGGGTATGACCGGGTTATTGCCGGCCTTCGCGGCGAGCAGGACGCGCCGCCGTTCCATTTCGGCCGATGCGAAGGGCCGGTCGCACAGCAGGTTCAGGGCCGGGCTCTCGCCGCCGAACAGGGTGGAATGCGCCCGGGCGCGTTCGAGCTGCTCCATCGCGGCGGACAGGAACCAATCCATCGACCGGCCGGCCGGGTCGAGCGCATCGTACCGCGGGCAGGCCGGCCAAAAGGGCTCGGTGACGGCGAAGGAACGTGCGCCCGCTTCGGCGAAGAACGCCTGCAGCGCCGCCACGCAGGCGCCGCGTGCACCGGCTTCCCAGGCGACGCGGGCGAAGGTGGATTGCCGGGCAGAATTCGGCGTGGTCTGGCATAGCCCGGCCAACACCTGGAAGGACGCCCGCAACGCAGCGCAGCGGTCCGGCAATGGCACTCCGGAATCCTGCCAGCATGCGAAGGCAGCCAGCGCATCGGCATAGGCGGGATCGACTTCGTCCGGGCTTGGGGCAATCGCACCAAAAGCACTGCTGAAGGGTTGGGCGCTGAAACGATCCCATGCGGTTTGCCCGGTGTCGGTCGGCGCCGACCATTCGGGTATCGACAGCGCCAAAAGATTTTCCTCCGCCAATTGCGCCGCCCGATCCGGTTTGGCGGCGAACAGGTTGAGTTCGAATCCGTCCAGCGATGCGGCCGGATCGACGGGGACAAGGATCGGTGCGTCCCCCAGCTGGCGGTAGACCGCGTAGCCCATCGCGGCGAAGGCGATTTGCAGGCCTGTGTTGACCGCCGAACCGGCCTTCACCTCGAACATCACCAGCGGCGAATGACGGTCAAAAAAGCCTGCACCGCGGGACAGAATGCGTCCTTCCTCGCCTTCCGCATCGATCTTGATGAAATCGACCCGGTCCCATCCGTGCTTCGTATCTTCGATATCGAGCGTCGTGACGTCGACGGTCTCGCCGTTTTCCGTATCCGAACGGCTCAGCATGTTGAGTTCGCTTGACGTGCCGGCCGCCAATTGGGCCTGCCCTTGCCTGTCGGACACGGCGGCGGTGACAATCTCGAGGCCGGGTGTTTCGTTCAGCGTCCGGCTGCGATGCAGCAGGCGGCATGTCTCCCGGGCAGGCTCATAGGCGACGACGCGGCCGTGCGGCGCGACCAGCCGGGCCATGGGCAGGCTGTAGACGCCCAAATTCGCGCCGATGTCTATCGCCGTCATACCGGGGCACAGTAAGTGCGCGAGCAGGTTGGTTTCCTTCTCGAACCAGTTTTCCTGCTCCAGCAGGACATATGTCGTGATCGAGTCCAGCGATGCGGGCACTGCAAGGACCGTCCCATCGGCCATGTGCACTTGGAATTCGGTCATCGCTATTGCCCGGAGGATTGCTCGGCCCGGTTTCCCTCTGGCGTCTTGCGCATAGATTTATATAGCGAAGTTTTTTGTTCTGTGCGCGGGAATCAGCGCGGCACGGCCGAGGTGGGTGGCGCAGGCAGGCAAGGCGCCGGTTGGCCCGTGCCTGCTCTCCGCGTCCGAATCGACCCTATTAGAGTTCGGCGATCATATCCCCGCACGCCTTGAGGAGATCCTCGTCCGGCGCGTCAGTGCCGAAAATTTTCGCCCAGCCCTTTTCTTTAACATGTTCGCCACGGGTCCATCGGCTCTGGTTTTTGATATCCTCAATTCCCTGCTTCGTGTCGGCGCTTTGCTTGAATTGAGCGACGCAAATCTTGGCAAGCTGGTCGACAACCGCCTCATGTGACTGTTTCGCGGCGCGCGCCTCGGCGCCGCTGCCCGTCACCGCGAAGCCCGTAAAGAAGACCAGTGCTAACGTGCCCAAGGCACCGAGGATCGCTCCCCAGATCATACTCTTCATTGTCAATCACTCCTGTTTGTGTTGGCCGGTACCGCGATGCCATCGGCTTCAAATCGGCGACATTACCGATGATCAGCGGATGCGCGGGTTTCCGGCATGGCTGCCCGGGCCCACGCATCGGCGGGACCGGCTTTGGATCAAATTTGATAATTGAGAATGCCATCAGCACACGCGGACCCAGGAGCGCCGGTGATGGCAAGCTTGCTTCGACCGTAATCGGCCATAAACGCCCATTTTGAGCTTACTGTACTAACAACCTACTAAGATCGCCGCGAGTGGTCCACTATTTCATTCCGCGGCGATGAAATTTCCGGTAGTGCCGATTTCAAGCCGGGACGGCCTCCGCCGCGAATGTGGTGCGATGCATCAGGCGTCGCAGCGGCAGGGCGTAATCCTGGATTGCCTTGTGCTGCACCGTGCAATTGTCCCAAATCAGCACGTCGCCGGTCCGCCACTGATGGCGATAGACGAATTCAGGCCGGATTATGTGGTCCGCCAGCGCCGCGATCAGCAATTGCGCTTCTTCGTCGTTCAGATCGGGAATTTCCGTGCAATCGTCCCGCATCACATAGAGGCATTTGCGGCCGGTGTAGGGATGGGTGCGGACGATCGGGTGGGTCACGTCCGGGAACCGATCGATTTGTTCCCGGGTGATGGAATTGAGGCGTTTGCGCCCCGCAAAGCTGAACACCGCTTTGAGCCCATCGAGCCGTCGCTTCATCGTGTCGGGCAGCGCGTCATAGGCGGCGTGGGTCGCGGCGAAACAGGTATCGCCCAGCGGCAGCCCATGCTGCTCCGGCACTTCGTGCGCGTGCAGGATCGTGCCGCGCGGCGGCTTCGCCGTGTAGCACATATCGCTGTGCCAATTGTTGCCGGCGCCCTTAATGCCGATCTCGCGGCCGTTTTCCTCGACATTCGAGATCAGGACGATCCCTGGATGGTCGGGCAGGCCGAGTGTCTCGCCGAAAACGTTCAAATGCAGATCGCCGAAGCGGCGCGTGAAGTCCAGCAGTTGCGCGGGCGCCAGGTTTTGATCGCGAAAGAAGACGACGCCATGCTGGTTGAACGCGTTGTCGATTGCGCCGAAAACCTCGGGATCCAAATTCTCCGACAGGTCCACACCCTGAATTTCGGCGCCGACCGCGGCGATTGCAGGTATGACGTTGATGGACATGGCGAAACCTCGGCGGTAGTGGAGCGCGTGCGCCCGGCGAAGCGCGTTTCATGCTAACGACGATTGCGGGATGGATCAATTCAATGGCAGCATTGTCGAAGTCATGTCGAAATCGCGATTCACATATGGCAAATTCGCCGCGTCGGCGTTGATTGCCGCACTCGCCGGGGACGCATCGGCGCTTCCTGTTGCGGAAGGGGTTGGCGGTACGTCGCCGCATGCGGCGCCGGCGGTACGGCTGGCGCAGACGGCGCCGAGCCCGGAGGAACGGAACAAATATCAAGGGCTGCATGCCGCGGCCGCCCGGGGCGACATTGCGGCGTTACGGCGGTTTATCGCCGCCAAGGCCGACCTTAACGCTCGCGACTGCCATGGCCGCACCGCGCTCATGGTGG
>JAOTYV010000069.1 GCA_029861675.1 Alphaproteobacteria bacterium
TCGGCGCTGCGCTATGCCGCTTCGCAGGATCAGCACATCGTGTCGGTGGTGAACGTCCCGGAATCGACGATTGCCCGCGAATCCGATGGCGTGTTGCCGACCCTTGCCGGGCCGGAAATCGGCGTCGCGTCGACCAAGGCCTTCACGACGCAGCTCACCATGCTTGCCGCCTTTGCCATCGCGTTCGGCCGGGCGCGCGGCACGGTCGACCAGGCGGAGGGCGCCAGACTCTGTGCCGCCCTGTCGGAGGTGCCGAGCCGGACGGCGGAAGCGTTGAGCGACGCGGACGCGATTGCGTCGATTGCCGAGGAGCTGGTCGAGGCGCGGGACGTGCTTTATCTCGGGCGCGGCACGAGCTTCCCGATCGCTCTGGAAGGGGCGCTCAAGCTCAAGGAAATTTCCTATATTCACGCCGAAGGCTACGCCGCCGGCGAGATGAAACATGGTCCGATCGCCTTGATCGACGAATCTGTGCCGGTGGTCGTGATTGCGCCGGGCAACGACCCGCTGTTCGACAAGACCGCGTCGAACGTGCAGGAGGTGATCGCGCGCGGCGGCCGGGTGATTTTCATCTCCGACAAAAACGGCATCGCGCGGCTGGAGCGGCAGGCGGAGCCGGCCGCGACGATCGAAATGCCCGAGATCGATCCGTTCGTCGCGCCGATCCTGTATACCATCCCGGTGCAACTGCTCGCGTACCACACCGCCGTGCTCAAGGGCACGGATGTGGATCAGCCGCGCAACCTCGCCAAATCGGTGACGGTGGAATAGCGGATTTCCGCCCAAGGCTTGTTGCCGCATGCCGATAACGCCCATACTGCGATAGTCGAAGCGCGTGTTTCTGCGTTCAGGTTCCGTGCGCCGAATGGTCTGGCATGGGCGGCAGTTGGCGGAGGATTGGGGCACATCGCATGAAGTATGGATTTTATCTGCCGACCCGGGGAAAGTCGGCCGAACCGGAGGCGCTGACAGCGCTGGTCCAAAATGCCGAGCGTCTCGGCTTCACATCCGTGATGATCGCGGATCACATCGTCTTCCCGGTCGAGATCGACTCGAAATACCCCTATACGCTGGCCGGCAATTTCCCGGGACACGGCGACGCACTCGAGCAACTGGCCTTGATGACATTCGTTGCGGCGAAGACCGAGCGGTTGCGGCTGGTCTCGAGCATCATGGTGATCCCGCACCGCAATCCCATCCTGACCGCCAAGATGCTGGCGACCATCGACCTGCTGTCGAACGGCCGGGTGACGGTCGGCGTCGGCGTCGGCTGGCTCAAGGAAGAATTCGAAGCTTTGGACGCGCCGGATTTCCATAAGCGCGGCGCCGTCAGCAATGAATATATCGAGATCTTCAAGAAGCTCTGGACCGGCGAGCCGGTGGAGCATGCGGGCGCGTTTTATCAATTCAATAAGGTGCGATGCCAGCCCGCGCCGGTGCAAACGCCGCACCCGCCGATCTGGGTTGGCGGCCATAGCCGGGCCGCGCTTCGACGGGCGGCGCGCTATGGCGACGGTTGGCATCCGGTCGGCGCCAACCCCGCCGTGCCGATGACGCCGCAGGAGTTGGCGGGGCTGATCGACCAGTTGAAGCAATTCATGGATGAGGAAGGGCGGGATTTTGGAAAGATGACGATCTCGTTCAAGGCGCCGCTCTACGATCTCAACAAGCGCGCGGGCCGGGAGGAGCGCCTGCCGTTCACCGGGTCACAGGACGAAATCGTCGAGGATGTCCGCACGTACCAATCGCTGGGCGTTTCGGAACTGATCTTCGATTTCCGATCCGACTCCTACGACAACGATTTGGCGCAGATGGAAAGCTTCGCGTCGATGGTCATGGCGGTGGCCTGAGCACCGCGCCGACGACAGGACGAACGTTCAAAAAAACGGCCCGGACGAAATGATATTCGTCCGGGCCGGATTTTCGCGGGTATCGGGTCCCGCTGAGCGTTTAAACGACAATCCGTTAGGATTGCGCCTTGATCTTCCGGCCTTGGGCGTCGGTAAAGCTGCCGGTCACGATAATAATGAAATCAATCAGTGCCCAGATGCCGAGGCCGCCAAGCGTCAACAGCATCAAGATGCCGGTGCCGTATTTGCCGACCCAGAATCTGTGAACGCCAAAGGCGCCGAGGAAGAAGCAAAGCAGGATTGCGGGAACGAAGCCCTTGTCGCTGATTTGCTCGGTCGTGCTGGTCTGAACATCTGGGGAATGTACGTCACTCATGATAATCTCCTTAATGCTAGATACTTCTATTTTGGGATTCTTGAATTCGTTTTTGACCAGGATAGGTGACTATATTTCCTTGGCCGTCCTTGTATTCGCCAACCAGTAATTTAAAGGTCACATAGAGCGTGTGCAGCACATCGATGCCGAGAAGGATGACACCGGTCATTACCAGACTCTCAGGTTCGCCAATGAAGATGAAGGTAAATCCGGCGATTGAAAGGCCGAGATCGAACAATCCATGCAAAAGACGTCCCAGATAGAAGTGATGGATGCCCAGCACGCCGAACACCGCAGCGAGACACACCGCGACTGTGTAGGATTTTTTGGACGTTTCGGTCATGGGCGGCACGTTATCGGCCAAGTGTTAACGTCTTGTGAATATTTGGATAACCTAAGAAACTCTGCGAATTCAAGGAAAACTTGCCGGAATTCGGCTTGGGACGCGCGCCCGGGCTTGGCGGGCGGGTAGGAGCGGTGGCCTGTTTTGTCTACCTCCTGGGCAGTAAAACCGGCGGGCGGCGGCGCACCTATGTCGGCTGGACGACGGATCCCGAACAGCGCCTGCGCCGGCATAATGATGGATCCGGCGCACGCTCGACGCGGGGCCGGCAGTGGCGGCTTCTGTATCTTGAGCGCTATCAGACCCGTGGCGAGGCGATGAGCCGCGAATGGCACCTCAAACGCGACCGCCGATTTCGAAAACACGTCTATGGCAATGTTTTTGGCGGTGAATAGCGAACGCGCGCGGTTGTTCGCGGCGCCGGGGAGATGCTAAGGGATCGGGTCGTTATCGCGCTCAACAGCAACTACACCAGCAGGAACCCTGGGCATGGCAAAACCGGATCCGTCGGCGCACCATTGGGATGAGGAAGTAGACGTTGTTGTCGTCGGTTTCGGGTTCGCCGGCGGCGCCGCCGCAATATCCGCCCATGATGCGGGTGCCGACGTCATGATCGTCGAAAAGATGGCCGATCCCGGCGGCATCTCGATTTGCTCCGCGGGCGGTGTGCGGATCTCCCGGGACGCGGACGGCACCTTCGCCTATCTGAAGGCGACCAACGCCGGGACCACGCCGGACGATGTGCTGCACCGCTTTGCGACGGGAATGGCGGAGATCGACCAGTTCATTCACCAACTGGCCGAGGTGAACGGCGCCAAGGTCATCTATCGCCCGGGCCTTGGGAATTACCCGTTCCCCGGACGGGACAGCTTTGGCTTTGTGATGATCGAGGATATTCCCGGCGTCGATATCAATGCCGAATATCCCTATGCGCGCAGCCTGGGCGCCGGTTCGCGTCTGTTCAAGGTGGTCGATGACAATGTCCGGCAGCGTGGCATCGCAGTGCGCACCGGCTGTCCGGCGCATCGTCTGATCGCGGGGCCGGATCGGGAGGTCCTGGGTATATGGGTCGGACCGGATGATGCGCGCCGGGCGATCCGGGCGCGGCGGGGCGTCGTATTGGCCTGCGGCGGGTTTGAGGCGAACCCGGCAATGCAGCAGCACTATTGGCAGGGCAAACCGGTTCTTGCCACCGCTTTCCGGGGCAATACCGGCGACGGCATTCGCATGGCGCAGGATCTCGGCGCCGATTTGTGGCACATGTGGCACTATCACGGCACCTACGGGTTCCAGCACAGCGATCCCGACTATCCGTTCGGCATCCGCACCAAGAGGCTGCCCGACTGGTTCCCTGTCGGCGAGGGGGAGGACACGATCGCCTGGGATGCCGGATTTGCCGGCGACCGTGCCGTCCGGATGCTGTGGATCATGCTGGACCGGGACGGCGGCCGGTTCATGAACGAATACGAACCCTATATGCAGGATACCGGGCATCGGGCGATGGAGCGTTTCCGCCCGGAAACCCAGGATTTTCCCGCAATTCCCGGCTGGTTCGTCTTCGACGAAGCGGGACGCGGGACCTTTCCGGTGGGACAGCCGTTGTACAATGAGGCGGGCTTGGATTTCGTCTGGAGCAGTGACAATCGGGCGGAGGTCGATCTTGGCATTTTGCATCGCGCCGACAGCATTGCAGCATTGGCCCAGGCGATGGGGCTCGATCCCGCGCATCTGGCGGAAACGGTCGAACGCTACAACGGCTTCTGCGCCGCCGGTGCGGATGGCGATTTCGCCCGTCCCGCATCCAGCATGATGCCGCTCGAAACGCCCCCTTATTACTATGCCCAGGCCTGGCCGCTGGTTTCCAATACGCAAGGGGGCCCGGTGCACGACGCGCGGCAACGCATCATCGACGTTTACGGCGCGCCGATACCACGGCTCTTTGCCGCCGGGGAACTCGGCAGCGTGTTCGGCCACCTGTATCTCGGCGGCGGCAACCTGTCCGAATGCTTTGTCGGCGGCCGATCCGCCGGTCGCGAAGCAGCGGCGATGGACCCGCAAGACTGACATCGCGGTCCGCCGTCCTATGGCGACTAATGTGCGCGATGAATTCCGGATCCGCGGATTCGTGAGCCCGGCCCGTTGGTGGCCGGGCGCCGGCGAGCCGGTCCGGTTATCATATTTAATTACCGTCGGCCAAGAATAGCTATCAAAAATTCTTGTAAAAACAAATAAGTAGGTATTAATTATAGTATATATTTTAATAACATCCGTTCGTTTATTTGGATTTTATTAGCAAATGACGCACTACTCTCGCGTGTCGAAGTATTATGAGACAGATGATCCCGTTTCGGAATTTTGAGGAGACAGAGTAATGAATCGCGCCATTCGAAAAGGCTCCATGGCGGCTGCGCTGGCCGGTATGGCCATTGCCGTATTCGGCATGACGGCGACGCCGGCATCCGCGGAAATGGCCGTCAGTGAGCTGGTGCTCACGACCGGCGTTGTCGATCGCGAACCGGCCGACGCCAAGGAAACGATCGCCGCCATGAATGGAGAGGGGAAGGCTTATATTTTCGCGCGTATCAAGAATACCGGCGAAACCGCGAATCTAAGCTTCATTTGGCACTATGCGGGTGATGAACGAGCCCGCAAGACTGTGAATATCGGCACTTCGTCGGGCTGGCGTACCTGGTCCAACAGCGCTGTCGGACCCGGCACTTGGCGGGTTGATTTGGTCGATGATGCCGGAACGGTTCTGGCGCAGAAGACCTTCAACGTCGAGGACCAGACGGCGATGACACCGCCGGTTATGCCGTCGGCCGCTCAAGAGATGCAGGCCGATGCGCCGATGGAACGGTCGCCCGCCGAGGCGCCCAACACCGCCGAAACAAATGGCGGAATGATGCGATAGGGCTTTCTGCCCTTAAGTGGGGGTGATTCCCACATAGCGGGATCATCCTGCATGCTTTCCTGCACGGCCATTCGCGGGCGACCGGCCCCGAATGGCCGTGTGAAAGCGCGCAAAACCAATGCCTATTATGGTTGTGGGCACGCTTGTCATGGCGCAACCCTGACGATCGGATGACGCCGGCGGACGCCGGCTCCATAACTTTAGACATCCCGGATAAAATTGAACGTCGCGAACGTGTCGGCGGTGGTTCACCGCTGCCTGGCGACCTATACTCACTCCCGGTGGATTTCATGGAAATCCAAACGCCAATGCCACTGCCGCGGGGAGCGATGTCATGAAACTCGAAGATCCCAGCCTGTTTCGTCAACAATGTTATATCGACGGTGCCTGGGTGGACGCCGATGGCGGCGACACCGTGGCGGTCAATAATCCGGCGACCGAGGAGACTCTCGGTACGGTTCCGCGGATGGGCGCCAGCGAAACACGCCGCGCGATCGAGGCGGCGAATGCGGCGTATCCGGCATGGCGCAAGCGTACCGCCAAGGAACGGAGCGCGATCCTGCGGGAATGGTACAATCTGATGCTTGCCCATAAGGAGGACCTCGCCATCCTCATGACGTCCGAACAGGGCAAGCCGTTGGCCGAATCACAGGGCGAAATCATGTACGCCGCGTCGTTTCTCGAATGGTTTGCCGAAGAGGGAAAGCGCGTCTATGGCGACACCATTCCGCAGCCGGCGGAGGATTGGCGCATCGTCGTGCTAAAGGAGCCGGTCGGGGTGTGCGGCGCCATTACGCCGTGGAATTTCCCGGCGGCGATGATCACGCGCAAGGCCGGGCCGGCGCTCGCCGCCGGGTGCACCATGGTGGTCAAGCCCGCGTCGCAAACGCCATATTCCGCGCTTGCCATGGCCGAACTGGCCGAGCGTGCGGGCGTGCCGGCGGGCGTGTTCAGCGTGCTGACCGGAAATTCGGCGGAAATTGGCGGCGAACTGACCGGCAATCCGATCGTCCGTAAAATCACGTTTACCGGTTCTACCGAGGTCGGCAAGCTTCTGATGACGCAGGCCGCCGGCACGGTGAAGAAAATCAGCATGGAGCTCGGCGGCAACGCGCCGTTCGTGGTGTTTGACGATGCCGATATCGACGCGGCGGTGGAGGGCGCGATGGCGTCCAAGTTCCGCAATTCGGGCCAGACCTGCGTCTGCGCCAACCGCATCCTTGTGCAGTCCGGTGTTTATGATGAATTTGCCGACAAGCTTTCCCGCGCAGTCGCCGAAATGCGGGTCGGCAATGGCCTCGAATCGGGCGTCAACCAGGGCCCGCTAATCGACGGCAGCGCGGTGGCCAAGGTGGAGGAACACATCGCCGATGCCGTGGGCAAGGGCGCGCGGGTGGTCGTCGGCGGGAGCCGGCACACCCTCGGCGGCACTTTTTTCGAGCCAACCGTATTGGCCGACGTGACGACGGAAATGGCGGTCACCAGCGAAGAGACCTTCGGGCCGGTTGCGCCGCTGTTTCGCTTTGAGACCGAGGAACAGGCCATCTCGATGGCCAATGACACCGAGTTCGGGCTCGCATCCTATTTCTACAGCCGCGATATCGGCCGCATCTGGCGGGTCGCGGAAGCCATAGAATCCGGCTTGGTCGGCGTCAACGTTGGCGTCATGTCGACCGAGGTCGCGCCCTTCGGCGGCTTTAAGGAATCCGGTGTCGGCCGCGAGGGGTCGAAGTACGGGATCGAGGATTATCTCGAAATCAAATACGTCTGCATGGGCGGAATCAGTAAATAACATCATTCAACAATAGCTTGGCGCGTTCTTGACAGGACCCCGGCAGGAGACGATTCGTCATGCCTGAATACGACTACGACCTCTTTACCATCGGCGCGGGATCCGGCGGCGTGCGCGCGAGCCGCTTTGCCGCGGGGTTCGGCGCGCGGGCCGCCGTCGCGGAGGAACGCAATCTCGGCGGCACCTGCGTCAATGTCGGCTGCATTCCCAAGAAATTATTCGCCTATGCATCGCATTTTTCGGAGGATTTCGAAGATGCGGCCGGGTTTGGCTGGACCGTCGGGGAACGCCGTTTCGACTGGTCGACCCTGGTTGCCAACAAGGACCGAGAAATCAGCCGGCTGAACGGCATTTACGATCGCATGCTCAAAGCGGCCGGCGTCGAAATATTCGAGAGCCGCGCCCGCATCGTGGATCCGCACACCATCGAGGTCGGCGGCAAAACAGTGACCGCGGACTACATCTTGGTGGCGACGGGTGGCTGGCCCGTGGTGCCGGATATTCCCGGCAAGGAATTTGCCATAACCTCGAACGAGGCGTTCTATCTGGATGAATTGCCGGAGAAGATCCTGATCGTTGGCGGCGGTTATATCGCCGTCGAATTCGCCGGTATCTTCAACGGTCTCGGGGTCGACGTGACGCAACTCTATCGGGGTCCGCATTTTTTGCGAGGGTTCGACGACGATGTCCGGCATTATCTCGCCGACGAGATGCGCAAAAAGGGCGTGGACCTTCAATTCAACCAAAATGTCGCCTGTATCGAGCGGGCGGAGCGCGGTTTTACCGCGATGCTTGAAAACGGCCGGGAAATCGCCGCCGATACGGTGATGTATTGCACCGGCCGCGCGCCCTTCAGTCAGGGGATCGGGTTGGAAGAAGCCGGTGTCGAATTGCGCGCTAGCGGCGCCGTCAAGGTCGATGAGCATTTTCGTACATCCGTGCCGTCCATTTTCGCGATCGGCGACGTCATCGACCGGATGCAACTGACGCCGGTCGCACTCGAGGAAGGCACGGCGGTTGCAAACGCGTTGTTCAATAAAAACGCTGCGGCGGTCGACTACGAAAACGTCCCGACAGCGGTGTTCAGCCAACCCAATATCGGCACGGTCGGCCTGACCGAGGCGGAGGCGCGCGAACGGTACGGTCCTGTTCGCATTTTCGTGTCCGAATTCAAGGCGCTGAAACATACTCTGACCGCCAGTGAAGAACGCACTTTTATGAAATTGATCGTGCATCGTGGCGACGACCGGGTGCTCGGCTGCCATATGGTGGGACCGGATGCGGGCGAAATCGTCCAGGGTATCGCCATCGCGCTCAAATGCGGTGCGACCAAGGCGCAGTTCGACGCCACCATCGGTATCCATCCGACGGCGGCGGAAGAGTTCGTCACCATGCGCGAGCCGATTCCGGATGAGGTCGACGCGGCCGCTGACTAGCGAGTGCGTGCGGAGGCGGCGGAGAACGATTGGAGGGCGCTGAATTTCGCGGGCAACCCAACCGGTCTAGGGCTTCTTATCCGATAGGCCTTGGTCGCAGATCACCCGGAATACTACTATAATTCATTGGCAAACCACGGGTGCGATGGAAAATTGTCCGATCGGAACCGAACGCGCCGGCTGCGGAGAGACATGAATTCGATCGGCAGAATCTGGGTAACGTATAGTATCAAGGAGAGTGATTGTGGAACGGCGTAATGTACTTCGGTTCGGTCTCGCGGGCGCTGCGGGATCTTTGTTTGTTCCGACCACCATTATGGCGGCGGGCAATTTCAAAGCAGGCTCGCTGCCGATGGCCGGTGGCGTGTATTACACCAAAGAGCGGCCCGGACGTTGGGCAAAGAAAGTTTCCAGTCATTTGCCGGTGATTGAGCGCGCGGGTAGCAAAATCAATGTCCGGACACGGCATCCGCAAGATGCATTCAAGCACTATATCGTGAAGCACACGGTCCTCGACGCCAATTTCGAGTACGTCTCCGAGGTGATGTTCGATCCGATGAAGGGCGAACCGGTATCGAGCCACGATATCAGCAAACTCGGCGGCACCGTCTATGTGACGAGCATGTGCAACATCCATGATGTCTGGCTTAATGCGCTGAAATTATAACGTTTTCCCGGAAGATCGTCCGGGATTGATGGGTTAGCGCCGTTGCCCTAATTGACGCCGACCGCGTCGCCGAGCGTCGGACCGATTTCCGAATTCAACACCAGGTCGGCGTAAGGGTCGAGTTCGGTCGGGTCGCGATTGACGATGACCATCCGGGCGCCGTTTTCCTTCGCCATCAGCGGAAAACCGGCGGCGGGGTAGACCACCAGCGACGACCCAACCGCGATAAACAGATCACATTGCAGGGTTTCGACCTGCGCCGCCCGCATTTCATCTTCGGGCATGGATTGGCCGAAGGAGATCGTTGCGGTCTTGACCGCACCGCCGCAGACGTCGCATAGGGGCAATGTCTCGTCTTTCATGAAGGCTTCCCGGATCGGCGGAATTTCATGGCGCTGACGGCAATCGAGGCAGGCCGCATAGGTCGAATTGCCGTGCAACTCGATAATCTTCTCCTCCGGCACCCCGGATTTTTGGTGCAGTCCGTCGATATTCTGGGTAATCACGGCGGCGACTTTGCCGGTCCGGACCAGCTTTTCCACCGCGCGATGCCCCCGGTTTGGCTCGGCGTCGATCAGGTCGTCCTGGCGCGCAAATCGTTGCCGCCAGGCCTCCCGCTTCGCGCTGTCCGAGGCCACGAAATCCTGAAACATCACCGGCTTGTATTTCTCCCAAACGCCCCCGGGACTGCGGAAATCGGGAATGCCGGACTCCGTGCTGATGCCCGCGCCCGTGAAGATTACGGCGCGGTCGCATGCATCGAGAAGCCGTTGCAGGCGTTGCCAGGGCGCGTCATGGTCGGTCATGGACTGTTTCCTCACTCGATCTGGACATTTGACTTTAACGGATTATGTCTTCTTTCGTCGCCTTTTAGGTGGAAAACACCCCATAATCGGCGTAAAAGCCACGGACTTACAGGGAGAATAGTGAAAATGGGAGGGTTGTTATGACCCGGAACTGGACGCCGGAAAGCTGGCGCGAATTTCCTATCGGCCAAGTGCCGGATTATCCGGACCAGGCCGCGCTGGAGTCGATCGAGACGGAGCTGCGCCGGCAGCCGCCTTTGGTGTTCGCCGGCGAGGCGCGCCGGCTCAAGGAGCATCTTGCCGATGTCGCGGAAGGCCGGGCCTTCCTGCTGCAAGGCGGCGACTGTGCGGAGAGTTTCGCCGAATTCAGCGCGAACAATATTCGCGATACATTCCGTGTCTTGCTGCAGATGGCGGTGGTACTCACCTTTGGCGCGGCCTGTCCGGTCGTGAAGGTCGGCCGTATGGCCGGACAATTCGCCAAGCCGCGATCGGAGCCGATGGAGGTTCTGGACGGTGTCGAATTGCCGAGTTACCGGGGCGACATCATCAACGGCATCGATTTTGATCCGTCCGGGCGCATTCCTGATCCGGAGCGGATGCTGAAGGCCTATCATCAGGCGTCATCCACCTTGAACCTGTTGCGCGCGTTTGCGCAGGGCGGTTTCGCCGACCTGCACAAGGTGCATCAGTGGAATTTGGATTTCGTCGCCGGCAGCTCGCAGGGCGAACGGTATGAAGAACTGGCGCAACGCATCAGCGAAGCGATGGATTTCATGGGGGCCTGCGGCATTACCGGCGATGCGGTATCGCAGCTTCGGGAAACCGAATTCTACACCAGCCATGAAGGGCTGCTGCTGTGGTACGAGGAAGCGCTGACCCGGCAGGACAGTCTGACCGGCGATTGGTACGATTGTTCGGCCCATATGGTCTGGATCGGCGACCGGACCCGTCAACCGGACAGCGCGCATGTGGAGTTCTTGCGGGGCGTCAAGAATCCGATCGGCATCAAATGCGGTCCGACACTGGAAACGGGCGACCTCATGCGTCTGATCGACACGCTTAATCCCGCCAACGAACCGGGCCGGATTACGCTGATCTCTCGTATGGGGCATGAGAACGTCGACAAATATTTGCCGACGCTCATTCGCGCCGTCCAGCGGGAAGGCCATGTCGTCGTTTGGTCGTCCGACCCGATGCATGGCAATACCATCAAGTCGGGGACCGGCTACAAGACCCGGCCATTCGACCGGATTCTCACGGAAGTTCGGCGGGTCTTCGAAGTGCACAAGGCCGAGGGCAGTTATGCCGGCGGCATTCATGTCGAGATGACCGGTCAGGATGTGACTGAATGTCTGGGCGGTGCGCAGGCGATCGACGATGACGGCCTGTCTATGCGGTATCATACCCATTGCGACCCGCGCTTGAATGCGGATCAGGCGCTTGAGCTGGCGTTTTTGATCGCTGAATCGTTGAAGGAACTGCGCAGCGGTTCCGGCAACCGGCTGGCCGCCGCCGCGTCCTAACCGGCGGTTTGTATCTCGATACCGGACGCCGTTAACGGCGTCCGGCCGGTTATGCGTGGTGCATGCGGTGCAGGCGGCGGGTCCGGCCGCCTTGCCAGCGTTTGTGCAGGACGAGCGCGCTTTCGAAAAACGCCCAGAAAGACAGCGTGGCGTAAAACGCGAAACCGGCGATAAAGGCCGAATTGTCCATTCCCTTCGTATTGCCGAAGACGAATGACAGAATAATTGCCAGCAGCAGCGGCAACGAGCACATCATCAGCACCAAGTACAGCAGCACGACGCCCTTGCGCAGGGATGCGGCATTTTCGTTGGTCACGAGCGAAAGGCGCCAAAGCTTTTGCGGTCCCTGCCAGTTATCGAATTCGGCAGCGGTAAAGGCGCCTTCGGCGATGGGCAGCGCCGCCGCCATGCGCGCGCGCAGCCAGGAGAACGGCGCGTTGTTGATATAGAGAATGAGAATTACCGACAGAACGGTGCTGACCGCATGGGCAATCACGGCCATCGGCAAATTCAGGGCGCCCAGGTAAAAGTCCAGGATATCCAGGAAATAGTAGTGCACCGCCAGCAGCAGCATCAGGATTGCGATGGCCATTTCGATCGACTCCATGCGGAGCAGCCGTTCGATCCCGGGCCGGTTCACGATGTGCGGCGTCTTGGAATGCCACGGCATGCGGAATATCGACGGCAGGAAGGCAATACTGCCGTCAGGCAGGCGTTGGAAAAAACCCGCCGACGTTCGCAGGAATCCGCCGATCGGCAATCCGAGGATCGTTTCCACCGTCCCGTTGGCCATCATTCACCGGCGCGTTGTGGAAGCGTTGGCGATCATTGCTGTCCTTCCCGGCGCATCACTTCCATGTAGTCGCGGTCGAGCAGTTGCAGCATCGTGTACAGCCGGGCGACGTTTTTCTCGTCGTAGCGCCGAACCATCACCTGCCGGTCCGTTTCGCTATCCAACGCGCCGCGAATGCCGAAGTACAAGGCGTCGACCAGCATATGGAATTCGCGGTCGCCGAATTGCCATTCTTGTTCCTCGCGGGTTTCCGCGGGCGGCATTCCCGACGCCATCATGTCGATCATCCATCGGCGGCGTTTGCCCATTTTCATGAAATGCTGGCTGATATGGACCAGGACGTCGTTGACGACCGTTTGCGCCGTCGGCTCTCTGATCACCATGTCCCAGTCGAAGTTCGACCCATGCTCGCTTTGCAGGCGCGACACCATTCGATCGCCGGCCGCCTGATACTGGTCGAACTGGTCGGGTCCCAGCAATTGGCGAAGCACGTTGATGAAAGGATCAATAATCCGGCGGGAGAGGTTCTTCCCCCGGATCGGCGGCTCGCCGACCGCCGGCAGGAGATGGCTGAAATTCGTCAGGATCAACCGTTCGAACGCCTGGGTGTTGTCTTCGGCCCATTGCGTCGACTGGAATGCCTGTAGACAATTGTCCCAGGTTTCGCGATAGAACGCGTTTACCTTCGCACTGGGATAGGATTGGAAGTTGCCGACCTCGTCGCGAATCTCGGCAAAGCTCATCGTTCCGTTCGGCCTCGATTTTGCACATTCCTGAAGATGCTCGAACAGCATGTCTATGCTGCGGTTGGCGGCATCGCGGATAATCGATGCGCCTTGCGGCCGCCGTGTGGTGCCACGCGCCGGCATACCGGTCCCGGGCGAAGGATCGGTGTCCGCCGGGGCGGGGCCATCAAAATCGGCTGTTTCTGTGGCTCTGTTTGTGCTTTCTTCGGCCATTACTCGGCTTTCTCGGGACGGGGCGGCGTATCTGTTGCTCAGGCTTGATTTTTCCGAGATGGGCTTCATAGTCCGCCCGGCAAACGATACGTGAACAGCACGAGCCTCAAAGTTAGATTAAAATTATGACTGACCGGTTAACTATAACGCTCGCACAGATAAATCCTGTCGTGGGCGATATCGACGGAAATATAGCGCTCATCCGGCGGATTAGAGAGCAATCCAAGGATGCGGACCTTGTGGTCTTCCCGGAATTGGCGGTTTGCGGGTATCCGCCCGAAGATCTCGTTCTGAAGCCGTTTTTTCAGGGAAAAGTCGAACATGCGGTGCAAACCCTTGCGGGCGAGACCGCCGATGGCGGGCCCGCGATGCTGGTGCCCACGCCATGGCGCGACGACGGAAAGCTGTATAACGCCGTGCTGCTGCTGGATCAGGGTGAGATTTCGGCGATGCGGTTCAAGCACGATCTGCCGAATTACGGCGTTTTCGACGAAAAGCGCATCTTCGCGTCCGGGCCGATGCCGGGACCGGTCAATTTCCGCGATGTCCGCCTCGGCGTGCCTATCTGTGAAGATATCTGGGCCGGCGACGTGGCCGAATGCCTGGCGGAATCCGGGGCGGAAATCCTTCTGGTGCCCAACGGCTCACCCTTCGAGACCGACAAACCGAACGATCGTCAAATGCATGCGGTCGCGCGGATTACGGAAACCGGGTTGCCGCTCGCCTATGTCAATCAGGTGGGGGGACAGGACGAGCTGGTGTTCGACGGCGCGTCCTTCGTGCTCAATGCGGATTGCAGTCTGGCCGGCCAGGCAACCGCATGGCGGGAAGCGTGCATGACCACCGTCTGGACGCGAAATCCGGACGGCGGTTGGCAGTGCGCGCCCGGCGAAATCGCGCCGCCGCCAACGGGTCTCGACGGCATGTACAATGCCATGGTGCTGGGGCTGCGCGACTACGTTCGCAAAAACGGTTTTCCGGGCGTTATCCTCGGCCTCTCGGGCGGGATCGATTCGGCGCTGAGCGCCGCGGTGGCGG
The DNA here is from genome assembly GCA_029861675.1 of Alphaproteobacteria bacterium. The sequence goes on from JAOTYV010000069.1 coordinate 14,498, forward strand.
TCGATGCGTTGGGCGCGAAAAACGTCCATTGCGTCATGATGCCGTCGCCCTATACCAGCCGCGAAAGCGTCGAGGATGCGGAAGAGGCGGCGGAATTGATGGGCATCCGCTACGACGTGATCGGCATCGAGCCCGCGATGCGGGCGTTCGAAACCATGCTCAAGCCGGTGTTCGGCAACCGCCCGCCGGATACCACGGAAGAAAATGTCCAGGCGCGCAGCCGCGGTTTGCTGCTGATGAGCATCTCCAACAAATTCGGCGCGATGCTCCTGACCACCGGCAACAAATCAGAAATGGCGGTCGGTTATGCGACGCTGTATGGCGACATGAGCGGCGGGTATTCCGTGCTCAAGGATGTCTACAAGACCGACGTATTCCGGTTGTCGACGTGGCGTAACGAGCACCGTCCGGACGGCTTGCTCGGGCCGGAAGGCCGGGTCATCCCCGAGCGGATTATCACCAAGCCGCCTTCCGCCGAGTTGAAGCCCGATCAAACGGATCAGGACACGTTGCCGCCCTACGACGAATTGGACGACATCCTGCGGTGCCTGATCGAAGGTGAAATGGCGATCGGCGACATCACCGCGCGGGGCCATGCCGCCGAGACCATTCAGCGGATTTGGCGCATGCTGGACTTGGCCGAATACAAACGCCGGCAAGCGCCGCCCGGTGTCAAGATTTCGAGCCGCGCCTTCGGCCGCGACCGCCGCTATCCGATCACCAATGCGTTCCGCAATATTCTGTAATGCGCCCCGTGTGGAAGACCCGATGAGCCTGCAAATTCACAACACCGCCAGCCGCCGCAAGGAGCCGTTCGAGCCGATCGACCCCGCCAATGTGCGGGTCTATGTGTGCGGTCCCACGGTTTATGACTACGTGCATATCGGCAACGGGCGCGCGGTCGTCGTCTTCGATGTGCTGTACCGGCTGCTGCGCCACCTGTTCCCGAAAGTCACCTATGTTCGCAACATCACCGATGTGGACGACAAGATCAACGCGCGCGCGAAGGAGACCGGCGAGGATATCCGCGTGCTGACCGGGCGTACCGCGGATCAGTTTCATGCGGATACGGAAGCGCTCGGCAATCTGGAACCCGATATCGAGCCGCGCGCGACCGACCACATCGCCGAAATGATCGACATTATATCCACCCTGATCGAGGGAGATTTCGCCTATGTCGCCGACGGCCATGTGCTGTTCCATGTGCCGGCGATGCCCGATTACGGCAAGCTGTCGGGCCACACCCGCGACGAGTTGATCGCCGGCGCCCGGGTCGAGGTCGCGCCCTACAAGAAGGATCCGGCGGATTTCATCCTGTGGAAACCGAGCGAAGCCGATCTGCCCGGCTGGGACAGCCCCTGGGGCCGCGGCCGGCCGGGGTGGCACATCGAATGCTCGGCGATGAGCATGAAGTATCTCGGCAAGGATTTCGATATTCATGGCGGCGGCCGCGATTTGATCTTTCCGCACCATGAAAACGAGATCGCACAAAGCCGCTGCGCCAATCCGGATACGCATTTCGCGAAATACTGGATGCACAACGGCTATCTGATGGCCGAAGGCGAGAAGATGTCGAAATCGCTCGGCAACTTCTACACCATCAACGAGCTGCTGCAGGAATTCCCGGGCGAGGCGATCCGGCTGACGCTATTGCAGACGCATTACCGGCAGCAACAGGATTTCGCGAAGGACAATTTGCGGCAGGCCAAGGCGACGCTCGACCGGTTCTACGGCGCGTTGCGAAACGTGGCCGACATCGGCCCCGTGGAAAGCCCGGCGGACGCGGTTGTGGCGGCCTTGTCGGACGATCTGAACACGCCGGCGGCCCTGGCGGCCTTGCATGCGTCGTTGAGCGCGCTCAACCGGGCGAAAGACGCTGGCGGGCAAGCGAAATTCAAGGGCGAACTGCTGGCCGGCGGCGCCTTGCTCGGGTTGCTGCAGCAGGATCCGGAGGATTGGCTCAAAAGCCAGCCACGGATCCACGATGTAACGCTGGCTGTTCAGGCGACGGCTAAGGCAAGTGTTTCCGACGAATGGATCGAGGACAAGATTTCGCAGCGAACGGATGCTCGGAAATCAAAGGATTTTGCCGAGAGCGACAGGATTCGCGACGAACTCGCCGAAATTGGCATAATCCTGGAAGACACGCCGGACGGCACGATCTGGCGGCGCGCCTGATCCAGTGGCTGCCGCATTGTACCGTGTCGATAAACACATGACGTCATTCCCGCGGAAGCGGGAATCCATATGGTTTGGCGCATACTGGATTCCGGAACGGCGCTTCGCACCGACCGGAATGACAATAAAAGTTGTTGCGGGCGGCCAGCCTGCGATTGGGGAGAACCGACATGCTCAAGGGAAAGACCGCGCTTATCACCGGGTCGATCGGTGGGATCGGCTATGGCGCCGCCCAGGCGTTGGCGAAGCAGGGCTGCAACATCATGCTGAATGGCTTCGCCGATGCCGACGAAATCGAGGCGAAACGTGCCGCGCTGGAATCGGATTTTGGCGTGAAGGCGGGCTACCATGGGGCCGATTTGCGGCAGGTTGCCGAAATCGAAGACCTGGTTGCGACCACCGCCAGCACCGTCGGTCCGGTCGATATCCTGGTCAACAATGCCGTCGTTCGGCACTTTGCACCGATCGAGGCGTTCAAGACCGAGGATTGGCAGGAATCGCTCGACGTCAATCTGACCGCTGGCTTCCATCTGATCCGGCTGACCCTCGGCGGCATGCGCGAGCGCGGCTTCGGCCGCATCGTCAACCTCGCCTCCTCGCTCGGCATCATGGCGATGCCCGACCGGATCGACTACATCGTGACGAAGACCGCGCTGATGGGATTGGCGCGCGGTATCGCCATCGAGACGCAGCAGGAACCGAATATCACGGTGAACGCGATCTGCCCCGGCGCGGTGCGCACGCCGGCGGCGGAAAAACGCATACGGGCGCTCGCGGAATCCAAGGGCGTCAGCGTGGAAGAGGCCGAGCGCGAGTTCGTCGCCGGCCGCCAGCCGAGCGCGCGGTTCATCGAGCCGGAACGGGTCGGCGAGCTGATCGCCTTCCTGTGCAGCGACGCCGCGAAGGAAATCACCGGCACCTCGATCCCGATCGACGACGCCTGGACGATTTCGCCCTGACGCAGTCTGCTAGGGTCTGTGGACAATTACCTTGCGGCGATGATAGCCGCGACGAGATTTAAGTTAGCGGCATAGCTTGTATCTGTCTTGTCATATCGGGTTGCGATGCCCCTGAACTCCTTGA
>JAOTYV010000337.1 GCA_029861675.1 Alphaproteobacteria bacterium
CGTGGCGGGCCCCAAATCCGCCCAAAACACCTTGCCGACGGCCCTGCTTGTCGCCCGGCGGTTCGGCGGGCATGTCGACGCGTTGCATATCCGCGTCGATCCGATGCGCCAACTGATGATCGCCGATGAGACGATGATCCCATCGCGGTTGCAGGAGCTGGAAAACGTCCAGATTAACATTACCGAGCGGGCGCGCGCGGCGCGCGCCGCCTTCGACATGTGGCTCGCCGACAACCAGGTCGCGCTGCGCGACGACCCGCCGGACGCCGGAGCGCCGGACGCCGGGGGGCCGGCTGCCGGGGCGGTGTCCGCGTCCTGGGACGACATCACCGGCACCGAAGCGGACGAGGTCGCGCGGCGGGGCGGCGCCTACGATCTCATCGTGGCCGATATGGCCCTGGCGCGGGCGCGCGATGCCTCGCGGGACGCGCTGGAATCGGCGCTGTTCAGCACCGGCCGGCCCGCGCTGCTCGCCCCGCCGGAACCGCCGGCGCAACTCGGCGAGACGATCCTGCTCGGCTGGAACCGGACGGCGCAATCGGCGCGCACCGTCCAGGGCGCCATGCCCTTGCTGGAACGGGCCAAGCGAGTCGTCGTGCTGATGGTCGCGACCGGCGCGAAGGAGGGGCCGGGGCCCGGGGAAATCGCGCGCACGCTGGCGTGGCACGGCATCAAGACGGAGGTCCGGGAGATCGAGCCCGACCGCCGCAGCGTCGGCCAGATCTTGCTCGAAGACGCAACGGCGGTGCAAGCCGATCTGCTCGTGATGGGCGCGTATTCGCATAGCCGCTGGCGGGAAAAGATCCTCGGCGGGGTCACCAAATACGTGATCGACCACGCCGATTTGCCGGTGTTTCTGGCGCACTGACCGGTCGTCGGCCTCGGCGAGATCGAGGCGTGCCTGGCGTTTGAACTCCGGTTGTCGGGAGGGCGAGCCCGAACGGCGCCGCCGCCGCGTGCCGGCACAAGAAAACCCCCTCGCCGTTCGCGAGGGGGAGTGAGGGAGCGGCGCGGGGGAGTCTGCAAGTACCCCACCGTGTGTCGGAGTGGGGACCAAACCTTATATGGGGCGCCGACCGGGTGGGAACAAGGCATGAACGCCGATACGGCGAGATGCCGTAGCCGTGCGGCAGCCTGCCGAAATTTGGGTTCGATATGAGGGTGTTACGCTATCCGGCGGTTTGCGTGTCCGCGGTTCACCCCTCGAACAACGCGAACATTTCCTCGAACGCCTTCATCTGCCCGCCATTCGCCGAGGACGGCACCAGGATCGGCGTCTTGATGCCGCTGTCGGTCCACGCTTCCAAACCTTCCAGCACCTGCGCCGGCGGGCCGAACAGGGTGCAGTCGGCGAGCCATCTGTCGCTCAGCGCGGCGGGAATGCGGTCGGGCTCCTTGGCGTCGATCGCCGCTTCCACGCCGTCCATTTCTTCCGCGTAGCCCGCTTCGCGCCAGTAGTTGCGGTAATTCGGCAGTTGCGCGTAGTGGATCAGGGTGCGCCGGTTGACCGCCATGGCGGCGTCCACGTCGTCGTCGATGCAGGTCGGGATCATGTTGCCGATGTAGAAATCCGGATCGTCGCGCTTCGCCGCGGGCAGGGCGCCCAGCGACTCCGCCATGTGCGAGCGCGCGCCGTTGGCGAACACCATGCCGTCGCCGATCTCGCCGGCCAGCCCGATCATCCGCTTGCGGAGCGTCGCCAGCACCAGCGGCGGCTTGTCGCCGATGCGGGGCACGGCGTGGTACGCCTCGACGAAGGTGCGGATGTCGGTCAGCGGTTTGCCGGTGGGCACGCCCATGCGCTCCATCGAGGGCGTGTGGCTGATGCCGATGCCGAAACTGAAGCGGCCGCCCGAGACCTCGTGGATGAAGCTGGCGCTCTGGGCATAGTCGAGCACCGGGCGGGTATAGATCGGCGCGATCGAGGTGCCGAAGCGAATGCGCTCGGTGACCAGCGCGATGCCCTCGCACAGCGCCATGCCGTCGGCCATGCTGGGGCAATAGATGCCGGTGAAGCCGCGCTGCTCGATTTCGCTGGCAAGCGCGAGCGTCGCCTTGCGGCGGCCCGGCACGGCGACCAGGCTGAGGGCGGGTTTCTGTTTGGGCATGGGGCGGGTTCCTTGTGGTCTGACCGGTGCGGCGATAGCGGCGAGTGGGTTGTCGGTGATTGTCAAACTATATCGTCATTCCCGCGCAGGCGGGAATCCAGGGTGTTGGCGACCGCTGGATTCCGGATCGGCGTTGCACGCCGTCCGGAATGACGGCTCATTTTTTGCTCGCGCTGGTCTCGATGCTGTACACGCGCGCGGCGTTGTCGTGGTAGAGCGCGGCTTTCTCGGCCGCCGAATAGTCCTTGGTCAGGCGCTTGAACGAGTTCCACAGCACGCCGTAGCTGCAGCTCAGCTTGTCGACCGGGAAGTTGCTTTCGAACAGGCAGCGCTCGACGCCGAAATGCTGCAGCGTGTGCTCGAAATAGGGCCGGGTCGCGTCGAGCAACTCCTGGCTGGTCGGCGGTTTCGGGCGGTCTTCCCAGTGGAAGCCGTTGAACGCCATGTTGAGGCCGCCGAGCTTCGCGTTCACGTTCGGGCAGGTGGCCAATTCGGCGATGTCCTTCTGCCATTGTTCGAAGATTTCCTCGCGCTTGCCCGCATAGGGGCCGACGCCGAGCGGCGCGCCGAAATGGTTGAGGATGATCGTGGTGTCGGGGAAGGCGCGGGCGAGGTCGGTCAGCTCGGTGATATGCGGGTGGTAGCACCAGCCCTCGAAGGTCATGTTGCGGGGCGCCAGTTGCGCGAAGCCCTCACGGTACTTTGGGTCCATGAACAGATGCGGCCCGGGTTCGATGCGGGCGTTCGGGATGGCGTCGCTGGCGTCCCAGGTGGCGCTGCGGCGGATCCCCCGGAACCGCCCGCCGCCGGCGGCGATATGGGCGTCGAGCACGTCGCCGACCGCGGCGCCAAGCTGCAAATCGGCGGTGGAGATGATGCCGGCGGCGACCCGTGTCGGGCCGTACAGGCCGGACGCGCTCATCGCGGCGATGCCGTTGACGAATTCGGTCTCGCCGATCGGCTTCATCGCCTCGGGCCCGTCCGCCTTGTACATCGCGCCGCATTCGATGAACACGGTGGCCAGGATGTTGTGGCCGCTCTCGTTGATGTCCCGCAGGATTTCGTCGAGCAGGTAGCGCGGTTCGACCCGCTCGGTGCGGAATTCCCAGAGGTGATGGTGCGGGTCGAGGATCGGCAGATCGGGTTCGAGCGCGTCCTCCCGTACCTGTACGAGCCAGTCGTCGGTCGTCGCCATATTTAAAGTCCTTCCCTGCGGTGTTTCGTCGCGCCGGTGCCGTCGCCCGCGCCGCTTGGCCGTTCCTACGTAATCACGCCTTTGCGGAGATTGCCAGATTGGGCGAGAATGGAAGGGCTCGGAGGCGCCAGTTCGGCCGTGTGTTTGTCGCCAATGCGGAGGAAAGCCAGCCATGATCAAACGATTTTCGTCGCTCTTTGCCGGTCACATCGATTTCGGCGAAGGGGAAATGGGACAGGAGACCACCCCGGTCAACGAGCGGCGCTACACCAACGACCAACTCGCCGGCGTGTTCGACAAGACCGAGGCGCTGGCGAAATGCATGGACGCCAACGGCTACGACACGCTGTGGTTCGCCGAGCATCATTTCCAGCACGAGGGGTACGAGGTCATCCCGAACATCCCGCTGCTGGCGGTGCATCTGGCGCACATCACCAAGACGCTCAAATTCGGATGCGGCTTCAACATCACGCCGATGTGGCACCCGCTGCGGCTGGCCGAGGATTTTGCGGTCGCCGACATCCTGACCAAGGGGCGCGTCACCTTCGGCGTCGGGCGCGGCTATCACACCCGCGAGGTGGAAACGCTCGGCGGGCCGCTGCTCGACAAGGAGGCGAACCGCGAGATCTTCGAGGAGCAGGTGGACATCCTGTTCAAGGCGTTCCACGAGGAATCCTTCTCGCACAAGGGCAAGTACTACACCTTGCCGCCGGAAGTGCGCTATCGCGGCTACGACCTGAAGGAGATCAGCCTGGTGCCGCGCCCGACCCGCCAGCCGGTGGAATGCTGGCAGCCGGTGGTCAGCGCGACCGACCGCGGGCTCGACTTCATGGTGAAGCACCGCATCAAGGGCATCATCGGCGGCGGCTCGGCGCTGCTGGCGGAAAGCTCGGTGAAGGCGTTCCAGGCGGCGCACGACCGCGCGGGCATCAAGACGAAGTACGGCGAGAACCTGTGTTTCGGCATCTCGTTCCACATGGCCCCGACCCGGGAACAGGCGATCAGCGAGGCGCGGCGCTATTACGAGGAGCACGCCAAGATGTTTGGCCCGCTGGGTTTTCTCGGCAAGCTGGAAAAATGGCAGATCGACGCGCTCGGCAAACGCGGCGGCATCGCCGAGGCGGGTATCCCGACGCTGGAGGACGCCTGCGAGAACGGCGCCTGGTACTGCGGCCCGCCGGACGGGTTTATCGAATATCTGCAGAAACTGAGCGACAAGTTCCCCGGCCTGGAGGACGTCAACGTGCAATCGGCCATGGGCACGCCCGAGAGCGTGATGATCGAACAGCTCGAATGGTTCGCCAAGGACGTCATGCCGGCCGTGCGGGCGGCGTGAGATCTTGACGGCTTGCGCGTTCTCGCCACTATTTTGTCACTCCCGCGCAGGCGGGAGTCCAGAGGCCGCATGGATTCCCGCCTGCGCGGGAATGACGTCGGGTGGGACTTCGAAGGCGTA
>JAOTYV010000338.1 GCA_029861675.1 Alphaproteobacteria bacterium
TACTTGGCGTCGATCGCATCGGCGAGCACCAAAAAACGCATGGGGCCGCCGGGCCGGACCGCATCGAACGGATAGCAGGTGACCAGTACGAGCCGCGCGCCGCTTCGATCGTCGGCGAGGCCTTCCAGCCGCGAATCGACGACACGGGTTTCGGCCGTGCGGTAGCGGCGGGACACGCCGTGTCCATCGGTCAAATCGATCATGTCTCCCGGCTTCACCGCGCGCAGAAAGGAGAAATGCGTATCCCGGTGTCCGGTCAGCACGGTCAAGCCGTCGGACAATGGTCGCGCGGTGCCGTCCATATGGCCGGGACCGAAAGCCAGGGTGCGGCCGCTGGAGCCCGCCAGCACGATCTGGTCGATCTCGAGCCGCGGCACCGCGAGCCGGGCAATCGGCCAGGTATCGGCCCAGTACCACGGGCGGACCCGCGCATCGCCGGACCGGGTGTCGTCCCACGCCCGCTGGATCAGGGTCTGCGCCAGCAGCGCCTTGCCGTGTATCCAGATGGCCTCGCCGAACTGCCACCCGCCGAGGGCGAGCAGCAGAACGGCGAGGGCGCCTGTCCGACGGGAGTTCATCGGGCGAGGCGCTTCCGGATGTACCAGACCATGAAGGCAAGCCAGGTCAACAGCGCGGCGACCAGGAGATGGATCCGTGCCGGTGTCGCGGTTTGCGCGTTCAGGCGGATCATCGGACCGCCCAGACGGGGCTGATGCACCGCCGGGCGGCCGGCCTGATTGCTGGCCGCGTCGGCGATGCGGCGCATGCCTTTCGTCGTTTGCGCGCGCCGCTGCAGTTGTTTTTGATGGCCTGCGGGCGGCGGCGTCCAGCCCGCGGGCGGATTGGCCGGTACTGCCTGACGGGTCAGCGACGCCTCGGTCGGCCGGCTCACCGGCCGGTCGATCGCGACCAGGCTGGTGTAGCGGCTCATGAGCTGATGCGGCAGCGCCACGGCGAGGACATCACGGCGTACCGTGTCGGCCGGGACGCCCTCGTGCAACCCGTCCATCACGGTTTCGATCTTGCGCCGCGCCCACAGCTTCGCGATACCGCGCCCGTCCAGCGCCTCGGTGAGCGAGACGCGGGTTGTCCAGGGCTGTCTCGCGAGCTGACCGGAGATCACCAAATCGCCCTCGGCCTTCGGCAGTCGGGCGCTGACCACGATCGGTGCGCCGCGATACAGATCGGGCACCCGGTCGGGATGGGCATCGGTGTTCGTGGCGTCGGGGAAGTCGACGGCGATATCGGTCATCACCGGTTCGCTCAACTTGGCGAGCAGCCGGTTCATTTTATTGGCGACTTCCTCCGGCTTGCCGATGAAGGTGAAGCTGCCGCGGCCGAATCGGGCGGCCTTGGCCATGAAGTGGCCGTTCGGTGCGCTGCCGATGCCGACGGTGAACAGGCGGCTGTCGCCGAGGCCCCGCCGGATCATGCGGAACAGCGCCGCCTCGTCGCCGACGCTGCCGTCGGTCAGCAGCACCAGTTGGCGGAGACGGCTCGCATCGATTCGGTCGTCGAGCGACATTTTCAGGGCGCGGCGCATCTCCGTCCCGCCATCCGCCTTCAGGTTGTTGAGAAAAATCCGCGCCGTGGCGATCGCTCGCCGGTCGGCCAAGGTCGGTCTCGCGAACAGGGCCGTCGGCGCGCTGGCGAAGGCGATGACATTGAAGCGGTCATCCGGTTGCAGCCGGTCGAGCGCGAAATGCAGCGCTTGCTTTGCCTGCGTGATCGATGCGCCGTGCATGGAGCCGGAGGTGTCGAGGATGTAGATGACTTCTCGCGGCAGCCGCTCCGTTCCGGGTGTTTCGGGCCGTGGCGGCGGCATGATCATGGCGAGCAGATAGGTCTCACCCTCGACCACTTCCTTGAACACAACCGGCTTCGGCAGCGGCCCGGTCAGCGGACGCCACTCCAGCACGAAGTCCCGGTTCGCGGGTGCAGCGCCTTCCTTGAGCGTCACCTTGTAATACGCCGGCGCGGTCTCGGACACCTGCACCGGATGATAGGGACTGCGCAGCGAGTCGACCGGCATGCCGGCATTCAATGTAACCGACAGGCCAACCGGGTTGGCCAATCCCTCGGCCGGATCCCGCACCGGTTGGGTGACCCGTTCCGCGTCGGGCACGTCCGCGGTATTCGCGCCCCAGCCCATACCGCCCACGCCGGCGACCTGTTTTCCTTTTGGGATGTAGCGGGGCGTCGCGACCATGGGGAAGCGGAGCGAGAACAAGCCGTCCGCGACGCCGACCGGTTCCTGATAGGAGATTTCGACCGTGATCGATTCGTTCGGTGGAATGTTGGCGACCGATACGGTGAACAGGTTGGGCCGTTCCTGCTCGACGAGGCTGGCCTTGCGGCCGCGCCGTTTTGCCGTCTCGTATTTTTTTTGTGCGGCGGCGCGTTCGTCGATGCGGCCTTCGATTTCGCGGTCGCCGATCCGCATCAGCATATGGTCGATGGCCGCTTTGCGGCTGAGCGGAAACAGATAAACGCCTTCGACCCATTTCGCGCTCGGGTTCTTGAAGGTCTGCCGCAGCTTGACCCGCGTTGTGACCCCGCTGACGGCGATCGATACCGTGCTTTTTACCGCGGGCGCCGGTGCGCCGAATGCGCCGCCGCCGGGACTGCGCAGAAAGAGTCCGCCCTGCGGCCGGTGCTTGCCGTCGCCGTCCGCCACCGGGGCGGCTTCGGCCACCAAGGCGATGATTCCAACGCCGATAAAAATAAGCGCGCCGACGATCAACAGCGCGAAATCCTGAATGGTGCGATGTGCGCGCCGGCGTCTGCCGGATGCAAATCGGGTGAGTGCCGGGTTACCGGTCAGTTTGCGCATATTCCCTGTCTCCTTGTATGCGTCTTGTGCCGGCTACAAGAAGAGCGGTGTATTGCGGCCTTGGTTGGGAAACTTTTTGGCGTTCTCGCGGAGAAATGCGGCAATCTGTTGGCGCGGTCAGTCCGGGATGTTCATCCAGAAGATGCCGGCGGCAATGACGACGGCGGCGAAAACGCGCCGCTTGCCGAAGGATTCACCCATGAAGAGCGCGCCGATCAATGCCGCGAACACGACGCTGGTTTCCTTCAACGCGGAGACCGCGCCCATGCCGCTGAAGCTGAGCGCCCACAGCACGATGCTGAAATTCACGACGCTGACCATGCCGCACGCGACGCCGGTCTTCCAGCGGTCGCGAAGCAACGTGTAGATGCGTTCGCCGCGCCACAGCCGCGCGATGATCAGCATGATCAGTCCGTCGAGCACGAACAGCCAGGCGACGTAGCTGAGCGCCGCGCCCGGCACCCGTACCCCAAGCCCGTCGACGACCGTATAGGCGCTCATCACCACGCCCGCGAGCAGCGCGAGCAACAATGCCCGGAGTTTCGCGTGCGACAAGCCGCCCCGTTCCAGCGCGAAGATCAACAGACCGACACAGACCAGCGCGATGCCCGACATGCCGTTCAGTCCCGGCAACTCGCCGGCCGCGGGAATCGCAATCAGCGTGACCAGCAGAGGCGCGACGCCGCGCGAGACCGGATAGACGTGGCTGAGGTCGCCATGCCGGAACATCGACACCAGGGCGATCTTGTAGATGCCGTGCAGCAGCAGGTGCAGTGCCAAAAGAAACCAGACCGAGGCGGGCGGCAATCCGACAAAAGGCAACGCGGGGAGCAACAGGATCGCGCCGGTGCCGTAGATCGTCGTCGCCATCGCGACCGGATCGCGCGCGTCCTTGATGAACGCGTTCCAGGATGCGTGCATGACCGCCGCGAGCAGCAGCAGCAGGGTGACGCCAAGCGTCATGCGGTGGGTTCGATATTACCGCAACGCGGGCTGTTCCCGCACCGGACCGGCGCCGGGGTCGCGCCATCGCGATGTCCGGTCAAGAGTCGCTGACCACGCTTCCTTCGCCGCGATAGGCGCCTTTGTCGGTGCCTTGATAGATGAAGCCTTCGCGGGTCTGTGTGATGCGGTCGTGCAACGCGACCGCCTCCGGATGCATGTCCGCCACGGGCGGCGTTTCCGCCTCGAAATTCCCGTGCCGGTCCTCGCCGCGCACCAGCATGGCGCTGTCCGGCACGCCGGTGATCTGTTTCACATGCGGCGCAATATAGCGGATGGCGAAACCGATGCGCCGGTCGTCGGATTGGTTGGGCGCGGACGCGTGCGCGGTCATCACGTGATGCAACGAGATTTCGCCCGGCTGCAGCAGGACGTCCACCGTTTTGGATTGGTCGATATCGACGCCGATCTCCTGGCCGCGGGTCAGCAGATTGTTCGGATCGAAGGTGTCCTTGTGCGGCAACTGATCCAGCTTATGCGTGCCCAGGGCCATCTTCATTGCCCCGCTTTCCAGTGTGCTCGGGCTGAGCGCCAGCCAGGCGGTGCACACGTCCGGCGTGCTGAGCCCCCAATAGGTGGAGTCCTGGTGCCAGGTGACGTGGCCCTTCTTGTCCGGTTCCTTGATGAAGAAGGCCGACTGCCAGCACAGGAGATCCGGGCCGAGGATGCCTTCGACGGCGTCGAGAATCCGCGGATTGCGCACCAGCTCATTCGCCCAGGTCAGCAGCAGGTAAAGCTTCTGGCGCTTCCGTCCCAGGATCGTGCCGCCCTGGCTCGCCTCGAACGCCTCCAGCTTTTGCCGATACCCGGCCGCTTCGTCCGGCGACAAGACGGAAACCGGAAAATGGATGCCGTCCTCGCGGTATTGCTGGATTTCCTGTTCGGACAGTGATGCCGTCATT
>JAOTYV010000339.1 GCA_029861675.1 Alphaproteobacteria bacterium
GCGCCTACGACAGCGACGCGTTGCGCGACATGTTGAGCGCCCGCGAAGCTTGAGCAAACATCCGGCCGATGCCGAACCACGTCAGGCACCCGGCCTTCAGCTCCCGGGTTTACCGCCAGCGCAACGCCGTCGAGCGGTTCTTCAACAAACTCAAACATTTCCGTGCTGTCGCAACACGATACGACAAACAAGACGACAACTACCTCGCATCCGTCCATCTCGCCTCATTGCGGATTTGACTGCGAATTTATGAGTCGGTGACCTAAGGCGAGCCCGTCTCTGCCGATTTCAGCCTGATTTCGTTTGCTTTCCGCAATTTCGTAAGCCACCCACACCGGCCGCAATCTTGCCGCTTAAAGGTAAATTGGCATACCCTAAAACCGTACGGTCCCTTTCGTTGCAACTGGAGCATCTAAAAAGGGGCAGGCTGATTTTGGCCCAGCAATGCACGAGTTCTAACATGACGCTTTCAGTCATCGTTCCGATATTTAACGAGGAGGACAATATCGAGCGCCTGTATGAGCGGCTTCTGCCGGTGCTTGCCGGGTTGGGGCAGGGCTACGAAATCATCTATGTGAACGACGGCAGCCGCGACGCGTCCGAACAACGGCTGGACGCATTGGCGCGCCGGGACCGGGCGGTCAAGGTGATCCATCTCCGCCGCAATTCCGGTCAAACCGCGGCGCTGATGGCGGGCATTCAGTACAGCAGCGGCGATATCCTGATTCCGATGGATGGCGATCTGCAGAACGATCCGGCGGACATTCCCCGTCTCCTGGATAAACTGGACGAAGGCTACGATGTCGTTTCCGGCTGGCGGCAGAACCGCAAGGAGGGCGTCGACCGGCGCTTGCCCTCGCGGGCGGCGAATTGGCTGATTTCCAGAATTTCCGGTGTCCATTTGCGCGACTATGGGTGCACGCTCAAGGCGTACCGCCGGGACGTCATCGAGAATGTCCGGCTGTATGGCGAAATGCACCGCTTCATTCCGGTCTATGCGTCATGGGAGGGCGCCAAGGTCACGGAATTGGCGGTCACGCATCACGCCCGCGAACACGGCGAATCGAAATACGGCATCGGCCGGGCGCCGCGGGTGCTGCTCGACCTGATGGTCCTTCGTTTTCTGGACCGCAACCTGGACCGGCCGATGCAGTTTTACGGAAAGGCCGGGTTCTACAGTTTCGGCCTCGCATTCCTCGCGGGACTGTGGTCGATCTATCTGAAGCTGTTTGAAGACACGTCGTTCATCCAAACCCCGCTGCCGATGCTGGTCGTGCTCCTGGTCCTTGTCGGAACGCTCCTGATCATGATGGGGCTCATGGCGGAAATTCAGAGCCGCATCTACTATGAGGCGCGCAACAAAACGCCCTTCAAGGTGCGCGAAACACGAAACCTGGTCCATGTCGCCGACGCCGCCTGAAGGCCCGTTATGCGCCAACCCCGTCGTGAAGTGATCCGCTGATGTGCGGCATCGTCGGCTTCACCCGTCCCGACCTTCGCGGGGAAGACATCATCCGCGCGATGATGGCGGCGATCCGGCATCGCGGACCGGACGATCAAGACATTCGTGTCGATGAACAATTTGCATGCGGACACCTGCGGTTGACGATCATCGATCCGGTCGGCGGACGGCAGCCGCGGCACGACCCGGACACCGGCGATATGTTGGTCTTCAACGGGGAGATTTACGACTACACATCCCATGCCGCGCGGCTGGCCGAACAGGGTGTGCCACTGCGCGATAAATCCGATACGGAAGTATTGTTCCAGATGATCCGGCGCAACGGCGTCGAACAGACGCTCCGGTCACTCGACGGCATGTTCGCCTTTGCCTATCGCGACGGCGCCACCGGGCAGGTCACCCTGGCGCGGGATAAGTTCGGCGAAAAACCGCTGTTCTATGCGCATATCCGGGGACAGCTCATCTTCGCCTCCGAAATCAAGGCGCTGCGCCGCCACCCGGTATGCAGCGCGCTCGGTTTCGACTTCGACGCGATCGGCCAGTATTTGACCTTCGATTACGTCCCCGCGCCGCGCACCGGATTTCAGGCAATTCGAAAACTCCTGCCCGGTCACTTGTTGCAATTCGACGGGCAGGAAACCGACCTGAAGCCCTATTGGGACATGCCGTTTCAAGATGGCGATCACCACAAGACGGTCCGCAAGCGGGGCGAAGAAGCCGCCATCGACGACCTCGATGCGCGGCTGCGCCGGTCGATCGAAAGCCGCCTCGTGGCGGATGTGCCGGTCGGCATTTTTCTTTCCGGCGGGATCGATTCGGCCCTGATCGCCGCGCTCGCCCGCGACTACGCGCCCGGGATTGCGGCCTACACCATCAAGCTGCCGGGCGATGGCTACGACGAAACACCCTACGCCGCCCGGGTCGCCGGACAGTTCGGCTTGACCCATCACGTCCGCGAGGTCTCCGGTACCGACGTGCTGGATGCGCTGGACAAGATCGAAGCGCTGCAGGACGAGCCTTTCAGCGATCCGTCGATCGTGCCGACCTATCTGTTGTGCGAGACCGCACGCCAAGGGGTGAAGGTCGCGCTCGGCGGCGACGGCGGCGACGAGCTGTTTGCCGGCTACATCAATTTTCAGGCCAACAGGCATGCCCGCCTGATGGCGCATATTCCCGGCGGGCTGGCCGCGGCCCTGCGGCGACTGACGGGTATCCTTCCCGCCTCCGACCGCTATATGGGACTGTCCTTCAAGCTTGCCCAGTTGAGCCAGGGATTCGGGCGGCCGGAACGGCACCAGCCCTTCCTGTGGATGGCGCCCTTCGATCAAACCGCCCGCGCCCGGCTCCTGACCGGCGACTTGGAGGCCCGTGAGCAGTTCGAGCCGATCGACCAATGGATCGCACAACAAGGCCCGATGGATCCGCTGGACGAACTGCAATTCCTGTTTTCCAGGATCTACTTGCCGGACGGTATTCTCACCAAGGTCGATCGGGCGTCGATGTATAACAGCCTGGAAGTGCGGGCGCCGTTCCTTGCCCCCGCGGTTGCCGAATGCGCCCTGGGCCTGCCGCCGGAATGGCGGCTGAACGGATCGAAGACGAAGTACCTCTTGCGCAAGCTGGCGCTGAGATACCTCCCGCCGGATATCGTCACGCGGCGCAAGCACGGTTTCGGCCTGCCGGTCGCGTCCATGCTGCGCGGCGCGCTGCGCGAGCGCGTCCATGACGTCCTGCTCGACGCCACCAATCCGCTGGCCGGTTGTTTCGTGCGGCGCGAAGTCGAGGCTCTTTTGGCACAACACATGGCCGGCAGCGCCGATCATCGCAAACGGCTGTGGTCGCTCTACTGCCTGTATCGCTTCGCCGCGGGGGCCCGGGAAAATCAAACGGCGCTCGCCGCCTAGACCATTTCTTGTTTAGATTGACTCAAGTGAAATGGTCTATCTCTTGGATTTTACGCAAATACGTCGTCGCGAACCGTTTCGGTTCACTCAGGATTTGCTCTAAGTCCGGCGGCTTCAATCGCCCGCCGGCGCCTCCGTGCGATCCCACCGGGCGAGGAAGACATTGTGCATTGCCCGTCCGGGGAGACGGTTCCAAACCCGCTCCGCGACCATCAACGGCGGAGAAATGATCGGCTTCACGGCAAGCGGAATGCGCAAGATCATGCTGTTGAGGATGGCGAAATAGCCGGGTCCGCCGAAATACGTCAAATCGCGACAGGAGAATTGATCGCCCCCCATGCGGACCAGATCGTCATGGTTGAGCGCATGCTCGGTCGCGGCATCGAAGGAAGAGTCGACCCGGTACCAGGCCTTGCGCACGGCTTCCAGGAAAAACTGGGAATTCGGCTCCTGCATGACGAACAGGCCGCCGGGTTTCACCAGCTTGGCCGCATTGGCCAGGGTTTGCGGCAGGTCGGCCACGCAATGATGCAGCCCGCCAATGATGAAAGCCATGTCGACCTGCTCGGTTATATCGGCCGGCTCGGTCAGGTCCAGTTCATGGCATGGGAAGCCGGTGCTGCGCCGGTATTCGTTGCAGGCCGATGGCGAGATATCGAATCCGACCAGATCGATCTCGGGATAGCGTGCCATCAAGGCGAGGGAATTGTGGCCGCTGCCGCTGGCCAGTTCGGCCACGCGTTTGCCGTTCAGATCCAGGTCGCGGCAAATCAGCCGGAAGATGAACTCCTCCCGGTAGAGCATGCTGGTATTGTCATAATAATGCCGTTCGTAGACGTCGTGGATTTGCTCGTAATGATCCCGCTGTCTGGCGCTCGCTTCCAATGTCATAGACTCCCAAGACGCATTTTTTGGATTATTGATGAATTCGTAAATCCGCTTATGGGCGGCCGACAACATCGGCAACAAGCGAATCATATGTTTGTTGGATTAATACCGGTCGCAAAATTGTTCGGTGATCTGCAAATTCGCACGAAAGTGTTATACCACCGACTAATCCATATGAGCCATTTGATCTACCTTTGACGGCGTGAAGGCTCGGCCGTAATTAATTAACATCGTGTGCGATGGAGATTCATAAGAGTTTGGCTGAATCCTCAAATCGTGCATTCCTCCCATTGGAGGTGCCGTAGGTTATTGCCGCGTCGGCAGATGCCCAGAACCGGTTGGAAAATTGAAATGAGCGTAATTGGTGAAGTGTCAAAAAAAAGGCTTAATCAAGGGGAGGCACGGAATGAGCAGATTAGTTGCTGTTTTTATATTTGGAGCTTTTCTTGCTTTTGGGGCGCCGGCTCAGGCCATA
>JAOTYV010000070.1 GCA_029861675.1 Alphaproteobacteria bacterium
CACCGCGGGCGTGAAAATCTTCGCCGCGGGATCGACGCCGCCGCTCCGGTTCGGCAGCGACGACCTTGTCCGCTTCCCGCCGGCGTTTCTTGCCGATGTCGGCGACACCGAGAGCAAACTGGCGCGACTCAAGTCGGACGTGTCGCGGGATATGGACGTGTTCGCCAAGAATCCCCGCCGACTGCTGGATCGTTATTTCAACTTTATCGAGGCGCGGCTGGATGCCGAAGGCGCCACGCTAGAGCGTTTGCTGCAACCGCTGGGCGGCTTGTTTCGCGTCGAAGACTGGGCATATTCGGCGCTTCGGCCACTGCCCAACGCCGCCGTGTTCGACGCGGCCGAAGTCGGCGCCCCGCTCCCGGTCATGCACCACGATTTGGTGTTCTGGACCGGGCAGACGGTGCTCGCGATCCGAGTTCGCGGCGGTGGAACGACATCGTCCCGGGATGCGGAAGCGGGCGACCGCCTCGAGGAATTGGGCGTGCGGATCGTTACGATTCCCGCGTCGAATTTGGCCAGTGGAATAGACTGCTTTCCCGAATCGGATTTTCCGCCTGAATTCCGGTCCTTCTGGCAGGACGCGCCCTATCCCTGCAGCCCGTTCCGGCCGCAGGGATTACCCCGGTCGCTGTCCTTGGACTGAAAGCCTTAGACCATTTCTTGTCTAAATTGACTCATGTGAAATGGTCTATCGCTCTTTTTACGCAAATACGTCGTCGCGAACCGTTTCGCTCGGGATTTACTCTAAAAATCGGATTCCAGAATATAGAGTCCCCCGGAGATTCGCTCGGCGGCATAGATCAGACCATTCTCGTCAACATAGACGTCGTTGATCTGACTGGCCGGATACCGGGACCCTTCCGGGCAGGCCGGCACAAAGGACGCGACGTCCTTCGGCTGGTAGGGTTTGCTGAGATCGAACGCCCGCACGCCGCCGTTAAAGAATGTCGCAAAGATGATCGTGTCCGACCGGAAGGATGGGCCCGGCCGGTTTTCATGCAAATTATGCGATCCGAAACGCCCGCCGCGGTCGCGGAAATCGTCGAGCTCCGGCATCGGGAAGGTGGCGATCGATACGGGGTTTTTCTCCTCGCGAATGTCGAGCACCCAGGTCAGCTTGGGCCAATCGGCCGCGTCGTCCGCATTGCTTTCGTCCGCCACGATCATCAGGTCCCGCTCCGGCAGCGGCAGCGCGGTATGGGTGAAACCCGGATACGGCGGGTGCGGGTTCCACTGTGAGATGAATTGGGGCTTCGACTTGTCGGAAATATCCAGAATGATCGCGCCGCCATCGAGATAGCCGATATAGGCGCGGTCCGGTTGATCGGGATAGACGTTGGAATTGTGGACGCGGTAGTTGTCGCGGCCGCGCGGGTCATCCGGCGCATGGTCATAGAGCCGGGGCAACGGCGGCGTATCGTCGTTCTCTTCCGTGCCGGGCAACCACCAGCGTCCGGTTTCCTCCGGTTTCGAAGGATCGCGCACATCGATGATGCGGTAACATTGGTCGTCGCGCGGATGCCGGGGCATATAATCCGCCGCGCCGCTGGCGCAGTGGATGTATTCGCCATCGACGTACCACACGCAGTGGACGCCGCGCGAGCGGGGGCCGGAACAATCGAAGAAGGAGATCGACTTCGGCGCCTCGGGGTTGGAAATGTCGAACAGCTCGATTCCCGCGCTCTCGATATCCCAGCCGTATGTCTGATAGGCGACCGCCATGATATCGCCGCAGACTTCGAGCGAATTCGACCGCATGTTGGTATGCGGCAGATCGGTCTGCACGATGACCTTCGGCTCGCGCGGATCCGACACGTCGACGCCGGTAAAATTTTTCGGCGGCCCTTCGTGGGCAAGCCACATGATGCGCCGCCCGCCTTTGGCGAGCTGCATGCTCATGCCCTCCCCCAGCCCGCCGAAGCCCTGCAGGCTGTTGTGCGAAATCAATTTCATGTTCTTCAGTTCGTGCTCGGACATCGGTTCCCTCTAACTTCTCGCTTGGTTTCGGGCATTCGGATCGGCCCAATTATTCGATGCGGTTGCCGTCGCAGGTTGGATGCGCCCGCACTATCGGTTTCAACAGGCATCGGCTGCTTGAGATGCCAGCATGAATACGCATGATACATCAAGGAATATAACCGATGTGCGGCATTGCACATCGGCGATTGCCGCCGGCCGGCGGCATCACATCTGGGGCACGCAATGCCGCCGAAATCCATCGAGTCCACGCCGAGCAACCGGGTGCCGGTTTCGGTCATCACCGGTTTTCTCGGTAGCGGAAAGACGACACTGCTGAATCGGCTGGTGCGCCATCGCGGCATGGCGGATACCGCGCTCATCGTCAACGAGTTCGGCGAGATCGGCATAGACCACGAACTCGTGGATTCGTCTTTCGAAAATACTGTAGTTATGGACAGCGGCTGCATTTGTTGCAGTATCCGGGGCGACCTGATCGACACCGTCAGCGATTTGTTCGCCAATGTGGCGCAGGGCAACCTGCCGGCATTTTCACGCATCGTTATCGAGACCACCGGCCTCGCGGACCCGGTACCGATCGTTCATGCGCTCAGCGGCGAAGCGGTGATAACCGACCGCTGCAGGCTTGATTCCGTCATCACCACCGTGGACGCGCAAAATGGCGCGCGGCAGCTCGACGAGCATGAAGAGGCGGCGCGGCAAGTCGCGTTGGCGGATGTCGCCTTGATCACCAAAACCGACCTCGTGCCGCCGAATGCGGTGCACGGGCTTTCCCGCCGGCTTGAGCGGCTAAACCCAGGCTTGCCGATCCATACGGCGCAATTCGGCGAAGTCGATCCCGACCTGCTGTTCGAGGGGACCGCCGCCGCGGTCGAGCGCATTGCCGCCTGGCGGAACGGGCCGCCGACCGACGAAACGGAAGCGGACGGCCCGCATCAGGATCATGCGCATCATCATGACCTCGACGTAAACCGGCATGGCAACATTCGCGCCCATACCATCCAGACGGGTGTGCCGCTATCCTGGGACCGCCTCCGCCTCTGGCTGGAAACCGTATTTTCGTTGCGCGGCGCGGATTTCTTGCGGCTCAAGGGAATCGTCCAGATCGCGGGAGAGGATCGCCCAATTGTCGTGCAGGCGGTCGGCAATACTTTCAGCCCGCCGCGCGCCCTGACGCAGTGGCCCGGCGGCGAGCGCGCAACCCGCATCGTCGTGATCACGCAAGGGCTGGCGCCCGAAGATCTACAACAAAGCTTCGACGCCTTCGTCATCGACGGAATAGCCGAAGCGGCAACGAGTGAAACCGGAGGATAGGATGACCAAAGCTGACCAAAAGACGATCAACAAAGGCGCCGTCAAGGGCGGCAATGGAAACTTCATCTTCCGTCTCATGGATATGGAAGGCATCAAGACGGGCGAACGCTACTCCTCGGCTGTCGGTCCGGTCGTCGAGGGGCAACGCACCCAGGTCGGTTTGATGCGGAAGGAAAAGGGCACCGGCGCCCGGCCGCACTCGCACCCCAATGAACAATGGAACTACGTGGTGCAGGGCCGGATGCGGGTCACGGTCGATGGCGAGGAAAGCATCGTCGGACCGGGAACCCTGCTCTATTTTCCGCCCAACATCGTCCATTCGACCGTGGCGCTGCCCGAGGAGGATGCATATTTCTTCGTGGTCAAGGACATGACCCACGGCATCCAGGGCAATCCGGTCGACGAAGACGCCGACGGCGCCTATATCGAGACGACGTGAGCGGCGGTCTTCCGAAGATAGCGCTCGTTACGACCGGGGGCACGATTTCGAGCCCGGCCGCCAGCCCCAAGCCGATCTGGTCTGACCTAATCAACGAGAGGCCGTACTGGCACCATTTTTGCCCGCGCCGATTCTAGACCATTTCTTGTTTAAATTGACTCAAGAGAAATGGTCTATCTCTTTTTTTACGCAAATACGTCGTCTCGAACCGTTTCGGTTCGCTCGGGATTTGCTCTAGTCGAGCTTGGGGGCAGGCGTTCTCCTACACCTGTCGCCTGCTCGAAGGCATGCGCAAGCTGCAGCACCGAGAGATCGTCGTTATGCCGTCCCACGATCTGAATGCCCACCGGCCAGCCCTCCCCGGTAAAGCCCGCGGGCATCGAGATGGCGGGATTGCCGACGGCCGATATGGCGCTCTTGAGCGCCCCGCCGTCAATATAACTTCCCATACGCTGCCCTTCGATATCCTGAATCGATGTTTGCCCGATTGGTAGAGGTGGCGTCGGATTGGTGGGAAGCACGAGGAAGTCGTACTGATCCATGAAGCTGCGCATCCGATGAAAAAGCTCGGTGCGCTTGCCTTCGGCACGTGCCACGTCCTCGGCCGACAGTTTGAAGCCTTCCTCGGTGTTCCAGACCAGGTCCGGCTTCATGACCTCGCGTTTCGCGGGGTCTCGCACGCGATCGCCATGGGCGAGAGTGTAACGCCAGGCGCGCAGCACCTTGAATGCGTCGAGCGCTTCGCGCAGGTCCGGCTCGGTGTCGACCACCTCCATCCCGAGCGCCTCGAACGTTGCGCGTTGCCGGTCGCAGACATCGTTGATGCGCTTGTCCACCGGCAGGAACCCGAGGTTGCGGCTGAACGCGACGCGGATGCCCTTGAAGTCACGCTCGAGCGGCTGCGCGAAGTGGTGTCCGGGCTCCGGCAGGGAAATGGGCGATCGCGGATCGGGACCCGCCTGCACCGACAGGAGCAAGGCCGTGTCCGCAACGCATCGCCCCATCGGCCCGTCCGTGCGCAGCGTGAACCAGCCGAGCTCGGCCGGATAGGCGGGGACGCGTCCGGGCGAAGGCCGGAATCCGACGACATTGCAATGTCCGGCGGGATGGCGCAGCGAGCCGCCGAAGTCGCTGCCGTCGGCGAGCGGCGTCATGCGCGCCGCGAGCGCGACGGCCGAGCCGCCGCTACTGGAGCCGCAAGCCCTGTCCAGATCGTAGGGATTGCGCGTGTCGCCGCAGACCGCGTTGGTAGTCTGGCCGCCGCCACAGCCGAACTCGGGCGTGTTGGTCTTGCCGATGAATATCGCGCCCGCGTCACGGTAGCGCGCCGCGAGCAGATCGTCCGCGTCCGGAACGTTGTCGGCGTAGAGCACGGATCCGAATGTGGTGCGCAGCCCCCGCGTGCGAATGAGGTCTTTCACGGCAAGCGGCAATCCGTGCAGCGCCGGCAGCTCTGCACCACCGACGGCGCGCTGGTCCGCCGCCTCGGCTTGCTCAATCGCCTGCTCCGCCGCCACCGTGACGAAGGCGTTGACCTTCGGCTGCTGGCGCTCGATCTGTGCCAAATGTGCATCGGTGAGCTCGCGCGCGGACAGCTCGCGGGTGCCAAGCAGGCGCCGCAGCTCCGTGGCGGGTTTGAGACAAAGTTCGAGATCGGGCATGGCTGTCCTCCGGTTGACCCGTGATCCGGGTCCCGCCTTGATCTGGGACCGCATGTTCCGGGATCAGTGTCTTCGCATTCCGTATAGGCCTACTTTGGCATTGTCACACGTTAACTCATCAGGATTGCGTCGGTTTGGCTATACGCCTGACGTCACTCGGCCGTCGGCGCCTGCGACCATACTTTGAAAGATGCGGCTCGAAGCTGTTTGTACGTTGGCTGGCTGATGAGGTGGCACTGGTGATAAAAGCTGTCGTAGGTGGCGGATTGGATCGATAGCAAGCGCTGTGTTGATCCGGGCAATTTGAACCGCTGCATCTTTCGCTCTCGTCGTCGCACCGGGACATTGTCATCTAAGGCCCCCCCACGTCTCGACGAGATGAACGTTCGATGAATGAAGCATTCACGGTCGGTTCAACTCCCAGTCTCAAAATGGGAAGTGTCATCCAACAGGAACCAACCGAGGAGGCTGCAAATGACCATGTCGAACCTTCACAATGTTTGCACATCCGCATTTGTGAAACGATCTGCTTTAAACAATAAACAACTTCTTCAAACCGGGTCTTATCCTCTTCAACCGAAGTTTCCGACGAAGGAGAAAATTTCACACGCGCTGGCGGGATATGGTTGCCAGTATGGAGTTGTCCCGAGTAAGGACGTTTCTAAAATAGAGTCATCGGCACGAGAAAATCGAAGGGAGAAACATGTAATGAAAGTTCCCCGCTCAATATTTTCAGCAATGTATGTCGTAGCGGGCCTCGCCGGTGCGTTTTACCCGGAGTTGGCGGTCGCAGACGCAAAGATGACGAACTTCAAACCGAGTGTCCATGGGTTCAAGTTCGACAACGGATTCGTGAACAATTTCATCAGCGGTATCGATGTACGGACGACCGGGCTTTGCGGCGGCATGTCTTATACGGCGCTCGACTACTTCAACAAGCGGGTGAAGCACACCAATCAGGATTACAGGCCGGCTGAACACACCAAATTGCGGAAGTATATCTATGGCCGGCAGGTGGATTCATTGAAACCAAATTTGGACAAATGGGCCGAACTGGGCTTCAATCCGGGCGGTGCTCGCAACTCGGAATTTTTCAATTGGGGATTGCAAGGAACCAGGGGCGGCCGGTTACAGGAACTGAAAATTTACATTGACCGGGGCATTCCCGTACCACTGGGATTGCAAAGTTGCGGCAGAGGTTGCTCAGGTAATCACCAGGTCGTGGCAATCGGGTACGATTTGGGACGCTACAAAGGGGATTTGAAGGCGTACAAGGAAGAATTGAAAATCTATACGTATGACCCAAATTTTCCCGGCAGGAAAATGACTTTGGTTCCAGACGTTAGAAATAAACGTTATTATTACAAGAATAATCCGAGTTCAAAGTGGCAGGCCTATTTCGTTGACCGAAAATATCGGGTCAAAACGCCGCTGCGTTACAAGCCAAAAAACTGGCCCCGGGACGGGAGAGTGCACGCCCTGGTGGTCGGCATGCGTACTGGCGATGATGACCTCAGGGGCGGCAGAGACAATCTCGACATTACGGTCAAAATCCTTGGCGGCTTCACCAAAACCTTCCGGAACGTGAACCACGGCGCAAGATGGGTGGTCGGCAGTTCGCAATGGGTGGAGCTGCCATTTGGCGCATCGGTCGACCCAACCAAGATCGC
Source organism: Alphaproteobacteria bacterium (assembly GCA_029861675.1). Next base: position 7,062 of record JAOTYV010000070.1, read on the forward strand.
TTCGGTGACACTGTCAACGAATTTCCGCGGCGGCGTCGGCGGCGATAACTGGGACCTTCAAAATCTCGCCATCAGGGCGTACGGGAATGGCGTGCGGAAGGACCTGTATTACCAGGGTCGTGGTCGCCGCACTCCGCTGGTCCGATTCACCGGGCATAAAAAGAAATTCAACGTCACGCTGCGAAAGGCGACTGTGCCTCGGGGCCATGTACGTGCGCTTGAATTCCGGTTCACGACCGGGAACGACGACCTGCGCGGCGGAAACGACAATGTAAATGTGACGGTCGGTTTCAAGGACGGCAGACATGAGCGGTTCAGGAACGCCAACGATGCCAGAAAATGGCACAACGGCACTACGCACACCGTGAAATATGAGCTTATTCGGCCGGTCCACCCAAGCTATCTAAAGAACATCAGTCTGAACACCACGTTCCGTGGTGGCATGGGCGGCGACAACTGGAACCTTAACAAGTTTGAAGTTTTCGCGGTGATCGACGGGCGGGCGAGGCGAATTTTCTCGCGGAGCGGAAATCCGTTGGTCCGCTTTACCGGAAAACGAAGATCCTACGTTGCGACAGTAAAATAGGTTGATGCGACGAGTTCTATTTCACCGTGACGCCATATCGCATGGTCGGTATGAAAGCAGAAGGCGGCCCCCGTCCCGCCTTCTGCTCCACGACAGACGGAACTTAATCTCGCCGAATATTACCGCGGGGCCCATCACCGAGTTGGCCCGTGCGATATTTGGTAGCCTCAGTGCAACTGACTGGCCGCCATACGCGAGCCACTGCTCGGTCGCCGGTGCGGTAGCGCCGGCGACAGGCGCGTCCTACTCTATTGCCATGTGAAAAACAAAAGGATTCCCTTTTCAACCGATGGCAGCCGGAACTCACGTTGTCAGAATGGCGTCACGCCTCCTCCCGCTCATTCTCGCAATCATGCTGTCGCTCCCGTCCGGCGCGCGAGCGGACGTCGTATCGTGCCGCTCCCTTGCGCTCGACCCGGTCGACAGCAGGGGCAACCATCTTCTCGATCGGTATCATACCCGCAGCGACGGGATTGGGGGCTTGGGCTGCTGGGTGCACAAACACCCGAACGGCAAAGATTTCGTCGTGACGCCGCACAGCTGGGGCCTGACCCCGACACCAGGAAAAATGGGGCTGATCTCGGACACAATGACGGCGATGATCGATTCGAGGCGCGCTCTCGTACAACTCGGCAGGTTGAATCGACAACACTTCTTCCTATTGAACGACATTCACGCCAGCGTCGAAGCTTATTGGCCGCACGAAAATCAATGCTGGATGGAGGCCGGTCCGCGCGCCGGCATGGTCGGATGGAGATCGGATCGACGCTCGTTCAAAGGCAGCGTGGCGCATGAAGTTGGCCATTGTTTTCTGATGGAAAATATTCCCGGCTACAAGCCGGCCACCGCTAGGGCCATCGATCGCTGGTGGGACGAGAGCGGAGCCGAATTTCTGTCCGCCCTCGTCTATAAGGATCTGAACCACGAGCACGGACACGCTATGAATTTCGACCTGGATTTGTGGCCATTTACGCAGCCATACGGCGCCTATGTGCTGCTCCAGCATTATGCGAACGCCAGCGGTGATCAGGCAGTTATCAAACTTTTGCGGCAGATGTTCCGGCGACGAACCGAAACACAGCTGCGTGCCTATTTGCGAAGCATCGGATTCGATGCCGTATTTCACGATTTCGCCGCAACTCATTACCGAAGCCGCGTCGCCGACCCCGGCGGCGGCAACATCCCGAGGGAAGAGGTCGTGGGCTCCCGCCACATCGAGGATTTGTCTCCATCGGGGAGTGATGTCCACCTTTCCGCCATGAATCACTCTCGACTCGGTATCGCCGAGCTGACGATACCTGCCAAATATAATCTGGCGATTTCGCCCCCCGAACATGATTCCGTCCGACTCCATAACTCGCTGCTCAATGGCGCCTCCTTGATCGCGAACTGGAACGGGCAGGTGCGGATCGGAGCGGACTGCGATAATCGACGGGATATCAAATTGCTCATTACCCACCTTGGCGATAATGCTCTGGACGACCTACACGTCTCATACCGGCTGACGCTCGAACCAGAGTGCGAAGAGCGCCCGCCCACCCCGGCGGACGAAGTCGCCTGTATCAAACCGGGGAGAAAATCAAATCCCGCCAATTACGGCAGCGGCCTAGCCGGGTGCATGCTGCGATGCGCCGATCGATGCTGGTGCGATAACAAACCGATGTGGGCGAACCGTCCGGTAACGCTTGCCGAATGCAATGCATATTATCCCGGAGGGACGAAGTCCCATGTTCCCACAACGGGTAATACAATTTGTGGGGGGATAATCAGGTCAAACCCGAAACGACGGCGCCCTACAACCGCCAAAGATGTTTTAGGAACGCATTGTCAGATTAAATGTTCGAAGCAGTGTGGCGCAACGGGGCGAACGTTCCGGCCGGCGTCGAAGGCACGCCATCGATAGCTGTGTCGCGACTTTCGTCCAAATGTTTGCCAATGTGTTGCCAGGGCATCGACACGTTAACGGCACTGTCATCACGTTAATTGCCCCGACTTCAATCGTCGCTTCAGCGTCGCGTGCCGGGATGCGAACCTGCGCCCGTCAGGTTATGCGGGTGACGAGGAATGGTATGTTGATCGCTGTGATCGTCGACCGGTAGAGCGAGGGACGAGGGAATGGCAGACAATACGTTTGATTACATTGTCGTGGGATCCGGATCCGCCGGCGGCATCGTAGCGGCCCGCCTCAGCGAGAACGGCAAGCACCGGGTGCTCTGTCTTGAGGCCGGTCACAAGGATCAAACGCACTTCTGGACCAAGATCCCCGCAGGCGCGGCTTTCCTATTCGACGATCCGGCCGTTAACTGGCGCTACTGGTCGGAGCCGAACGAGGCCCATGGGAAACGACAATTGTACGTCCCGCGCGGAAAAATTCTCGGCGGGTCAAGCGCCATCAATGGCATGGTCTATGTCAGGGGCCAGAAGCAGGATTACGATCACTGGGCACAGTTGGGCTGCATCGGATGGAGTTACGAAGATGTGCTGCCCATGTTCAAGAAAATAGAGAGTTACGAGGGCGGTACCGATGCGCATCGCGGCCGCGGCGGCCCCGTCAGGATTACCGAAGCCTCAAAGGTGACGCCGTTCTACGACCTCCTGATGCAATCAGCGGAAAAGATCGGCATCCCGCGCAACCCCGACTACAACGGCGACAATCAGGAAGGTATCGCGATGGCGCAGGGGTCGATCCACAAAGGACGACGCCAAAGTACGGCGGTCTGCTATCTCGAGCCGGCGCGCAAGCGCCCCAACCTGACGATCCAGTCCGGCGCCGAAGCGACGTCGCTAATCATGGAAGGTAAGTGCTGCGTCGGACTGCGGTATCAAATGGGCGGCGAAGCTCGTGAGGCCCGCGCCACCCGCGAGGTCATTGTCAGTTGCGGGACCATCAACTCGCCGAAACTTCTGGAGCTGTCGGGGATCGGCCAGCCTGAGGTTCTCCAACGGCACGGCATTGACGTTGTCCACGCGTTGGCGGGTGTCGGTGAAAACCTGCGGGATCACTTCGCGCCGCTCTTGAAGTATGCCATCACCGCGGAAAATATTTCACAAGCGGATATCAGCCACGGCTGGAGATTCATCCGCGAGGGGTTGCGCTACATCCTGTTCCGCAAAGGATTCATCGCCCAATCGATGGGCGCCGCGCGGATCTTCTTCCGAACCCGTGAGGGTTTGGAATCCCCCGACGCCATGATGGCGGTCATTCCCTATATTCCGATCCTGGAGAACGGCCGGCGACGCATCTCCCGACAGCGCGGTCTCAGCCTGTACGCCCACACGCAACGAACCGAAAGCACCGGCAGCGTTCATATCAAATCTGCCCGCCCGGAGCAGGAACCCGCCATTGACTATAACTTCCTCGATAGCGAATACGACCGCCAGACGAATATCCTGGCGGTGCGCAAGGCGCGGGAACTGATCGCGGCGCCGCCGCTGAGCGGCGTGGTAGGGGAAGAACTCGAACCCGGCGCGGACGTCCAGACGGACGAGGAACTCCTTGAGTACATGCGGAACCACGGTCAGACCACCTATCATCCGACGGGCACCTGCAAGATGGGCCGCGATCCGATGGCAGTTGTCGACGAGAAGCTCCGTGTCCACGGCCTGCAGGGCCTACGGGTTGCCGACGCCTCGATCATGCCGACGATGACGTCGGGGAACACCAACGCTCCCAGCATGATGATCGGCGAAAAGTGTGCGGATATGATCCTGGCGGAGGCGATGGATTAAGGTGGCGCCAGACAAACCTGAAACCGCCCGCTCAGGAACGGTCCGAGGCGTTCAGGCCGCCAACCGACGCCACTTGGCCAGAGCGCCAGAGCGGTTCTGCTTGAAGATATCCCGGCGATTGCGGTGGCGATCCTGATTGAAATGAGTGTGGATCGCGCGGGCTGAGCGGAAGCGCAGCGCCGTAATGTAGACGGGCGCGCTATTCCGCCGCCTCCGCCAGAACCGCGGGCGCGTTCGTCGCCATGAAGCCGCGGATGTGGCGCACCGCGAGATCGATCTTCCGGTCGTTCTCTTTCCAGGGGTAGAGGCTGACCTGCGCGTTCGGCGCCAGCAGGGCCGTCTCCATCGCCGTCGCGTAGGGATGCGCCGGAATATCGTCCGGCAGGACCAGCACCGGCGTCTGGCAGTTGCGCACGAAGTCGCGGTCGACGGTGAACACGAAATCCGCCCGCTTCGTGTACATGTTGTTGAGGTAGTCGGAGACCATCTCCATGGTGATCTCGGGCCGCCGCTTGCAGAACTCGGCCGCCCAGCCCGTAATGTTGTTTTGGTAGAAGATATCCGGCACATTGGAGCTGTAGCCGCTCGGATGCACGAGCACCGCGGAGACGACGCGGTCCCCCGCGCGCTTCAGCAGGTTCCAGATCATGGGACCACCGATGCAGAAGCCCATCACCATGAACCGGTCGATCCCGAGATGGTCCATCAGGCCGAGCTGGTCGTCGGTGAAGCCGTCCCATGTCCGCTCGATCTCGAGCGGGCCCTCCGACTGACCGCCATTGGCGTTGCGCAGGTCCAGCGCGACGACGCGATAGGTGTCGCTGAATTCCTCCAGCGGATTGAAGGCATGGTTGGCGAGCCCCGCCATGGTCGCGTTCAGTCCGCCGCCGGGAATAACCAGCAGCGGGAAGCCGGAACCGGCCTCCTCGTAATGGATCTGCACGGGACCGTTTTCATAGATTGGCATGGCGGTTCTCCTTTCCCGATGAGGTATACTGCCGTCGTACAAGTCGTTTCCACCCCGCTCGCGTACGATCATGCCTCTCTAAAAGGCACCATTCGCCGCGACGGCCACGCATATGGTAACGCTAATTGCAGCCACGGCACCAGGAACGGAGTTCGCACAATGACTAAGACCTACACGCCGCCGAAAGTCTGGAAATGGGAAGGTCAGAAGCAGGGGCGGTTTACCGGCACCAACCGCCCGATCGCCGGCGCGACCCATGACAAGGAACTGCCCGTCGGCAAGCACCCGCTACAGCTCTATTCGCTGGGCACGCCAAACGGCGTGAAGGTCACGGTGCTGCTGGAGGAGCTGCTGGCGCAGGGCCATGCGGGCGCCGAATACGACGCCTGGCTGATCCGCATCGGCGATGGCGACCAGTTCGGCAGCGGCTTCGTGGCGGCGAACCCGAACTCCAAGATCCCGGCGCTGATGGACCACAGCACCAACCCGCCAACCCGGGTCTTCGAGTCCGGCGCGATTCTGCTGTACCTGGCCGAGAAATTCGGCGCATTCCTGCCGAGCGATCCGGCGCAGCGTCCGGAATGCCTGTCCTGGCTGTTTTGGCAGATGGGCAGCACCCCGTATCTCGGCGGCGGCTTCGGCCATTTCTACGCCTATGCGGAGGAAAAACAGCAATATCCCATCGACCGTTACACGATGGAGACCAAGCGCCAGCTCGACGTGCTCGACCGGCGCCTGGCCGACAACCGCTATATGTGCGGCGACGAATACACCATCGCCGATATTGCGATCTGGCCTTGGTATGGCGGGCTCGTCATCCTGGACCAGTACGGGGCGACGGAATTCCTCGACGCCAAATCCTACACCAACGTGCTGCGCTGGGCGGAGGAAATCCACGCCCGCGAGCCGGTCAAGCGCGGCCGCATGGTCAACCGCCTGCGCGGCGAACCGCATGAACAACTCCGCGAACGCCATGACGCCGGGGATTTCGAAACGAAGACGCAGGACAAGATCGAGGCGGCGGACTGAAGGGGGCGCGGTTTACGCCCGGACCGGGCGGGATATACCATGGATGGCGTGAAGACTGCGGGCCGCGACAATGAACGATGTGGCTCATGGACAGGGATCAAAGGACAACACCGATGAGCAACGAGCCCACAGGGATTGGTTTTGTAGGATGCGCCTTAAGCGCCGCTTCAGCGGATGGCGGACATTCCGCCGGTTCCACGCCGCATAGCCATGGTCGCCGCCGCGAAGTGGTGGTCAATGGCACAAGGGTCAAGACGGTGGATGTGCACGCACATTGCGCGGTGCCCGACGCCGTGGCCGTACTCGACCAGCGGGTGGGGAATGCCGGACTGTTGATGACCGATACGACCACGCGCATCGCAGCAATGGACGAACAGGGTATCGACGTCTCGGCGCTCAGCATCAATCCCTACTGGTACCACGCCGAGCTGGACGCGGCGGCCGAATTGATCAGGATCCAGAACGAAGCCCTGGCCGAGATTTGCGCGACCACGCCCGATCGTTTCGTGGCCTTTGCCACCGCCGCCCTGCAACACCCCGAGCTCGCGGTCGAGCAGGTCAAACATGCGGTCAAGACGCTCGGATTTCGCGGCGTGAGCGTGGGCTGTTCCGTCGAGGGCGAAGAGCTCGCAGATCCGAAGTATCATCCCTTTTGGGCCACCTGCGAGGAGCTCGGCCTGCTGGTCTTCATGCACCCGCAGGGCACAAAGGAACTTCATTCAAGCGGGCGGCTTTCCGGTAGCGGCTTGTTGACGAACACCATCGGCAACCCGCTCGAGACGACCATTGCGCTGTCGCATCTTATCTTCGAGGGCACGCTGGACCGCTTCCCCGGGCTCAAGATCTGCGCTGCGCACGGTGGCGGCTACCTGCCGTCCTACGCCAACCGGTCCGACGCCGTTTGCCGCACCTTCCCTGATCGGGTGGGGCCATTGCCCAAGAAAGCGCCCACGTCCTACTTAAAGGACGGTCAGCTTTATTTCGACACCATCGTGTTCACGCCCGAGGCCTTGCGCCATCTGATCGCCGAAACCGGTCCGGGCCAGATCATGGTGGGGACCGACTATCCCTTCGGCTGGACCAGCACCGAGGTCGACTTGATCCTGAACACGCCCGACCTGAGCGACGACGACCGGATCGCTATCCTGGGCGGCACAGCGGCACGGCTGCTCGGCATAGACACCTGACGACTCTATCTCCATCGCGTTCCAGTTCGCTGCTAGGATGATTTGCGGATACCATCGGCTGTAGAGTGGCAGGTGGTGCAAACAAATTTCGGCGGAAGAGAAGACAAGGAACAGGCCCGATGACAGCTAACTACGATCCAAAGGCGAACTACGAGATCAAGATTTGGGAAGAGGACTTCAGACAGGTCCCCACGCGAATGCTGCTCGCCCGAATCTATCAACCGATCGGGGATGGACCGTTTCCGGTGTTGCTCGACCTGCACGGTGGCGCCTGGACGTTTAAGGATCGCATGGCCAATGTGGCAATGGCCGAGGCCATGGCGCGCAGCGGGCTCCTGACGGTGTCCATCGATCTTCGCCTGGGCGGCGAAGCGCCGTACCCGGCCTCGGTACAGGATGCGAATTACGGTATTCGCTGGCTGAAGATGAAAGCGCCCGGCTGGAACGGCGATCCGTCGACGATGGGCTTGCTCGGCAGTTCCAGTGGCGGCCACGTGGCACAGTTGCTCGGCATGCGGCCGCAAGACCCGCGCTACAACGCACTGCCGTTGGAAGGGCACCCGGAGATCGAAGCGCGCATCCGCTACGTGGCGACCCGCTCGCCGATCAGCGATCCGTTGGCGCGCTACAACAACGCGCTTGCCAAGGGGCGCCAGGAGATGGCGGATCGGCACCACGTGTATTTCAATCCCTTCAGCGACATCGAAGAAGGCAACCCGCAAATGATCCTCGAGCGCGGAGAGCCGGTTGAATTGCCGCCGATGCTGGTCATGCAAGGCGGGATCGATGACAACGTCCTGCCGGCATTTCAGGTGAAATTCGGCGAAACATACCGTGCCGCCGGTGGCGAGTGTGAGGTCGCGGTCTTCGAGGGCTGCGACCACTTGTGGGTGCTCGAACCCGGGCCTGACACCGAACGCGCGCACGAAATGCTCAAGGCATTCATCGCACGCCAGCTTGACGCGCTGCAGCAAGCGGCCTGAGAGCGTAAAGCGCGACCTCAACCCGGCCGATTACAACGCCGGAGATATCGTCATTCTTGAGGCGTCCGAAGCGCCGGCAGAAGCGGCATGATCATTCAAGGCCGGGGCCCTTCGATTAAGGCGCTCAACCACCCCCAGCAAGGAGCAAGACCATGGCTCGCATCCAGCATCTCGCCATCGCCAGTTTGGATCCGGAAAAGCAGGCGGCGTTCTACAAGGAGGTTTTCGGCTTTGAGGAGATCAGGCGCATCGACAATCCGCGCGCCCGGGGGGTGGTGCTGACCGATGGCGCCATCAACATCTCAGTGTTGAATTTCAAGCAGGACCAGATCGATCAAGGCCTCGACTACACGGGGCTGCATCATTTCGGCGTCTTTGTCGAAGATCTCGAAGGCACCGCGCAGAAGTGCCTGGCGAACGGGGCCGTCCCCTACTCCGAACTGCCGGAGGATCCCAACGAACAGAAAACGAACTACCGGCCGAAGCGGTCCGACAAGTTCAAAGGACCGGAAAACAGCCTGTTCGATATTGCCGACCACCCTTGGATCGGTGCGTCCGAGCCAAACCGAGCCGCCGAATAGCGGGATTTGCCGAAATGCTCGCACTGAAAAACTGTAACCAACTATTTGAAATATGGCGGTGCAGGGAGTCTGGAGCGGGCTTTGTCAGAGCAATTCGACTTGAGCTTGGCAAGGGTCGTCCGTAGCTTCGGCGGATGAATAGTCCGTTCCGCTATTTCAACAGTTCACCCGAGATCATCCGCCTGACGGTGGTGATGTACATCCGCTATCCGCTATCGTTGCGGCAGGTCGAAGAACTTCTATTCGAACGCGGTATCGATATCTGCCACGAAACGCCGGGATCGCAAGGCTGCGCCAAAATTCCTGAAGCGTACGATGAAGCGTTATGGCCGGCCTGGACCGATCGTGACGGACCGTCTTCGGTCCTACCGGGCCGCGATGAAATCCATCGGAATCGCGACGCTTCGGGAATGCGGTCGCTGGCGCAACAACCGGGCCGAAAATTCACATCAGCCATTCCGCCGGCGAGAAGGAGCAATGACACGATTTAGGGACATAAAGACCCTGCAGAAATTCGCTGCAGCCCACGCCTCGATCCATAACCATTTCAATCACGACCGTCATCTAAACCGCCGGGACATTTTCAAAGAGAAGTGCTCGACTGCTTTGGCCGAGTGGCGTCAACTCGCCGCGTGAAAGTCTTCATTGCTTCTAGTCAGCCAGATCACGCCCAATTAGTCTGACAAAGCCAACGATCATGCTCGAGGTATGGGCTCATCGGGAAGGAAAGCAACCCTATGGACAGCGAATTGAACGACCTGTTTGAGCGGCTCCGCCAAATAGAAGAAGAATTCGAGCAGAAAATCGACGAGCAACGTGCCGCCTTCCGTTACCGACTTGACAAGGGCCGAGTGATTTTCGAGCAAAGCGTCGTCGCAGAGCATATTCATATTAAAACAGGTCTCATCCGTTTCTTGAGGGATTCGACTATGGGCTACCTGTTGCTCTCGCCCTTTATCTATATCCTGATTTTCCCATTGATTCTGCTTGATTTCAGCGTCTGGCTATTCCAGGTCATATGCTTTTCGGTCTGGGGTATCGAGCGCGTCCGTCGATCGGATTACATCCATCTCGACAGGCGGCACCTGGCATATCTGAATGCGATCGAAAAGCTCAATTGCGAGTATTGCGGTTACGCCAATGGCCTGATCGCCTATGTGCGGGAGGTTGCCGGTCGGACCGAACAATATTGGTGCCCAATTAAACACGCATTGCGGATCAAATCTCCACATGGGCGTTACCGACGTTTCATGGACTATGGTGACACTGCCGAGTTTCATATGCGACTTGAACATTTCAGAGATCAGCTCAGAAGATCCTAAAAATGGCATTATTGAGCCGTGCTAGGTCACCGACTCATAAGTTCGCAGCCAAATCCGCAATGAGGCGAGTTGGACGGATGCGAGGTAGTTGTCGTCTCTTTTGTCGTATC
>JAOTYV010000071.1 GCA_029861675.1 Alphaproteobacteria bacterium
CGGACAACACGCCGGCCATATAAAGGGCCGTCGCATTCAGGGTGGGAATTACGGAGGCCGGCAGGACGTGCCGGAAAACGATGCGGTGTTCCGGAACCCCCGACAGGCGCGCGCGTTCGACGAAATCGCTGTTCATCGTCTCGATAAATCCCGCCCTCAACAATCGGCTCAAATGGGCGACATGTCCGATGATCACGGTTATGGCGGGCAGCAGGGAAACCGCCAGAAGTTCAAACGGCGATGCGTTATTGAAAGCGGTAATAACCGCGGGAAACAGCGGGATCCAAACGGCAAAAACGATAATCAGCACCGTTCCAATGACAAAGTCGGGAATGGAGTATCCGATGATGGAGGTGGTCGAAACCACCGCATCCGTCCGCCGGCCGCGCCAATATCCCGCCGCGGCGCCAATGGCAAACGCGACCGGCATGGTGATCAGGGTGATCGCGGCGCCGAGCTGTAGAGAGTTGAGAAGCGGATTGAAGATAATCTCGCCTATCGGGATCTTATCGACAATGGTCACGCCAAAATCACCGACGACGGCGCCCGACAACCATGCGAAAAATCGAATTGGCGCCGGCACGTCGAGGCCAAGCTCATGCCGCATTTCCTCGATATCCGCCTGCGTCATGACGCTGACGTCGTCCTCGGTCAGATAGACGTCGAGCGCGTCTCCCGGCAGCACTTCCGTTGCCAGGAAAACGAATACAGCGACCAGGAAAAGGACGAGGACGGACAGCAACGTGCGCCGCAGTATCGCGTTCAGCATCGGATCACTCTCACAATCACGGCGAACGGAGGGGAGAGGGACGGCCGGCGAAGCGGCGCGCCCTCATCCCGTCTCCCGGTCCCGAAATGCTACGACTTCCAGACGGTGTCGAACTTGCCCGACCAACTTTGGGAGTGCGCCTTCCAGCCATGCACGTTCGATCGATGGACGTCGATCGTGCGCCGGCCAACGATAAACAGGGTCGGCACCTCTTCATGGAGGATGCGCTGCATTTCGTGGTAGATCGCCCGCCGTTTCGCGGCATCGCCGGTCGTCATCGCCTTCTTATAGAGCGCAATATATTCGTCGCCCTTCGGGCTGGGATGCCAGTAGCCGCTTTCGTTGTAGGTTGGGCGCGCCATGCGGAATAGATTGGCGGCGGGGTTCCGTGGCCCGACCGGGCCCATGGCGAAGCGGTGTTTGCGCGTCTTCTTCTTGTCCTCGACGCGCCATTTGCGGTAGCCGCTCTTCTGTCGTGCCTCGATCGGCATCGTGATGCCTGCGTCTTTGACCGACTCCGCCATCACCTGGAACACCCGATCGATTTCCGGGTAATAGCCCGAATAGTACAACGTCGGGAGGGTAATGCCGTTCGGGTGTCCGGCCTCCGCCAACAGCTTCTTTGCCTTGGCAACATCGCGAACGGTTTTCCTAGGCAAGAAATCTTGATTGAAATTCGCCATGTGCGAATCGTTGGTCACCCATGCGGACTTGCCGCCATAGACGATGTCGATGATCTTCTGGCGATCGATGGCCAATGTCAGCGCTTGGCGGATGCGCTTGTCCATGAAGGGCGAGCCTTCATACTTGGGCAGCACGGCCAGCATTTGCGATCCCGCCTTGGCGATATCGACGACGGTGCCGGGCAATTTCTCGAATTGAGACACCAGGGCCGGATCGACGGCCATAATCATATCGAACTGCTTCGACCGGTAGCCGTTCATCGCCGGGCCCATGGGCTGGACGACAACTTCCAGCGTGTCCAGATAGGGGCCGTCGCCCCAATAATTCTCGTTCGCTTCGTAAATGACACGCCGCTGCGGATCGATCTTGGCGAATTTGAACGGACCGCTGCCGATACCGTCCATACCGATCGTATCGATCGATGCCGCCGGCATGATTGCCTGGCGGTATTCGGCCGCCCACCACCCAAACTCACTGTTGGGTGTTTTTAGGATAAAGCGCACTTTGTTGGCGCCGGCCTTCTCGACCTTGGCCAGCATCTTTTTGGCGAAGGACGTGCCCTTCTTCTTGTGGCGGTGGAAATCGTAAGAGGAGATCACGTCCTCGACGGTGAGATCGCGGCCATCGTGGAACTTGATGCCCTCGCGGATATCGACTTCCCAGACTTTTTGATCGTCGCTGACGGATTCCCACTTGGTGGCCACTTCCGGCCGCACATTCAGATCCTGGTCGACCCAGGTCAGCGCGTTGTAGACGTTCTTGGTTCGGATCTCGATACCGCTATACGGATGCTTCGCGGTCTTCTTGCTTTTGTGTTTCGAATTGTGCCCTAAGACCGCATAGACCAGCTTGCCGCCTTTTTTCGGCTTACCCGCTGCTAAGCCGGCGGCGGGAAAAATAAGATCTCCGAGGGTGAGCGCAACGGCGGTGCCTCCGGCGCCAGCGATAACGAAGCGACGTGTGAACAACGATTTTGGGTCCATGATTTTCTCCTCTGCCTGGATTGGGCGTGCAACGCCCCATTCTTATTTATTCTTTTCCAGTCCACTATAATGGAAAGCGCCACCGTGGCGAATCCGGGCGATTTTATTTCATGCGAATATGAGATTCGATACGCACAGGTTAACGTCCGTTCGTGACATCAGGAGGCATCGACAATGGCGCAACGAACCGAAAAGAACGTTCTTTTCATTACCGCGGATCAATGGCGCGGCGATTCGTTGGGCGCCGTCGGACATCCTTGCGTCAAGACGCCGGCCCTCGATCGGCTTGCCGCCGACGGCGTGTTGTTTCGCAGGCACTATTCGCAAGGCGCACCCTGCAGCCCGAGCCGCGCCTCGCTGCTGACCGGGCTCTACATGTTCAATCACCGGGTTGTCTATAATGGCGTGCCGCTCGATGCACGGTTCACCAACGTGGCGCTGGAAGCCCGCAAGGCGGGCTACGACCCGGTGCTTTTTGGATACACCAGCACCGCCCCGGATCCGCGGACCCTCGCCGCGGGCGATCCGCGGCTTGAGACCTATGACGGCGTGCTACCGGGCCTGAACCAAATCGTCAATCACACCACGTCGTGGCTGAGATGGCTCAAGGGGCGGGGGTATAGCGGATGGTCGAGGCCGGCCGACGCGTATAAACCGGTTCCCGACTACCCGGGCGCCGAAACGCGCGGAGACACCTATGCGCCGCCAGCCTATGGCGCCGAGGATAGCGACACCGCCTTCACCGCCGGCGAAACGCTGAACTGGCTCGCGGTCAATGGCGGACGCCCCTGGTTCGTCCACCTGTCGTTCAAGCGCCCGCACCCGCCCTGGGTGGCGCCGGAGCCGTATAACACCCTGTACGACCCGGGCGATGTTCCGCCGCCGCGTCGCGCGGCATCGCCGGGCGCGGAAGCGGCGCAGCATCCTTATCTGGCCCTGATGATCGAGAACCACAGGCGCAAGCGATATTCGCTCGGCCATGAGGGCCGGGAAGCGGACATCGACGATGTTACGATCCTCCAGGCGCGGGCCACCTACTACGGGCTGATGAGCGAAGTCGATCATCATGTCGGGCGGATCATCGACTATCTCAAGAATGCCGGACAGTACGACGACACCCTGGTTATCTTCACCTCTGACCATGGCGAACACCTCGGCGATCATCATTTGCAGGGAAAGAGCGGATATTTCGACGAAGCATTTCACATCCCGCTCATCATCCGCGATCCGGACGGGGCGGCGAATGGGATGCGCGGGCGCGAGGTCGCCGCGTTTACCGAGCATGTCGACGTCATGCCGACCATCCTGGAATGGCTCGACCGCGACGTTCCGGCACAATGCGACGGCAGCCCGCTTCTTCCCTTCGTCCGCGGCGATACGCCGAAAAACTGGCGGCGCGAGGCGCATTGGGAGTTCGATTGGCGGCATGTGCCCGAGCTTTCGGGTGAGAATGGCCTCGAACTCCAACCCGATCAATGCCATCTCGCCGCAATCCGCGACGACGCGTACAAGTATGTACACTTTCCAGCCTTGCCGCCGTTGCTCTTTGACCTCAAAGGCGACCCGGACCAGTTCGTCAACCGCGCGGGAGACCCGGACTACGCCGGCGTTCGTCTCGCGTTCACCGAGAAAATGTTGTCGTGGCGCATGACCCACGCGGACCGCACCCTTGCTAATACGTTCCTCAATACCGGCGGTGTCCGTGAATGGCGGGGGCCGCGAACCTGAATCGGCGCGGCGCTACACGGCTTTGTTCAATATGGGGCCGGGCGGGAATTGTCCGAATTCAAGCCGCCGAGTCGAACGCTTTCGCGCCGCGTTCGGCCAAGTCGATAAACCCGGCGATCAGCGGCCGGTTCCGGCGCTCCGCGAGGCAGACGACATGGGCATAGGTGTACATCTCGGCCGCCGGGATGTGAAAGGCGCGCAAGTCCGGATGTTCGGCGTATTCATTGCGTGAAATGGCGCCGATGCCGATGCCGCGGATGATCGCTTCCCGAATCGCCTCGCGGCTGTTGATTTCCATCACCGGGCGGATCGATACGTCGGCCTTGCGCAGCGCGCGCTCGAACGCCTGCCGGGTGGTCGATTCCGGCGGGCGCAACACGGTTGCCTGATCGGCAAGGTGGGCGAGGGTGATCGAATCTCGCGCGGCGAGGGGATGGCTGCGGTTGACGATGATCAGCACCGGATCGCGGTTGTAGAACACGCAATGGAACCGGTCGTCGTCGGGGGCAAATCCGGTGACTCCGACATCGGTCTCGAAGTTGATCAGCCGCTTGAAGACCTCGGTTTCACTGCCCAGGGTTACCGAGTACCGCACCCCGGCATGATCCAACCGGAACGCTTGTAACAGCTCCATCACATCGTAGGGGCCGACCGCGCCCAGCCGCAGCTCGCCGGCCTGTTGCGCGCGCGCGGACCGCAGATACGCGATCGCCTCCTCTTCATGCCGGTATAGCCCCTGGGTAATCGTAAAAAGCGTGCGCCCCACCGGGGTCAGTTCGATCGTACGGCCGCGGCGGTGGAACAGCTCCACGCCGAAGGTTTCCTCGAGCAGATGCACATGTGTCGATACCGTCGGCTGCCCGATACTGAGCGCGCGCGACGCGGCGGTGAAACCACCCTCGACGGCAACGGCGTGAAACGCTTTGAGTGGTTTTTCATACATCGATTAGATCAATGGATACTCAATAATTTGCAATTTTAACCGATAGTAATCACAGTGCTACCGTCGCTCAAGCATCGGAAATCCGCGCAATTCAAAAAATGCGGCGATTGAGTCGGAGAAGGGAGACACCATGAGCAAGCCAGCGGTTGAGCTGAACGGAATCGAGTATCAGTATCCGTCTCAACCTATTGTCGTCGTGTGCATCGACGGCGGCGACCCCGCCTATATCAAGAGCGGGCTGCGCGACGGCATCATCCCGAATATCGAACGCTTCATGCAAAACGGTTTCCATACCGTCGCGGAGGGCACGGTACCGAGCTTCACCTGCCCCAACAACATGTCGATCGTGACCGGCAAGCCGCCCGCGGTGCACGGCATATCCGGCAATTTCTACCTCGATCCGGCGACCGGCGAGGCGGTGGTGATGACCGGGCCCGAATTGTTGCGCACCCAGTCGGTCATGGCGTCGTTCTCGCAACACGGCGCGAAGGTGGTCTCCATCACCGCCAAGGACAAGCTGCGTCAGCAACTGGCGAAAAACCTGGACCTTAGCGGCGGCTCGGTCAGCCTTTCCTCGCAATATGCCGATCGTTGCACGATGGCGGAGAACGGTATCGAGGATGTGCTGGATTTCGTCGGTCAGCCGCTACCCGACATGTATTCGCAGGAATTGTCGCTGTTCGTGCTCGATGCCGGCATCAAGCTGCTGGAGACGCGGCGGCCCGATATTCTCTACCTCTCGCTCACCGATTTCGTGCAGCACGCGCATGCGCCCGGCACGCCCGAAGCGAATGATTTCTACATCAACATGGATCAACGCTTCGGCCGCCTCGCCGAGCTTGGCGCGATCGTCGCGCTGACCGCGGACCACGGCATGAACGACAAGTCGAAAGAAGACGGCACGCCGAATGTCATCTGGTTGCAGGATGTCCTGGACGACCGGTTCGGCACAGGCAGCAGCACGGTGATCTGCCCGATTACGGACGCCTTCGTCGGCCATCACGGCGCGCTCGGCGGTTTTGTCCGGGTCTATTGCAAAAACGGGCTCGATCCGCGCGATGCCATTGCCGCCATCAAGGATATAGCGGGCATCGAAGGCGCTTACGCGAAATCCGAAACCGTCGAAAGGTTCGAGCTGCCCGCCGACCGCGAGGGCGATGTGGCGGTGATCAGCGACGCCGGCACCTGCATCGGCGCGCGCGAGCAGGATCATGATCTGTCCGCGCTCAAGGGACACCGCCTGCGGACTCATGGCGGCGTTTCCGAAGCGAAGGTGCCGATCATCATCAGCCATCCGGTGGACGATCGCTACGCCGCCCGGGCCGAGGCCGGCGTGCTCAAGAGTTACGAAGTGTTCGACTTCGCGATCAACGGCACCGCTGCCGGAGCGGCCGGCGGATGAGCCGCACTGCCAAGGCCGCCGTCTATAATGCGCCGAACACGCCGTTCGTCCTGAAGGAGTATCCGCTCCGGCCGGTCTTGCCGCGCGAGGCGCTTGTCCGCGTCACCATGTCGACCATTTGCCGGTCGGACATTCACTCCTATCAGGGCCACCGGCCGAATCCGTGCCCCGGCATCCTGGGGCATGAAATCATCGGCGTGATCGAAGAACTGGGCAATGAGATCGAGCGGGATATGCGGGGCGATCCGCTGGGGACCGGCGACCGGGTCACCTGGACGGAATATTTTTTCGACGGCGAGTGTCACTACCGCGACGTGCACGACATGCCGCAGAAATGCAAGGGCGTCCGCAAATACGGCCATGACCTGGCCGAGGAAGATCCGCATTTTCTCGGCGGGTTCGCCGAGTATTGCTACATCGTGCCCGGCACTGGAATCCTGAAACTGCCGGATGACCTGAGCGACGAGGAGGCGACACCGTTGAACTGCGGCGTCGCCACGATGGTCTCCGTCACCGAAGCGACACAGATATCCCTGGGCGACACGGTCGTGATTCAGGGCCTCGGCTTGCTCGGCCTCTACGGCTGTGCGATGGCCAAGGCGCGTGGCGCGCGGCTGGTGATCGGCCTCGATGCGGTGCCGGACCGTTTGGAGATCGCGAAAAAATTCGGCGCCGACGTGACCATGAATGTCGCCGAGATGGACCAAGATGCGCTGATCGAGGCCATTCGCGGGCTGTGCCCGCCGGATGGCGCCGACGCGGTGATCGAGGTCTGCGGCGTGCCCGACGTGGTCGCCGCCGGGCTGCGCATGCTGCGGGTCGGCGGGCGGTATACGCTTGCCGGTTTGGTCAACCCGGACGCGTATATCAACATCGACGCCAATATTCTGGTGCGCCAATGGATCACCTTGCGCGGCATCCACAATTACCATCCGCGGCACCTCATTCAGGCGCTCGACTTCGTCATGGCGAACCGCGACCGCTTTCCGTTCAAGGATATCGTCGATTCGAAATTCGCCCTCGCCGATCTGGACGAGGCGTTCAAACGTGCCGCCGATCGCAGCGTGCTGCGCGCCGCAATCGTGCCGTAGCGGCAGCCAACCAATTTGGGAGAAGAGATCACATGTCTGCCACACCCGATCTGAAGTTTTCGCCGAAGGGCTTGTATATCGGCGGCGAATGGCTGCCTGCCAAGGACAATGGCACGATCGAGTCGTTCAACCCGTCGAACGGGGATCGCCTTGGCGAAGTTCCGAAGGCGACCGAAGAAGACGTCGATCATGCGGTCAAGACCGCCCATAATGCGTTTCAGGATTGGCGCCGCGTTCCGATCAAGGAGCGCGCCCGCTGCCTCGAGCTCTTCGCCGATAAACTTGCGGAGCATCGGGAAGAACTCGGCATGATGGACTGCGTCGATTCCGGCAATGCGCTGAGCGGCATGACCGGCGACGTCGACTGGACCGTCGACACGCTGCGCTATTTCGCCGGATTGATCACCGAAATCAAGGGCGAGACATCGTCCTTCGGCCCGCGGCACATGAATTTCACGCGGCGCCAGCCTTACGGCGTGGTGGCCAAGATCAACCCGTTCAACCACCCATTCCGGTTCTGCGCCGAGAAGGCGGCCGCGCCGCTGGCCGCCGGCAACACCGTCGTCATCAAGGGGCCGGAACAGGCGCCGCTCTCGAGCCTGCGCCTGGCCGAACTGTGCGACGGCATCTTTCCGCCGGGCGTCGTCAATGTCGTCACCGGCGACGCGGTTGCGGGGTCCGCAATGGTGCGCCATCCGCTGGTGCACCGCATCGGTTTCGTCGGCTCCGTCGCCACCGGCCGTATTATCGCGCGCGAAGCCGCCGATGGGCTGAAGAATGTGAGCCTCGAACTGGGCGGCAAGAACCCGATTATCATCTTCCCGGACGCGGATCCGGCGAAGGCGGCGCAGGCGGCGGTCAAGGGCATGAACATGAACCGCCAGGGTCAATCCTGCAGTTCGACGTCGCGCGTCTTCGTGCATAAATCGCTCCACGGACCTGTCCTGGAGGCGCTGGCCGCCGAGGCGGAAGCCCTGCCGATCGGCCTTCCCTGGGAGGAAGGCAAGGAAATGGGTCCGATCGTTTCTCAGGAGCAATACGACCGGGTCACCGGCTACATTGAGTCGGGCAAGTCCGAAGGCGCCGAGCTGATCACCGGCGGCGGCGCCCCGTCGGACCCCGCCCTGAAAGACGGCTTCTTCGTCGCGCCGACCGTATTCAATAATGTGAAGCCCGACATGCGGATCGCCCGCGAGGAGATCTTCGGGCCGGTCATGTCGGTCATGCCGTGGGATGACTACGAAGATATGATCGGGCGCGCCAACGCGCTGGAATACGGCCTGACCGCGGCGATTGTGACCAACGATCTCGACAAGGCGATGGAGACCGCCGAGCGGATCGAGGCCGGTTACGTTTGGATCAACACCAACGGGCGCTATATCGGCGCGCCCTATGGCGGCTGGAAGAGCAGCGGCATCGGCCAGGAGGAATGTTTCGACGAATTGCTGAGCTATACGCAGATCAAGAACATCAATATGCGCTGGTAAGGCGTGGGGGGATCGCAGTAAGGCGGAACTGAAAAATCAAACCTGCAAGACAAAGGGAGGATCTCAAATAATGACACATAATCGAGTATCTCGGTCAGTCGGAAATGGCCGGACGAAACGCGCCGTCGGCAGCATGGCCCTAGCGGCCGGATTGCTGATGGGGACGGCCACGGTCGCCGCGTCCGCGGGTAAGTGCGAAAATCCCAAGGCGCTCACCTTCGCGATGGTGCCGACCGAGGAGACGGTCGCCGAACTCAAGCTCTACAAGCCGGTCACGGACCGCATGGCGAAGCTGACGGGCAAGAAAATCCAATTCTTCATGCCGACCTCTTACGCCGCGGTGGTGGAAGGGTTGCTCGGTGGGTTTGTCGACGTCGCGGTGCTTGGACCGTATACCTATGTCATTGCGAATTCCAAGGACCCGAGTGTCGAGGTGTTCGCGACATACGCTAAACGGCCCGGCCATCTGCAGGAAGAAGGCCCCGGTTACAAGGGCGTGCTGGTTTCCAAGAAGGGAAGCAAGTTCAAGACCATCAAAGATTTGAAGGGATCGATTGTCGGCCTTACCGACCCCGGCAGCACGTCGGGCAATCTGGTGCCGCGCGTGGTTTTCTCGAAGGTGATCAATACGGACATCGATAACTACTTCAAAAAAGTCGTCTATACCGGCAGTCACGAACTCTCCACCGTGGCGGTTCACCAAGGCAAGGTCGATGCCGCCTTCGTCGCATCGCATCGTTTCGACAATGTGGTGAACAAGGGAGAGGTCAAACTGGCGGATTTCAATGTCCTTTGGAAATCCCCGGCGATCCCGCAGGATCCCTTCGTCTATCGCAACACGCTGTGCAAGGATCTGAAGGCGAAAATCGCAGACACGTTTCTGGGCCTGAAAGGGCAGCCGGAAGCAAAGGCCTTCCTCAAAAACGTGAAGTCCAACACCTTCGTGCGTATGTCTTCCAAGGATTACGACGTCATCCGTGATCTGAAGAAGGCCAAGGACGCCCGCAAAAAGAAAAAGAAGTAACCGGCGTCAGGTCGGCCGCGCAAGGGGCGGGACAATCCACTGTTTCGCCCCGCCGCGGACGATCGCGCTGTCACGGCCATGTCTATTCTAACCGTTACCGATCTCACCGCGCGCTATAGCCGGACCGGGCCCGAGATTCTTCAGGGAGTCAGTTTCGGCGTCGACGCGGAGGATTTTTTCGCGATCATCGGTCCCAGCGGCGCCGGGAAGTCAACGCTGATCCGGTGCATCAACCGCCTGGTGGAACCGACCGGCGGCAGCATCCGGCTCTATGACACCGAGGTGCTGACGCTGTCGCAAGGCGATCTGCGCAAGCTGCGGCGAAATATCGGCATGATATTTCAGGAATTCAATCTGGTCGACCGGATGTCGGTGATGGACAATGTGCTGTCCGGCCGGCTCGGTTATGTCGGCAACCTGCGTAGCTTGTTCCGATTGTTCTCCAAGGATGACATCACGCGCGCGTTGCAAGTTCTCGATCGTGTCGGCTTGATCGACCATGTGGACAAGCGGGCCGATGAATTGAGTGGCGGCCAACGGCAACGGGTCGGCATCGCCCGGGCGTTGATGCAGGATCCAAAACTGTTGCTGCTCGATGAGCCGACCTCCAGCCTGGATCCGAAGATCTCGCGCGAGGTCATGGCGCTGATCAAGGAAATCGCCACCGAATTCGGGGTGCCGGTCCTGTGCAATATCCACGACGTTCAGCTCGCGCTGGAGTTCTGCAACAAGATCATCGGATTGCAGGATGGCGTCAAGATGTTCGATGGCCCGACCGACAGCATCGATCAGGATAAGCTGAACGAAATTTATGCCATGGAGGTGCTGTGATGACGCGCCCATGGCGTCCGGCAAGGCGATGACCGGCGCGGCGGTCTACGGCGCCCTGCTCAACCGGATCGAGGCCGAGCGAAAGCGCAGCCGAATAATTCGATCCGTTTTGTATCTTGGCTTGCTCGGGCTGGTCGTCTGGAGCGTCAAGGTGACGGTCGTCGAGGATACGGATTGGGCGCGGATGGGATCCTTCGGGGCGATCCTGAAATCCGTCGACCGGTTTATCGGGTTTGATTTTTCCCTGCTGCCGAACCTAATCGGGCCGACCATCGAAACCCTGATGATCGCGTGCCTCGGCACGATGCTCGGCGTGATCATCTGCATACCGGTGATCTGGTTCGGCGCGCTCAACATTACGCCCTTCAAACCTGTCACCTATCCGATCGCGCGCCTCCTGATGACGCTGAGCCGGTCGATTCACGAGATCGTCTGGGCCCTGTTCTTCGTTGCCGCGGTCGGCCTCGGTGCGCTTGCCGGTGTGCTCGCCATCGCCATGCGTTCGGTCGGTTTCATCGCCAAGATTTCCGCCGAAGCGATCGAGGACATCGACCCCGCGCCGGTCGAGGCGATTCGCGCGGTCGGCGGCAACGGATTTCAAGTGCTGATCTATGCGATCGTGCCGCAGATTTTGCCGGTGGTCATCGGCGTGATCATCTTCGAATGGGAAATCAATATCCGACGCTCTGCCATTCTCGGATTGGTCGGCGCCGGCGGGCTTGGCCTGATGTTTTTCCGACAGATGAACACCTTCAACTTTCCCGGCGTGACGACGGTAATCTTCGCAATTTTGTGCATCATCCTGGTGGGCGAGTTTCTCTCGCATTACGGCCGCAAGTCGGTGATTTGATGGGGGGCGGCGGAAGCGCAGTTCGATGACGATGGGCAATAGCGATCATATCGGCGCGGTCGCGGTCGCACCGCAATGGCGACGCTTCAGGTTTCCGGCGTCGCTGATTCGCTATGGCGTGGTGCTCGGCGTTTTTCTCTTGCTCGGATATTCGATCGAGTATCTGGAAATCCCGCTCGAGCGGCTGTTTCCGATGTTCGGAAAGATCGGCCATCTCGTCACCGACCGGTATTACCCGGCGGATATCGACTATATCCTCGACGCCACCTATCTGGGGTCGGTCGTGGACACCATCCAGATGGCGTATCTCAGCGCGCTGTTTGGATTGCTGATCAGCGTGCCGCTCGGCTGGTTCGCGAGCTACAACATGACGCCGCACCGGCGCTTCGTTTATCCGCTGGCGCGGTTGGTCACCATGCTTGGACGCGCCGTGCACGAAATGATCTGGACGATCCTATTCGTCAGCATCCTCGGCTTCGGCATGTTGCCCGGCGTCTTGGCCTTGACCGTGTTTTGCACCGGTTTCGCCGCAAAACTGTTTGCGGAGGAAATCGAGGCGATCGATATGGGGCCGGTGGAAGCGATCAAGGCGACCGGCGCCAGTTTGTTTCAGGTATTCGTCTATGGCGTGATCCCGCAAGTCCGCGTCGCCTTCACCGGCATTGCGATTTATACCTGGGATGTTGCGTTTCGCGCCGCCACCGTCGTGGGCTTCTTTGGTGCGGGGGGTATGGGGTGGTACCTCAAGCGCAATGTGCAGCAGATCGAGACGGAACGGGTGGCCGCGATCCTTCTGTCGATCGTTGTGCTGGTGCTGCTGTCCGAAGTCGTTTCCGCCTGGGCGCGGGCCAAAGTCGCCAAGAGCAAATAAAGCCGGCGGCTACGACGCCGCGCGGGGGCCTGACCATTTCTTGTTTAGATTGACTCAAGTGAAATGGTCACTCTCTTTACATTTTAGCCAAATACGTCGTCGCGAACCGTTTCGGTTCGCTCGGGATGTGCTCTAAAGGGAAACCAGCACGGGCCCTCCGATTGCCGTCGGCAGCGAAGCTTCCCCGGCTTGTTCCTTTTTGGACCAGGGAACCTCGGTAATTTCGCCGGTTGCGAGATCGGCGATTTTTGCCTGGCCCTCTTGGCCGGCCGCCTCAATCGGCAGAGTCACAGTCCGGCCGTTTGCGGTCCCATGCGGCAAGAGCAGGGCGTGTGAGGCCGAGGCATCTGAAAAGCCGATAATCGTCATGGAATCGAGCGGATGGCAGTCGCCGAGATTGAGAGCGCCGTACATCTCGTTCAGCGCGGCATTCAGATTCCTGACCACGTGACTGCCGAGCCTCGGATTGTAGAGGCGATCGACGACGCCGTTTCGAACGAAATAGCCCCGGTCGATATCGGCAAAAGTATCGATGAAGGAGCGCACATTCGGTTGCGTGGCGGACGCGACCATTGCCTCCGCGATCCGGTTGGCATGCAGCGCATCGTCGAGCGACTCAGCCGCCGGATTGGACGTGGCCAATCGGACGTGGATGGATGCTTTGGTATCGAGGTCCGCCGCCAATTGGCCGGCCGCCCGTATTTCGGCCGACAGGGGCTGCTCATTCAGCACCCGAAACACGAAGCCGTCGATCAGCCCGGCCTTGGCGCTGTCGCCGAGAATATCGCGAATGATTGCGCGCTCGCCGGGAACGAACCCGTGATTGATGACGTGGTAATATTTGTGAGCGTCGGTCTCCAGATCTTCTTTCGACCGGAGCTTGGTCAGGAATACCGAAATCTCCGCCTCGTCCTTGATGGCTTGGATGCCGCGGCAAATGTCATCGAGATCGTCCCAAGCGAAACCGACCTCCCAGGCTTCGATCAGGTCGCAATGATCGATCAGGGTGCGCCGTTGCTTCGGATCCGGCAGCTCGAACGAAAACACCGTGAATGCGTGGCCCATGCTCTTGAGATCGCGCATTCTCTGGCGGATTTCCGGGTTGACGAGGTCATGCAGCGGAATGCGCAAGCGACGGACGCCCATCTCCCATAAAGAGAGGAGGGGATAGTCGTTGCGGACGGATTTGCGCGCGAATTCGTCCAGACCGCCGCTCGGCGGTATCTCGACCAACTCCGTCCAGGGGTGGCGGAAATCGAATCCCACGGTGGCGCGGCGGGTCACACGCGGATGAACGAGCGGCAGGCGCCGAGGGGTGGGCGGGCTCGGTCCATCGGGTGCGAGGGTGCGTCCGAAGGTCCGCACGGGGTGGCACACATGGCCGTTCGCGTGAACGTGCACGACGAAATAACCGAGTTTCGGCGCATCGTTCCGGCCGGCCTCGGGCCCGGGCCCGACGCGGAACAACTCGCTGTAATCCTGGCGCACGAACGCGGTGGACGGCAGAAGATAACAGTGGGTATCGCCGTGTAAATTGTACCAGAAATTGTGGACGTGCCCGGCAAACAGCGCTTCCGCCTGGTATTTCTCCAGGAGGTCCAGCACCCATGTTCGCCCCGGCTCGCCGATATTGTCGTAATGCTCCGCCTCGTCCGGGGCGGTGAGATAGGGCGGATAGTGGATATTGACGAAAAGCCGCTTTCCGGCGTTCGCCGCAAGATCCTGTTCCAGCCACGCGCGCTGCGCTTTTTCCGAGGCGAGGCCGGAGTTGATGATCTGGGCATTGATCACCACGAAATGGCAGTCGCCATGGTCGAAGGCATAGTAATGA
Source organism: Alphaproteobacteria bacterium (assembly GCA_029861675.1). The sequence goes on from JAOTYV010000071.1 coordinate 14,495, forward strand.
TCGCCGAAATGCTTTTCCCACAGGGTCAGAAAATCGTCGCAGACGACGCCCGCCGGGCCCCATTTTATCGGCTTGTCGCCGACATCATGGTTGCCGGGCACCAAATATTGCGGGCAGTTGAGCGCGGCGGTTTGCTCGTGGAACCGGTCGGCCGCATCCGCATAAATCGGCATCACCGGCACCGGATGCACGAGGTCGCCCAGATGGATCACGAAATCCGGCGCAACGGCGTTGATTTCGTTGATCACATATCGCATGCGCGCGTTGGCCAACAGGTTGACTTCAAACGGTGCCATCGATTCCGATTCATTCTGATTCAGATGCGTATCGGTGTAGACCACCATCGTGAACAGACGTTCGCCCAGTTCATCCGCCGTCTCTGCGTCAATCGGTCTTTCGCCCTGGGTCACGCCAAAAGATCCTCTTCTAGGTTATCCCGACCGGTCATACGGGTTCTCGACCAATGCCTGTAACTTGCCGCGATCGTCGAAATCAATGCCGAGCGCGTCGTAATAGTGTTCCTTCGGACGGATGTCATCGCCGATCTGCGCCATGTGCCGCCGCATCTCGTCCTCCAGGTCTTTTTTCAGCCCTTTGAGGGAGGTGTCGTCGATTCGATTGACCAGTTGATAGGGATCTTCCTGGTTGTCGTATAGCAACCACGGCTCGTCGATCGTTCGCACATAGGTGTAGCGCGCCGTCCGCACGCCACGATATTCCATGCGACGCCCCTTGAAATCCGGGACCTGATCATGGCCGCGCGGATCGCCGATGCTGAATGGACAGGGGTTCATCAAAAATACGGACTCGGGTGCATCCGCCCGGTCGCCCTGGATAAAGGGCGACAGGTCGACGCCTTCCACGGTATCGGGTGAGGTAAACCCGTCCAGGCCGGCTTCACCTGCGGAAAGATTCCGTACACGAATGTCTTGATGGGGCCGGCCCCGGTGGCCCGGATGGCCTCTATGGGATCCATCTCGATTGCCTCCACCTGACAAACCCGCTTGATCCTAACGTCTTATTGTTCTTCGTTTAGGATACCCCAAAGGATGACAGGATTGAATGCATAGAGCTAATATTGAATTTCTATGAATCACATAGCGAAATCCTATGTATTTCACGCAGCTTCGGTCGTTTCAGGCAGTCGCGCTCGAGGGAAGTTTTACCGGCGCCGCGGAGCGCCTCAACCTCAGTCAGCCGACGATTACGCAGCAGGTCGGTGACCTCGAGGGTGTCTTCGACGTCGAGCTGTTTCATCGACAGGGACGGCGGGTCGAACTCAGCGAGGTGGGGAAATCGCTGCTGACCATTACAGAGCGCATCTTTACGACGAACGAAGAGGCGATTGAGCTGCTGGAGGCGGCAAGCGGCAAGGGCACCGGTCATCTTCGAATCAGTGCCGTCGGTCCGCTTGACGTGATTCCCATCATCTCGCCGATTTCCGACTCCCATCCGGGTGTGAAAATATCACTGACGATTTGCAATTCGGAGGAGGCGCACAAATCGCTTCTGGATTTTCGCGCTGACGTCGCCATGCTTGCCTCGACGCAGATGGACCCCCGGCTTCACTACGTGGATTTTGCGTCGCGGCCGCTCGTTCTCTACGTCAACAAGCAACACCGCTGGGCAAATCGCAAACGCGTCAATTTGAAGGATCTGCAGGGCCAAAGGATGATCATTCGGGAATCCGGATCACAAACCCGCCTGATCTTCGAGAAAGCCTGCGCCAAGGCCAATATCGCACCGGGACAAAGGATCGAGATCAACAATCGGGATGCGTTTCGCGAGGCGGTGGCGCAGGGGCTCGGCATCGGCGTCATTGGCGATCGCGGCCTCGCACCCGATAGCCGCCTTCATCGAATTCCGCTTGGCGACGCCGGCATTCGGATGTATCGGCAACTCGCCTGCTTGAAGGAGCGGAAGGACGCGCGCCTGATAAAGGCGTTTCTCGATACCGGACAGGCGATGCTCGACCGTATACGGTGACGCGGTGGACAAGCATTGGATGCCGGCGGCCGCAATTGGTCAGGGCGCACAGGAAACCCGGATGGGAGGTTAGCGAATGCCGCAGTTCAAGGATCGTGCGCTCGGCGTCTTTCCCGGCGGGATATCCAACGGAGAGTTCGGCCTGCCGGCCGAGGCGCTGGTGGCAATCGCCCGCGGCGAGGGGTGCCGTTTATGGGACACCAACGGCAAGGAATACCTCGATTTCTCGATGGGCTGGGGCTCCTGTCTCGTGGGCCATGCGCGCCCGGAGGTTGTCCAGGCGGTGCAACGGCAGGCGTCGCACGGGTCCAATTTCGCCTATCTGAACGAACACGCGCTTGCCGTTGCCGAGGAAATTCAGCGGGTGAGCCCGGCCGTCGAACGGCTGCGGTTTTGCGCCTCGGGTACCGAGGCGACGATGTATTGCCAGCGGCTGGCGCGCGGCTTTACCGGCCGGTCGAAGATATTGAAATTCGAAGGCGCGTATCACGGCGCCAATGAAGCCGGGGTGACGAGCCTGTTCCCCCATGAACTAAAGGATTTTCCGGAACCCGAATTGACCAGCGCCGGAACGCCCCTGGCGCGGGAACATCTTCTGGTGGCGCCGTTCAACGACTTGGCCAAAACGGAATCGATCATGCGCCAATACGCCGGCGATCTCGCGGGGGTCATCGTCGAGCCGTTGCAACGCTGTACCCCGCCGGAGCCGGGATTCCTCGAGGGGCTGCGCGCGGCCTGCACGCAGTTCGATGTGCCATTGATCTACGACGAAGTGGTCACCGGGTTCCGCCTGGCCTATGGCGGCGCGCAGGAATATTACGGCGTCGTCCCGGATCTCGTCGCCTATGGCAAGGCGCTTGGCGGCGGCTATCCGATCGGCGCCTTTGGCGGGCGCGCCGACATCATGGAGATGGTGAACGAAAACCGTATCGGTCAGAAGGACTATGTGTGGATGGCCTCGACGCTTGGCGGCAATCCCATTTCCACCGCCGCCGCCCGGGCGACGCTCGACGTGTTCGCGCAACCCGGCACCTATGAAGGGCTTCATGCCTTGGGGAACTAT
>JAOTYV010000340.1 GCA_029861675.1 Alphaproteobacteria bacterium
CGATAATGCCAATCCGGAGCTGATCCAGCTGGTCGAGCAGGTCATTGGCCCATTTTTGCGCCTTTGCCCGGCTGCCGCCACCTGTCGAATCCTCCAACTCCTGGATCAATAAGACCGCATCCAGGGACTGAACCGGCGCAATGCCGCTGACCCCCGGCTGAGTGCCGGCGGGGCCCTCGATGTGTTTGGAAAAATCGCCCGACGTCTTATCGCTCTTCCCGCTCCGCTTGGCAGGGGCGGAAGATCTGATGGGTCCGGAACGGTCAATTTTCATTGGTATAGCATAACCCTTTTTTCCCGTATTAGGAACTAAACACATACAGCCGAAATCCGCCATATACTTCCGGCAATCTTTGCCTGTCATCCCGGCAGGGCTTGCCGAAACCCGCGCAGGCCGCAAATCGAGTTTCGCGCGCACATATTTATTTACTTTATTTCAATAAGTTATGAAACATCAGCCGCCGCATGAACTGGCACGGGCTTCGCTATACGCATGGTAACCAATCTTCCATGTGCCTTAAGGGAGCCCATGAACAACCAGCCGACCCACCGACCCGGGAGAAATCTCCGCCGAGTCTTCCGCGCCGCCGCGATCACCGCAATCACGGCGATCGCCGCGGTCGCCTGGAGCCCCGCCGCCGACGCCCAATCGCGCATCAAGGACATCGTCGAATTCGAGGGCGTGCGAGAGAACCTGCTGGTCGGATACGGCTTGGTCGTCGGCCTCAACGGCACCGGCGACAGCCTCAACAGCGCGGTATTCACGCGGGAAAGCCTAATCGGCATGCTCGAACGCATGGGCGTGAATGCCCGCGACGGCAACCTCAAGACCAACAATGTTGCCGCTGTCATGGTCACCGCGACCCTGCCGCCGTTTTCGCGTCAGGGCAGCCGTATCGACATCAGCGTCTCGGCGCTGGGCGACGCCAAGGATTTGAATGGCGGCACGCTGCTGGTCACGCCGCTGCTGGCGGCTGACGGCGAGGTCTATGCCGTGGGTCAGGGCAGCCTGCAAATCGGCGGATTTTCGGCAAAGGGCGCGGCCGAACAGGTCACCAAGGGCGTGCCCACCAGCGCCCGGATCCCCAACGGCGCGATCGTCGAGCGCGAAATTCCCTACAATCTGGCGCGCCAAAAGCGAATTCGCCTGGCGCTGCGGAATCCGGATTTTACCACGGCGCGGCGCATCGCCCGCGCAGTCAACGCCTTCGTCGGCGAGACTTCCGCACGGGTCACCGATCCCGGCACCGTCGAATTGCGGGTGCCGGCGAGCTATCGGAAGACAGTTGTCGACCTGCTGACCGATGTCGAGCAGCTTCGCGTCGAGCCCGATCAGACCGCAAAAATCGTCATCGACGAAAAGGCCGGCATTATCGTCATGGGCGAGAACGTCCGCATCAGCACGGTTGCGATCGCCCAGGGCAACCTGACGATCCGCATCACCGAGGCGCCGCAGGTGTCCCAGCCGCAGCCCTTCTCCAATACCGGCACGACGGCGATTGTCGACCGGTCCCAGATCAAAGTGGACGAAGGAAAAGACAACAAACTCGGCGTGCTCGGCAACGGCGTCACCCTGCAGGAGCTGGTGAACGGCATCAACGCGCTCGGCATCAGCCCGCGCGACATGATTTCAATCCTTCAGGCGATCAAGGCCGCAGGCGCGCTGCAGGCCGAAATAGAGGTGCTGTAAGAATGCCGACGACAGTGCCGCTGCCTCAAACAGGCCTGGATCTCTCGATCGCCCGCGCGCCGAAACTCGATGGCCGCGCGGTGACCCCGGAATCGGCGACGAAAGCCGCTCAAGAAGTTGAGGGCTTTTTTATCACGATGATGCTCGAAGCCATGTTCGCCGGCGTCAAGACCGACGGCATGTTCGGCGGCGGTCATGGCGAGAAAGTATTCCGGTCGATGATGTTCGAGGAATACGGCAAGTCCGTTGCCCGCACCAACGAGCTTGGCATCGCCGATTCAGTCCGGCGCGAAATTCTGCGGCTCCAGGAGGTAGACGGATGACAACACCCGACCAAAGCGCACAACACCTGATCGACGCGGCCAATTCCTTTATCGATGTCATCGAACAGGAAAACGAAGCGCTGGGCGCGGCCCGCGTGACCGATCTCACGGCGCTGCAGGACGCGAAACTGACGGCCTCCGAGATCTATGAGTCTCGCTTGCAGGACGCAATTGGCCAGGGCGCGGCGCCCGAACGCCTGTCACCGGCGATGCGCGCCGCCCTGGCGAAATGCCAGGCGCGGTTCGAGGACGCCACGAACCGGAACGTGAATAGTTTGAAAGCGGCGATGGAGTTGAACCGCCAACTGGTCGGCGCCATCGCGCAATCGATCGAGCGCCAGCGCGTCAACGCCGCCGGTTACACAAAAACCGGCGCCATGTCGGGCGGGCCCGCGGCGCACAACCCGCGCGACACCGCCCCGGTTTCGCTGAACAAATCCTGCTAGGCCGCTGAGGCGTCCAAGGAAGCAAGCTCATGTCCATTTCAATTGCCCTGCAAACAGCGCTAAGCGGCCTTACGGCCACGCAGACCGCACTCCGGACGACCGCGGACAACATCTCGAATGCCAACACGGAAGGCTTTACGCGGAAGACGGTGGATTTGCAGTCGCGCCGCATCCTCGACCAAGGTGCCGGTGTCCAGGCCAGTGCGATAAACCGTATCGCCGACGAATTCGTGATTTCCCAGATCCGCAACCAACTCAGCCAGGTCGGCGAACAGAACGTCCTCAACCGCTTCCTGCAGCAAATTCAGGATACCTTCGGAACGCCGGAAAATAACCAAACGATCGCCAGTTCGATCAATGAATTGAAGAACGCGCTGGAGACCGTCGCCCTGACGCCGGAATTCGCTGCGAACAGCCTTGAAGTCGCCAACATCGCCCAGCAACTCTCGCAATTCTTCAATCAGCTCTCAACGACCACGCAAGCGCTGCGGTCCGAAGCGGACACCGAAATCGCGCGGCTGGTCGATACGGTCGAGGACCGGTTGAAGGCCGTCGCCGAGCTCAATCAGCAGATCGCCCGCGCCACCACATTGCAGCAACCCGCGGCCGCGCTGCGGGATGAGCGCGACCGTGCCCTTGCCGCGATTGCCGAACATATCGACATCCATGCGGTTGACCAATCCGACGGCACCACGACCGTATTCACGGCGGGCGGCGCGCTCTTGGTCAATGGCGGTATAGCGCGCGACCTAGACCACACTGCGGCCGCGCAACTCGCGGCGGGCGTTTCCTATCTCGACCCGTCCGACCCGAACTACCCGGGACCGATCACCGGCATCTTCGTCGGCGGGTCGACCGCGCCGGCCGACGACATCACAAACGATATTTCCGGCGGCAGTATCGGCGCCCTGATCGCGTTGCGTGACACGATCCTCCCCAACCTGCAAAGCGAGATCGATAATCTCGCCCATAGCCTCACCACGGAATTCAACCGGATCCACAACACCGGCACCGCCTACCCGCCGCCGCAATCGCTCACAGGCAGTTTCGCCTTCACCGGCGGCGATGTTTTTTCGGCAACCGGTTCGGTCCGGGTCGCCGTACTCAGTCAACTCGACGGCACCGTGGTCGAGACCCTCGACATCGCGCTTGGCGGCTTCACGTCGGTAAACGACGTCGTGGCGGCAATCAACGGCATGACCAATGCGAGCGCGACGCTCAACGCGCAAGGGCAACTGGTGGTATCGGCAAATGCCGGCGGCCAGGGCATCGCGATAAACGAACTGGATAGCGCGGTCACCGCGATTGGTGCGGAAACGCGCGGTCTTTCCCATTTCTTCGGTCTCAACGACCTGTTCCAGTCGGCCGTCGGTAGCTCCGACTACAACGCATTCGCGACCAACCAGGTCAGCGACAGCACCGTTCCGCTTGGACTCGCCGGCACCTTGACCTTCGCGGCGAACGGTCTCTCCACCAACGTGGGCTATGCCGCCGGCGACAGCCTGGATGCCATCGCCGTCAGCATCAACGCCAACGGCGCGCTCGCGGGCGCCAATATAACGGCCCGCGTCGCCGACGACGGCAGCGGCCGCCGGCTGGTCATCGAAGATGCCGACAACGGCAACTTCGTCGTTACGGACTCCGGCACCTTCCTGTCCTCGACCGGTGCGGCATCCAGCACCACCGGCGCGTCCACCGTTCTGGCGGTGCAGCCGGATATCGCAGGCAACCCGTCCCGGCTCGCCCGGGCGCAATTGAACAACGCAGCCGGTTTGGCGGTCGGCGATTCCGGCGTTGCCGCCGGGGACGCGACCACCGCCAGTGCCCTGGCCGGATTGTTCGACAGCAATGTCTCCTTCAGCGCCAGCGGCGGCGCCGGCGCAGCCACGACGACGCTGGCCCGATACGCCACGACAATTATCTCAATTCAGGCCACGATGGCGTCGAGCACCAGTAGCCAGCTCGGCTTCGACATGGCCTTTCTGGACACACTGGAATTCCGCAACGCGTCGGTCTCGGGCGTCAATATCGACGAAGAACTGGCAAATCTGGTCATTCTCGAACAAGCCTTCAACGCTTCGGCACGGGTCGTCACGGTGGCGTCTCAAATGTTCGAAGAACTTCTGAACATCGCGCGCTAGGAGGCATCGCCATGCTCTCAAGAATTGGCACTTTCGGCCAACAGCAACTCATTCTCGACGCCACGCTGCGCACGCAAGGCAGTCTGGTGGAGACCCAGCTACAACTCGCCA
>JAOTYV010000072.1 GCA_029861675.1 Alphaproteobacteria bacterium
CGCCCGGACCGGCAGCCGTAATCTGGCGGGCCTCAAGGATCCGGTGGTCGACAAATTGGTCGAAAAGCTGATCGCGGCGCCGACCCGTAAGGATTTGGTTACCTTCACGCGGGCGCTCGACCGCGTATTGCTATGGAAATTTCTCGTCATTCCGCACTTTCACATCCCATACGATCGTGTTCTCTATTGGGATATGTTCGGCATTCCAAAAGTCACCCCCGATAGCGGCGCCAATCTTTTCACCTGGTGGGTCGATCCCGCCCGGCTAAAGGCGTTGCGCCAAAATTTGCCATCCGGCAGGGCTAAGTGACCGCCAATCGAATGAACGCTGCCTGATGTACGCCTATATCGCCCGGCGCTTGATGTTGATCGTTCCGACCTTGTTCGGAATCATTCTGGTGAATTTCGTCGTCGTGCAATTCGCGCCGGGCGGCCCGGTCGAACGCGTGCTCGCAACGCTGCAAGGCCAGAGCGTCGAGGCGACGGCGCGCATAACCGGCAACGAAGGCTCGGAAGTGGGCGGCAGTCAAAAGCGGAAAGCCGTCGGTCAGTCGGCAGTCAATCTGAAATACCGCGGCGCGCAAGGGCTCGACCCCGAATTCATCAAGCAGCTTGAAAAACAGTTCGGCTTCGACAAGCCGGCGCATGAACGGTTTTTCAAGATGATCGGCGACTATCTGACCTTCGACTTCGGGCGCAGCTATTTCCGCGACAAGAGTGTCGTCGGCCTGATCGTCGAAAAGATGCCGGTATCCATATCGCTCGGAATTTGGGCGACCCTGCTGATCTACCTGATATCGATCCCGCTCGGCGTCGCCAAGGCGGTGCGCGACGGATCGCGGTTCGATATCTGGACCAGCGGCGCGGTGATATTCGGCAATGCGATCCCGGGCTTTCTGTTCGCCATCCTGTTGATCGTGGTGTTCGCGGGCGGCCGGTATTTCGACTGGTTTCCGCTGCGCGGCCTGGTGTCGGACGACTGGAGCCAACTGTCCTGGCCGCTGAAGATCGCGGACTATTTCTGGCACATGACGTTGCCGGTCCTCGCCATGGTGATCGGCGGATTCGCGGGCCTGACCATGCTGACCAAGAATTCCTTTCTGGACCAGATCAACCAGCAATATGTCGTCACCGCGCGGGCCAAGGGGCTTGGCGAACGCGCGGTGCTATACGGCCATGTTTTCCGCAACGCCATGCTGATCGTGATCGCGGGTTTCCCGTCGGCCTTTATCGGCATCCTGTTTACCAGTTCGCTGTTGATCGAGGTGATCTTCTCGCTCGACGGTCTTGGACTGCTCGGATTCGAGGCGGTGATCGACCGGGATTATCCGATCATGTTCGGGTCGCTCTATATGTTCACCCTGCTCGGTCTGATCCTGCATCTGGTCGGCGATATCACCTACATGCTGATCGACCCGCGCATCGATTTCGAAAGCCGGGAGACCTGATGGTGGACCGGGCGGCCGCATCGGCGAATAGGGCGTTTGGCATGCGGATTACGCCGCTCAATCGCCGCCGCATCGAAAACTTCAAGGCGAACCGCCGCGGCTACTGGTCGCTGTGGATTTTCCTGATCCTCTTCGTCGGTTCGCTCTTTGCCGAAGTCATCGCGAACGACCGGCCGCTGGTCATACGCTATGACGGCGGCTTCTATTTTCCGTTCGCGGCGTATTATCCGGAAACCACATTTGGCGGCGATTTCGAGACCGAGGCGGATTTCACCGACTCCTTTCTCATCGACATCATAGAGATGAAGGGCTGGATTCTGTGGCCACCGGTCCGCTACAGCTTCGACACCCATATCTCGAACCTGCCGGTCCCCGCACCGGCGCCGCCGACCACCGATAACTGGCTGGGGACCGACGACCAGGCCCGTGATCTCGTGGCGCGCATCATCTACGGGTTCCGCATTTCGGTTCTCTTCGGGTTGATTCTGACGATTTTGAGCTCGATTGTCGGCGTCGCCGTCGGCGCGCTGCAGGGGTATTTCGGCGGGCTGCTCGATTTGCTCGGCCAGCGGGCCATCGAAATCTGGAACGGGTTGCCGGCGCTCTATCTGCTGATCATCCTCGCCAGCGTCGTGCAGCCGAATTTCTGGTGGCTGCTCGGTCTCATGCTGCTGTTCAGCTGGACCGGTCTCGTCGGCGTGGTGCGGGCGGAGTTCCTGCGGGCGCGGAATTTCGAGTATGTGCGGGCGGCGCGCGCGTTGGGGGTGAACAACCGGACGATCATGTTCCGCCATTTGTTGCCGAACGCCATGGTCGCGACCTTGACGTTTTTGCCCTTTATTACATCGGGATCTCTGGTGACGTTGACGTCGCTCGATTTTCTCGGCTTCGGCCTGCCGCCCGGCTCGGCTTCGCTGGGCGAATTGCTGAAGCAGGGTAAGGAAAATCTACATGCGCCCTGGCTTGGCATTTCGGCGTTCGTGACGATCGCGGTGATGCTGTCGCTGCTGGTGTTTATCGGGGAGGCGGTTCGCGACGCCTTCGATCCGCGAAAGGTTCAAGGATAGTGGCATGACCGATCGACCTCTTCTTTCCGTCCGCGACCTCTCGGTGACCTTCGACGTGCCGGGGCGCGCGGTCGAGGCGGTAAAGGGCGTTTCCTTCGACATACCGGCGGGAGAAACGCTCGCGCTGGTCGGCGAATCGGGCTCGGGCAAATCGGTGACCGCCTTGTCGGTGCTGCAGCTTCTGCCGTATCCGACCGCGCATCACCCGTCCGGATCGATCCAATTCAAGGGTCAGGAAATCGTCGGCGTAAAGGCGGAGATCTTGCGGCGGGTGCGCGGCGACCGGATTTCGATGATCTTCCAGGAGCCGATGACGTCGCTCAATCCGCTTCACTCGGTGGAAAAGCAAATCAGCGAGACCCTGTTTCTGCACAAGGGGATGGCGGCGGACGCGGCGCGGGAACGCGTATTGGAATTGTTGGAATTGGTCGGCATTCGCGATGCGGAAGAGCGCCTGACGGCGTACCCGCATGAACTGTCGGGCGGTCAGCGGCAGCGGGTCATGATCGCCATGGCGCTCGCCAACGATCCCGACCTGCTGATCGCGGATGAGCCGACGACGGCGCTCGACGTCACAATACAAGCGCAAATTCTCAAGCTCCTGGGCGAGCTCCAGAGCAAATTCGGCATGGCCATGCTGTTTATCACCCATGATCTGGGTGTGGTCCGTAAGGTGGCAAAGCGACTTTGCGTGATGCAGCAGGGCGAAATCGTCGAGACCGGGGATACCGAGGCAATTTTCGAGAATCCGCAGCACCCGTATACCCGACGGCTCATAGAAGCGGAGCCGAGCGGTGAAAAGACGCCGATGCACCACGACGCGCCGCTTGTGTTGAGCGGCGACAACGTGAAGGTCTGGTTCCCGATCAAGAGAGGATTGCTGCGGCGCACCGCGTCCTACATCCGCGCCGTCGACGGCATCAGCCTGACCGTGCGCGAAGGTCAGACGGTCGGCGTGGTCGGTGAATCCGGATCCGGCAAGACGACCCTTGGGATGGCGCTGATCCGCCTGCAGAGCAGCCAGGGCGAAATCGTTTTCCAGGGCACGGATATTCAAGGTCTGTCGTCCCGGGATTTGCGGCCGATGCGCCGCGAGCTGCAGGTGGTGTTTCAGGATCCTTATGGCAGCTTGAGCCCGCGCATGTCGGTCGGCCAGATTATCGAGGAAGGCCTCAAGGTTCACGAAATCGGCGGCGACGAGGCGGCGCGCGATGCGCTGGTCGTCCAGGCGCTCGAGGAGGTCGACCTCGACCCGGAGACCCGCCACCGCTATCCGCACGAATTCTCCGGCGGCCAGCGGCAGCGCATCGCGATTGCGCGGGCGATGGTGTTGAAGCCCCGGTTCGTGGTGCTCGACGAACCCACTTCGGCGCTCGACCGTTCGGTGCAGGCGCAGATCGTCGATCTCTTGCGGGCGCTGCAGAAGCGCCACCACCTCGCCTATTTATTTATCAGCCACGATTTGCGGGTGGTGCGGGCGCTGTCCGACGACGTTATCGTGATGCGCGCGGGCAAGGTCGTCGAGCAAGGCCCGGTCGAGACCATTTTCCGCGCGCCGACGGAGGCGTACACCAAGGCTCTCATGGCCGCCGCCTTCGACCTCGAGACCGCCGAAGAGGCGGTGGAGAGCGGCCTGATCGGCGTGTGACGGGCAGCGGGGACGGCCGGTGGCGTTAATTTTCTATTCCGAAAACGACCCTTTCGAGTCTTGGCGCGATGCGTTGAACGCCGCCCTTCCGGACCTGGAAGTCCGTCCGTGGGACGCGCCGGGCGACCCCACGGATATCGAATTTGCGCTGGTCTGGCGGCCACCCCTGGGATCGCTCAAACGCTTTCCCAACCTCAAGGCGATCCTGAACCTCGGCGCCGGTGTCGACGGGCTGTTGCGCGACCCGGACCTGCCGTCCGGCGTGCCGGTCGTGCGGATGGTCGACAGCGATCTGGCGACATGCATGGCCGAATACGTGCTGCTGCATGTCCTGCGCTATCACCGGGAACAGCCCGCCTTGGACGCGCAGCAGCGTGCGCATCAATGGCAGGTGATTGCATCGCCGAGCGCCGCCCATCGGCGGGTTGGCTTGATGGGGCTGGGCGCCATGGGCGGGGCGGCGGCGGGTCTGCTGACGGCGGTCGGATTCGATGTTGCGGCTTGGACTCGGTCGCCGCGCGACATGCCGGGCGTCGCCTGCTTCCACGGCGATGCCGGATTGACGCCGTTTCTCGCCCAAAGCGAGATACTGGTCTGCCTTTTGCCGCTGACCGCGGCCACGACCGGCATCCTCGACCGCGACCTGTTCGCGAACCTGCCGCGCGGCGCTTGCCTGATTAATGCCGGGCGCGGCGGCCATCAGGTCGAGGACGACATTCTCGCGGCGCTCGACTCGGGCCAGCTCGGCGGCGCCACGCTCGATGTCTTCGGCACGGAACCGTTGCTCACGGACAGCCCGTTCTGGGATCATCCGAAGGTCACTCTGACGCCGCACAACGCCAGCATCGTCAACGCGGACTCGGCGATCCGGCATGTGTGCGACTCGATTCGTCAGGTGCGCGCGGGGGCGCCGTTGCGCCATGTTGTCGATCCGGATACCGGCTATTGACCGACCCTGCGGAGAGGCGCCGCCAGGCGCTGGCCATCTTCGCCGCCTTGGCTGCTGCGTATGCGGCAAGCCAGTTTTACCGGGCGTCGCCGGCGGTCATCGCGCCGGATTTGATGCGCGACCTTGCGTTGTCCGCCGAATCGGTCGGCGCGATCGCGGGTACGTTTTTCCTGGTCTTCGGCCTCGCGCAACTTCCGGTCGGCGTGCTGCTCGATCGTTTCGGACCGCGCCGCTCGATGTCGTGCCTGCTGCTGGTCGCGGTGGCCGGGGCGTTGATCTTTGCGCTGGCGGAGTCGGGACGAGGGCTTGCAGTGGGGCGCGGCCTGATGGGGCTCGGCTGCGCCGCCGGCTTGATGGGGGCCCTGGTGGTATTGGGTCGCTGGTTCCCGCCGGAGAAATTCGCCACGATGGGCGGGCTGCTGATGGGCTTCGCCAGTTCGGGCGTGTTGCTGGCGGCGACGCCGCTCGCCTTCGCCAGTGCCAGGGTTGGCTGGCGGACCGCCTTCTTCACGGCGGCCGCGATCACCGCCTTACTGGCGCTGCTGCTGTATCTGGTGGTCCGCGACGCCCCATCCGGTCATGCCAGCGCATCCGAGGCGCACGAAGGGCCACGCGAGATCCTCCAAGGTTTGGGGGAAGTCATGCGCAACCGCGATCTGTGGTGCATTTGTGCGATGCAACTGTCGATCTATCCCAGCGTGATGGCGGTTGCCGGTTTGTGGGCCGGCCCGTATCTCAATGACGTGCACGGCCTCGACACGGTCGCGCGCGGCAATGTGATGAACATCCTGTATGCGGCGCTGGTCATCAGCCCGATCATGTTCGGGCCGCTGGACCGGGTCTTTCGCACACGGAAATGGGTAATTGTCGGATCCGCGGTGTCGCTCGCGGTGATCTTCACGGTGCTTGCCGTTTGGCCGCGGCCGGCGCTTTGGCAGGTGATGATCCTGTTCCTGCTGCTGGGGCTCGCCAGCGCCGGATCACTGGTGCTGCACGCCCATGCCCGGTCGCTGCTGCCCGAGCGGCTGCTCGGCCGCGGCATGACGTTGCAGAACACTGCCTCGATGGGCGGCATATTCTTGATGCAGAGCGCCACCGGCATGATTGTCGGAATCTTCGAGAATGGCGGCCCGATTCCAGAAATAGGGTACCGTCTCGCCTTCGGATTCCTGGCGGCCAGCCTGCTCGTATCCCTGTCGATCTATCTCCGCGTGCGCGATGTCGGGCCGGGCGAAGTGCTCTATCCCGCCTGACGTTCCTAGACCATTTCTTGTTTAAATTGACCCACGTGAAATGGCATATCTCATTGTTTTTACACAAATACGTCGTCGCGAATCGTTCTGGTTCGCTCGGGATTTGCTCTATTTACACGCAAATACGTCGTCGCGAACCGTTTCGGTTCGCTCGGGATTTGCTCTACGTCTTGACGCTGTAGCGATCGACGAAATCCTGGTTGATGGTGACGCCGATGCCGGGCCGGTCCGGGATTTCGATGAAGCCGTCCTGCACCGCAAAGTCTTCTTCGGCGAGTTCGTGCAGGATCGGGTTCGCGCCGAGCGAGTATTCCAGGATGAACGCGCTGGAGGCGACGGCGGAAACATGAAGCCCGGCGGCGAACGTGGTGGCGCCGCCCCAAATATGGGCGGCGAAGCGGATTTGCCACGCGCTGCACATGCCTTCGATGCGCATTGCTTCGGTGATGCCGCCGGCGATCGAGAGGTCGGGCTGGAGAATATCGGCCGCGCGCAGTTCGATCAGGTCGCGAAAATCAAAGCGGGTGAATTCGCTCTCGCCGGTGGCGATCGGAATGTCCGTCATGGCGCGGATCTCGGCGAGGCCGCGTTTGTCATCCGCCGTTACCGGCTCCTCGAACCAGGCGATCCGGCATTCGCGCACTTGATCGCAAAACCGTTTGGCCTCGGCGACGGAGAAGGTGCCATGGGCGTCGCACATGATGTCGATGTCGTCCCCGAGACCCGCCCGCGCTGCCTTCACCCGGGCAACCGAATGGGCCAGGGTTCCGTCGCCGGAACCGACGCGCATCTTGACCGCCTTGAAATTTCCACGGTCGAGAAAACGCTGCAGCTCCGCGGCGATTCCGTCGGCCGGCGCCCATCCGCCCGAGGCATAGGCGGGCATTTGGGCATGCCGCTTGCCGCCAAGCAGCCGGTGCACGGGCACACCGAGCGATTGGCCCAGGATATCCCAAAGAGCGATATCGATCCCGGCGATGCCGCACATCGTAAGGCCGCGGCGGCCCAGCGCGGGGAACACATGGCCGCGGGCCAGCGCGAAATGGGCGCGGCTGCCATTATACATGACGTCCCAGAGTCGGCTGATGTCGCGCGGGTCCTCGCCCAGGATCAGCGGCGCGAGCTCCTGTTCGATCAGGGCGTTCAAGGCGTAGTTCGTGCTGGAGCTGCTCAAGGCGGCGCGTGATTCGCCATGGCCGACAATCCCGCATTCCGTCTCGACCCGGACCAGCGTCGTATCGAAGGAACTGATCCTGCCGAAATCGGTGACGTGTTGTTGTTCTTCCGGAATTGGGACGTGCAGCCAATGCGCCGAAACAGATTTTATTTTCATGTGTGCTCGCTCTCGTCACGCCTAAATCGGCGTACTGTTTTGTTCGAGATTTTTGATTGTCCGTGGCGGCGCCGCGCTAGCCGATCGTCGATTCAGGGGATTGTTCGGCGGCGCGTTGAATGCTTTTGCCGAATTCGCTTAAGAAAACCGACCCGGTGACGGTGCGCTCGATCAGCACGGAACGGCGGTCCGAATCATCGATCCTGCGGCGCAACAAATCGATCTTGCACAAACGGTCCAGGGCGCGGGTCACGGCGGGTTTCGAGATTTCCAGATAGTTCGCGAGCGACCGCACGGTATGGGCTTGGTGTTCAATGTAGACAGTGAGCAGCACCGCCATTTGCCGGGCGGTCAAGTCAGGGCGATCTCCCCGGACGGTATTCAAAGTCACGCGATGCCAGAGATCGAGCCCTTGGATGGCGTTGATGTCGGGTTGCATTGGGCGATCATCAATAATGCGCTGATATCGTTACACTCCATAAAAATCCTAATGCATGTGTATTTCGTCGGCAAGGCGTCTACAACCGAGGATGCCGCCACCCCGACCGACGCATTCAGGAAAAGCGCTTTTCAATCACGCGAAATGCCGTGCGGATCGCCATGGCCTCGCCGCCTTTCATGCGGCCGGGTCGGGCCATTGCATTCCAGCCATAGACGTCGAAATGGGCCCAGGGGACCGTGTCGCCCACAAACTCGTGAAGAAAAAGCGCCGCGGTGACGGCGCCGCCCTGCGGCACGGTGCTGGTGTTGTTGATATCGGCGATCTCGCTGTCGAGGTAACGGCGATACGGGCGCCACAACGGCATGCGCCAAACCGGATCGTTTTCCGCCACCCCGCATCGCGCGAATGCATCGGCCAGGCTGTCGTCATTGCAGAACATGGCGGGCAGCTCCGGGCCCAATGCGACTCGGGCCGCGCCGGTGAGCGTCGCGAAATCGAGCATGAGCGCCGGTTTTTCGGATAATGCCTCGGTCAGCGCGTCGGCGAGCACCAGCCGTCCTTCGGCATCGGTGTTGCCGATCTCGACGGTTTTGCCGGCGCGCGAGGGCAGGATATCCATCGGCCTGAACGCATCGCCGGAGACGCTGTTCTCAACCGCGGCCACAAGGACGCGCAGCCGAACCGGCAGCTTCGCCATCATGATCATGCGCGCCAGGCCAAGGACATGTGCGGCACCGCCCATATCCTTTTTCATCAGCAACATGCCGGATGCGCCTTTCAGATCCAATCCGCCGGAATCGAAACACACGCCTTTTCCGATCAGGGTTACCTTCGGATCCTTCGCCTTGCCCCAGCTCAGGTCGATCAGGCGCGGCGGCCGGGTCGACGCCCGGCCGACCGCATGGATCATGGGATAGTTGTCGCGCAGCAGGTGATCGCCGACGGTGATTTTGCAGCGGGCCTTGAATTCGCGCGCAAGCTTCCGGGACGCGTCCGCCAATTCTGCCGGTCCCATATCGGAGGACGGCGTGTTGATGAGGTCGCGGACCAGATACGTGGCGCTGGCGGCGCCTTCGACAAATGCCCGATCCGCCGATTTCGGCCAGACCAGCTGGGAAATGCCGTTCGATGGTTTCTTGTATCGCGTGAATTCGTAGGAGCCGAACGCCCAGCCCATTGCCGCCTTGGTGGCGATGACTTTTCCAACGCTGTCCTCGAGGCGGAAGCGTCCCGCAGGCAACTGGCTCGCCGATGCGGCCCAGGACCAAAGATCATTTTGCGTGGCAATCCCGACCAGCGCGCATCCGACGGCGCCTTGTTTTCCTTTACCAGGAATGAGCAGCACCGATCCTGGGTCCGCGCGGTAGCCGCTCGCCTTGATCCAAGCTGCTCGCTCGCGCGACTGCTTGCCGATCCAACGTTGCAAAGACTCAGGGGTAACCGGCGTCAGCGTGACGGTCTGGGCGTTCGGTCTTGCGGCAAAGCAATCCAGCATGGCGCGGCGTCCTTGAATCCAAAGAATGGTTGACGGAGTGATGTTTCGCCCGGTTTTAGCGGGCGCGCGATGGGTCGGCAAGCGGTAGCCCTGGGGAGGATGGTTAGGCGGCGCGCCAGGCGTCGATGAGCCGGCGCATGGCGTCGGCGGGGTCGGCTGCCCGCATCACCGATCCCATGACTGCGGCACCGGCGGCACCGGCATTCTTCACCGCGGCCAGGCGACCCGCCGATATTCCGCCGAGGGCCAGTGCCGGGATCGTCAGATCCCCGGTTTCGCGGCGAAAGCCCGCGGGCTCCAGCGCCGGGCCGTAACCCGGTTTGCTGTCAGTGAGATACACCGGGCTCATGCTGACGTAATCGGCGCCGTTGTCCTGCGCCGCCAGGGCTTCGGCGCGGCCATGCGCCGAGACGCCGATCAAGGCGTGCCGGCGCAAAAGCGTACGCGCCGATGCGATTTCCGCAGCCGTGGCCAATGTTTGTGAAAAATGGACACCGGCGGCGCCCGCGGCGACCGCTGTAGCGGCGCTTCCGCTCACCGAGATCACTGGACTTTCCCGGTGTGTGCGATCCCGGATTTCCCGGACCAGCGCAGCCAGCGCGTCGTCCGCAAGATCTTTCTCCCGAATCAAAATCCACCGGCATCCGCCGTCAACCGCGGCCGCCACCAAATCGGTGATCGGCGCTTCGGCCATGTGGCGGTCCGTGATCAGCAGGACCGGCGGGTCCGGCAGGGTCAAGTGCCGATAATGCCCGTCTTCGGGCTGGACGCTTCGGCGTGGCGTTTGCGGGGAATGCGCCCGGCGAGAAATGCATGCCGGCCGGCTTCGACGCCGTGACGCATTGCCGCCGCCATGCGGACCGGATCGCGGGCCTGCGACACGGCCGACGCAAGCAGGACGCCGTCACAGCCCAATTCCATAGCGAGCGCGGCGTCGGACGCGGTGCCGATACCGGCGTCGACAATGACCGGCACCGTATTCTCCGCCCGGATGATCTCGATGTTATATGGATTCAGCACGCCCATGCCGGATCCGATCGGCGACCCGAGCGGCATGACCGCGGCGCAACCGAGGTCGACAAGCTTGCGGCAGGTGATGGGGTCGTCGGTGCAATAGGGCAGCACGGTAAAGCCATCCCGCACCATTTCATCCGCGGCGGTCAACAGATGTTCCACATCCGGATACAGCGTCTCCCGGTCGCCGATCACCTCGAGCTTGATCCAATTCGTCTCGAGCGCCTCGCGGGCGAGCTGTGCGGTCAACACCGCATCCTTTGCGGTAAAGCAACCGGCAGTGTTGG
Organism: Alphaproteobacteria bacterium; assembly: GCA_029861675.1. The sequence continues at coordinate 10,937 of JAOTYV010000072.1, forward strand.
GCAGGATATGGTAGTCGCCTTCGAGCAGATCGAGCACGGTCTCGCCGCCGGCCGACAGATCCACCCGCCGGATCGCGACGGTGACGATCTGCGCGCCGCTGGCCGCGATCGAGTCGATCATCATTTGATTGTTCGGGTACCGCGCGCTGCCGATCAGTAGACGCGACGTAAAGGTCTTGTCGGCAATCGTCAGCGAATCTTCGAGCGGGTTATACATGGCTCCTATGCCTTTCGTTATCGCGGCGCGGGTTTAGCCCTTGTTCTTATGGCGCGGCTCAGCCCTTCTATAATTTGCGGGGGCTCAGCCGCCTCGTTCATGTGGCGGGGGCTTTAGCCCCCGGGCGCCGGGCGGACAATCTCGACGTCGTCACCCGCGTTGACCGATGCTTCCTTCCAGCGGCCGCGCGGGACGACCACGCCGTTGACGGCGACCGCGACGAACCGCGCGGCCGTGTCGACTTCTTCGGCGGCCAGCAGGTCGAGCACGGTGGACCCGCGCAGCTCTTTCTCTTCACCGTTCACGCGGATATGTGTCATGACAGGGCTCCCAACCGAACGCCCGCATTTCCGGCCGGACGGCGGGCGGCTTTGGGGGAGCCGAACCGGTCGAGGCCGAAGGGCCGGATTGACTCCGGAACGTCGCCGGTCAGGATATGGCGGCTTACCGCCTCGGCGGTAAGGGGGGCGAGCAGGATGCCGTTGCGGTGATGGCCGGTCGCCAGCACCAACCCGTCGATGGGCGTCGGACCCAAAATCGGTGCGTCGTCTCGGCTGGTCGGGCGATGGCCGACCCACATCTCGCCAAGCGGCAGTTCTTCGATGCCCGGCAGGACTTCCCAGGTTTCGCGCAATAGATCGAGGATGCCACCGGCGGTCAGCGCCGAATCGAAGCCTTTTTCCTCGACCGTCGCGCCGACGATAAGCCTGCCGTCGTGCCGTGGTACCAGATAGATATCCGGCCCCCACAGCACGTGGCGGAGCAGCGGCGCCGCCGGATCCATCTGGATCGACAGCATCTGCCCCTTCAACGGCCGAACGGGCGGCTGCGCGTCGATCGTCAGCCCCGGCAACGCCCGCGACCAGGCGCCGGCGGCGACGAGCACGACGTCGGCGGGGTGGGAGGCATCATTGGCGCGATCCAGGGTGACGCCGCGCGCCCGGCCATGCTCGATCTCGATACCGGTCACCTCGGTATGCGGATGAAGGCTGCCGCCGGCGGCGAGGAACGCCAGGCGCAAGGCTTCGGTCAGTTTTCTGTTGTCTACCTGGTGGTCGCCCGGGCTGTGCACACCGGCGCTCACCGCGGGCGCCAGGAACGGTTCCAGCCGGCGGGCCCGCGGCCCGTCGAGCCACGCCACATCCAGTCCGAGATCCCGCTGCAGGTCATAGGTGAAGCGGAGCGCTTCGGCGTCGTCGCGGGTCAGCGCGACGATCAGCGTTCCCTCGCTGCGATAGTCTATCTCCATGCCCGAGGCGGCTTCGAGGTCGCGCGTGAACGTGGGCCACATCGCCTGACTTTCGAGATTCAGACCCAGCAGTTTTTCTTCGCCGGGCTCCGCCTCGGCGCGCGCCGCCAGCATGCCCGCCGCCGCCCAGCTCGCGCCCCGACCGGGTTCGCCCTTGTCGAAGATATCGACCGTGCAGCCGGCCTGTGCCAGGCGCCAGCCCACGCCGAGGCCACACACGCCGGCGCCGATGACGGCGATGCGCGGTCTTGGTCCCGAGGGATTATGCGGTGTCGAGGGCATAAGGGCTCCCTTCGCTGGCATGACCCAGATCAGGTTCTGTGGGTGTATTCTCAGCCGGCGCGAGCCGGCACCCCAGCCAAAGCTGTATTTTAGAGTACCGCGTCTTCGCGGGTTTGTTCAAGCCGTCCGATCATTTGGCGGCGGCCGCCGTGAATTTCTTGAGCGCGCCCGTTATCTTGGTGAAGACCTTGGCGCGGTCCTGGATATTGTGGCGTTTCGCGAGATAGGCCGGGTTGTTGTAACTAATATAGGTTTTGTTGTCGGCGGCCTGATAGATCAATGCCTTCTGCGGCAGATCGAGACCGACCGTCTGGTTGCTCTGCATCAGCGGCGTACCCAATTTCGGGTTGCCGAAGATAATTAGCTGCGTCGGACGCAGGGTCTTACCCACCTTTTTCGCGCCGGCGGCGTGATCCACGCGGGCGAAGACGGTAATGCCCTTCGACGTGAGCACGGCGGCAAGCTTATCGGCGGTTTTGGAAACGCTGTGATTGCTTGGCACGATAACGATCCCGGGGCCTTCGGCCCATGCGGCCGCGCCGCCGTACAGGGCCGCCGCCGCGGCAAGGGATACGATCAGGGCAATTCTCTTCGGCATTTTAGAACCTCGTTTCTTTCAGGGTGTCGGGCATAGTATCGCATTCGGTTTGCAACCGTCCCGGAGTATGCTGCCGACGGCCGATCAATTTTGCGTTTTTTTGAGGTGCTGAAATGTCGTTGGAGAAAGACGTGCTCGATTTTTGGTTCGGGACCCCGGAATCGGCCGAATTCGGGCAGCGCCGGCAGTGCTGGTTCGTGAAGGATCTCGAATTCGACGCGACGATTCAGCGTAATTTCGCCAAGGACTTCGATATCGCCGCCGACGGCGGGCATGATTCACTCGCCGGCACCGCCGAGGGCGCCTTGGCCCTGATCATCATGCTCGACCAGTTTCCGCGCAACTTGTTTCGCGGCTCGGCGCGGTCCTTCGCCACCGACGCCAAGGCCCTGTCGCTGGCGCGGTCGGCCGTCGCGGCGGGCCATGATCAGGCACTGAACGTGGTGCAGCGCTGCTTCGTCTATCTACCCTTCGAACACAGCGAGGAACTTGCGGACCAAGATGAATCGGTGCGGTTGTTCGAAGCGCTTGGGGATGCCGAATTCCTTGATTTCGCAATCCGGCACCGCGATGTCATCGCCCGCTTCGGCCGGTTTCCGCACCGCAACGCGGTCCTCGGACGGGACAATACGCCGGAGGAAACGGCATTTCTGGAACAGCCTGGATCGTCGTTTTGAAGGGACCCGGCGGTTTGTTATTCCACGATCGACCGGAGCCAGCTGCGCAGCCGATTGTAAGTGGAATCCTTGGATTTTCGTGCCCCGTCCGGCGTTGCCGGGCGCGGCACGGGAGCCGGCGCGACCTTTGCCAGAAGCTCTTTCCTCTTCGGCATGGCGCCTTCCAGCTGATAGGCGGCGCTCACGAAATCCCGCCAAATCTTGGCCGGAAGATCGCCGCCGGTTACCCGGTCGGTCGGGCTGTTATCGTCGTTGCCGAGCCAGATACCGACCACGATATCCGCGGTGAAGCCGATGAACCAGGCATCGCGATAATCCTGCGTCGTGCCGGTCTTGCCGGCGATCGGCGCGTGCAGGCGCGCGGCCCTGCCGGTGCCGGAATCGACCGTGGTAATCAGCAGATCGAGCATCTCCTCGCGCTTCCACGGCAGCGCGGCGCGTGTTCGTGCCGGCAGGCGGTGACGGTATAGCCGGCGGCCGGTGCCGCGTAGCGTTTTGATCCCGTAGGGCCGGACAACTTTGACGTCGGCCGCCATCGCCGCGTAGGCGGCGGTCATTTCCAGCAGCGTCACCTCGGATGCGCCCAATGCGAGGCTCGGGTGCGATTTGATCGGGGAGCGGATGCCGAGGCTTTTGGCGACACCGATGACACGGCCGCGGCCGACCTTCTCGCTAAGCTGCACGGCAACGGAGTTGATCGATTCGGCGAATGCGGTACGCAGGCTGACCTCGCCGCGATGGGTGCCGTGGTAATTCTGAGGGCTCCATTTGTCGATTTCGATCGGCTGGTCGATCATCTCCGAATCCGGCGTCAGACCGGCGTCGAACGCGGCGAGATAGACGAACAGCTTGAACAGCGAACCCGGCTGCCGCCGCGCCTGGGTCGCCCGGTTGAATTCACTCTCGTCGTAGTTTCGGCCGCCGACCATGGAAAGGATCGCGCCGTCGTGACTCATCACGATCATGCTGCCCTGGCTTACATTCCGGTTGTCGCCCGCGTTCTTGAGCCAATGTTCCAGGGTGTTTTCGGCAAGCGTCTGCAGGCTGTGGTTCAGCGTCGTTTCAACCGTCAAATCCGCGGTCAGCGGTCCCAGAATCCTATTCGTTCGCTTGGCCACCCAATCGGCGAAATACCGGCCGCTCCGGCTGGTATGGGTGTTCGGGTTGACGGCGAGTTTCACGTTTTGCACCGGCGCGGCATCGGCCGTCGCCTGATCGATATGGCCGGAATCGATCATCGCCTTGAGCACGCGATTTGCGCGAACCCGCGCCGCTTCCAAATTGCGCGTCGGCGCGAGGTGGGATGGGGCGCGGATCAGCCCGGCCAGCATCGCCGCCTCGGCTAGTGTCAGGGATTTCGCCGATTTGTTGAAGTAGCGTTGCGCCGCGCCGTCGACGCCATAGGCGCCGGCGCCGAGATAGACCTTGTTCAGGTATCGCACCAGGATCTCGTCCTTGGTCAGCCGGTTTTCCAGCCACAGGGCGATCATCATCTCCTGAATTTTTCGTTTGAACGTGCGTTCCGACGACAGGAACGTCACCTTGGCGAGCTGCTGCGTAATCGTGCTGCCGCCCTGGCGTACTTCGCCCGCCAGAATGTTCACCACCGCGGCGCGCGCCATGCCGATAAAATCGATGCCGATATGTTGGTAGAACCGCCGATCCTCGATCGAAATCACCGCCTTTATCAGATGATCCGGCAATTCGTTGAGGTCCAGAATTTCGGCGGAAAACCGGCCGCGCATGGCGAAAACCTCGCCATTGGCGGCAACCAGTGTCGTGGAGGCGCGCCGCTCGGGTTTGCCGAAATTGTCGGTAATCGGGAGCGAATAGGCATAGTAGGCCAGCACCGAAAATCCGATGACCACGAGCACGAGCGCGCTGATCGCCGCCCGGCGGAGCAGGACGAGCGGCGACAACCGCGGCCGACCGTCGCCATAGCGGTCGCGCCGCCTGGGCAGCATCGCCGCTGCTATTCTGCCTAGCCGATGTCTAAAATTATAGGTCCAGCTCATGGGCCGTTCTGGGTCGCTTCGGCAAATTTCGATATATCGATGTTTCCGTTGGAGCAGGTACTATGTATCGACAATGCGTCACATTCGGGACGCGATCATGGCCAAATTGTGCACGTTGCGGGCGTATTGTCGCAGGTCGTCGGCGGCCGAAGATAAACGAAATTTCTTTGCCACAAAGTTGCCGCGAGCATGGAAGTTGACGTTTCGATACTATATCGACACCGGTGACCGCAACGAAGATCGACCGGCGACGGCAAAGAGAAGGATGTATGGCATTGAAACCGGATAAATCGAACCGTCGGCGTCGCTGCACCCGAATGGCATTTGTGGGCGTCATTGCCGCGGCTGTCGTCTCCGCGTGCGGAACCGCCAAGAAAGCGGAAGTCAGCGAAGCCGCGGTCCCGGAAGCGGCGGTTTCGCAGGCGCCGGTCCTCATCGCGGCCATTCCCCAAATTCGGGGGCCCAAACGAACCGCCGCGATCGGAACCGTCACGGCGGATGGATCGATCGCCGGCAAGTATGGATCCTGGGATGTCGCGGGTGGCATGGTGGCCATGCTGACGGCGGCGATGGCGGAGTCCGAGCGGTTTGTCATGGTCGAGAATGCCGAGCCGGACGCGAAGCCCACGGCGCAATTCATTATTCACGGCGTGGTTCGGGAATTCGGGAAGGCAACGGTAAAGCCGGCCGGCGGGGATGCCGCGCCAAAGGATACCGGACCGGCGTCCCGGTCCGCCGGCAAAGTCGTCATCGATGTGCAGCTCGAAGATACGACAACCGGGCAAACCACAACATTGCGGCCCGTCGAGGAAAATATCGACGCCAGCGGCGGTGTCGACTACGCGGCGATGCGTCTCGGCAGCGCCCGATTCCTGAAAACGCCGCTCGGCGAAGCGAACCGCCGCGCGGTGACGCGGGCGGTGCAGCGCATTGCGATCGAGGCGAACCGCCGGCCCTGGTCCGGTCAGGTGGTCCGGTTTGAAAGGGGCGTGGTGCACATCAATGCGGGCACGGATATCGGGGTCAAGGCCGGCGACGCCTTCGCCGTCGAGCGCGTTGTGCGCCGTATAACGGATCCCCAGACCGGTGCGCTCCGGGCGCTGCGCAAGAAACCGCTCGGCATTTTCAGGACGGACACGGTCGATGGCGAAACCGCGTCCGGCCGGTTTTCCCCGACCGATTTCAACATGCCGCGGCAAGGCGATCTCGTGCGGGTTATTCGCCGGTAGTTGGAGATCGGGTTTGGGCGAAAGCGTCGAGCGCGCGCCGACGGGCGGTAGGGTGATCGACAATCGGCTGCGGATAGGTTTCGCCGAGCTTGATATTCGACGCGCTTAAAATTTCGGCCGGCGCGGCCCAGGGCTGGTGGATGAATTTGTCCGGCAATGTTGCCAGTTCCGGCACCCAGCGCCGCACATAGCTGCCGTTGGCATCGAATTTCTGCCCCTGCAGAACCGGATTGAATATTCGAAAATATGGTGCGGCGTCGGCGCCGCAACCGGCGACCCATTGCCAGCTTGCGG
>JAOTYV010000341.1 GCA_029861675.1 Alphaproteobacteria bacterium
CGGACACGGCGGCGCTGGAGCGTGTTCGCGACACCATCGTGGCGCTCGCCGAGGAGATTGCGGCGCGGCGGCGCGTCACCTTCGAGCTTGGCGATTGTGTCGGCTCCGATCCGACGCCGCTCGACCCTGGCTTGCGGGGTCGCCTCGTCGCGTCGGCGCAGGCGCTCGGCCTGGCGGCGCATGAAATGCCGACCGTCGGCCACGACGCCTCGATCTTCCAGCGGGCCGGCATTCCGGCCGCCATGGTGCTGGTGCGCAATCAACACGGCAGCCATAACCCGCATGAGGCGATGGAGATGGCCGACTTCGGCGCGGGGACGCGACTCCTGGCGGCGGCCGTATTGGAAGTGGCGTGAGATCGGCTTTTCGAGATTTCGCCCGCTCTCCAAAAAAAATGGCCGCCCCGTTCTGCAAGCAATGCAAAACGGAACGGCCAGGAGGGAGGGCGGGAGGAAACTCGGCTCAGGCGGCGGCGGGTTGGCGCTGCCCGAACAGGATCTTCTTCGACTCTTCGGTGATCGTCGGCGTGGTGTTGAGCGCCTTGCCGCGTTCATAGGCCCGCTTCACGGCGGGGCGTGCGCGCATCACCGCGAACCAGCGATGCAGATTGGGAAAATCGTTGAGGTCCTGGCCTTGCGCCGTGTGCGGCACGATCCAGGGATAGATCGCCATGTCGGCGATCGAGTAGTCGCCGGCCACGAAATCCCGGTCGGCGAGACGCTTGTCGAGTACGCCATACAGCCGCGTCGTCTCGTCCACATAGCGGTCGATGGCGTAGGGGATTTTCTCCGCCGCATAATTGCGGAAGTGATGGTTCTGTCCGGCCATCGGGCCGAGGCCGCCCATCTGCCAGAACAGCCATTGCAGCACTTCGGCGCGGGCCGCGGGGTCGGTCGGCAGGAATTGACCGGTCTTCTCGGCGAGATAGGTCAGGATCGCGCCGGATTCGAACACCGGGATCGCGTCGCTACCGCTATTGGGCGCATGGTCGACGATGGCGGGAATGCGGTTGTTCGGTGAGACCGCGAGAAAGTCCGGTTCGAACTGCTCGCCCTTGCCGATATCGACCGGGCGCAGGCTATGCTCGAGGCCGGTTTCCTCGAGGAAGGTAAGCGGTTTGTAGCCGTTCGGCGTGGTCCAGAAATAAAGCTCGATCATGGTTTGAATCCTTGGTGAAAGGGGGGAGGAGGACCGCCCCCTGAGGGGCAAGGGGCGGTCCCGAAGCGACGTTCAGGCTGCGCTGGCCCTCGCTTCGTCGAGGAACGGATAGTCGATGTAGCCGCGTTCATCGCCGCCGTAGAAAGTCTCCGGGTCGGGCGCGTTCAAGGGCGCGCCGAGGGCGAACCGGTCGACCAGGTCGGGATTGGCGATGTAGGGTGCGCCGAAGGCGACCATGTGGGCTTCGCCATAGGCGAGCGCGTCGGCCGCGCGCGCGTGGTCGTAGCCGCCATTGGCGATATAGGAGCCGGGGAAGGACGCCCGCAGCTTGCTGCGATCATAGCTCTGGCTCTCGGTCGCACCGGCGAAATCGCCTTCGACGACATGCAGATAGGCGAGCCCGAAGCGGCCGAGCGCGCGGGTGACGTAACCGAAGGTCGCGTCGGGGTTGGAATCCCGCATATCGTTGAAGCTGTTGACCGGCGACAGCCGAACGCCGACCCGGTTGGCACCCCAGACCCTGGAGACCGCCTGGGTTACTTCCAGCAGCAACCGGGCGCGGTTGTCCACGGGGCCGCCATAGGCGTCGGTACGCCGGTTGGACCCGTCGCGCAGGAACTGGTCGAGCAGATAGCCGTTCGCCGCGTGTACTTCGACGCCATCGAAGCCGGCTTCCTTGGCGTTTTCCGCGGCGGTGCGGAACTGCTCGATGATCCCGGGGATTTCGTCGGTCTCCAGCGCGCGCGGCGTCACGAAGGGCTGCAATCCGTCCGCCGTGAAGGCATCGCCCGCCGGCTTGATCGCCGAGGGGGCCACCGGCAGCGCACCGTCCGGCTGCAGCGACGGGTGCGAGATGCGGCCGACATGCCAGAGTTGAAGGAAGATGCGGCCGCCCTGGGCATGCACCGCCTGGGTGATGCGCTTCCATCCTTCGATCTGTGCGGCGCTGTGGATACCGGGCGTGCCGGGATAGCCGACGCCCTGCGGCGATATCTGCGTGGCTTCGGTGATGATCAGCCCGGCGGATGCGCGTTGTGCGTAATATTCCACATTCATCGCCTGCGGCACGTTACCCGCGCCCGCGCGGCTCCGGGTCAGCGGCGCCATGACGATGCGGTTCTGCAACCGGTACGGTCCAAGATGGGCCGGGGTGAACAGGTCCGGTGCATTCGGCAGGCCGTTTCCGGCCAGGGTGAGGGAGGATCGGTACATTCTCTTAACTCCTTTGAACGTTATGGACATATCGGTCCAAAACCTTGAAATTTAAGGACCGGAGGTCGGTCTAGTCGCAGGCGCGCAACCTGGTCGGGTGTTGGCAACCGCGGGGCGGGGTTGCGCTCCAGATGTCGTAGTTCTCGAGCAGCCATCGTGTCGACGAGTTGCTCCAACGACAGGTCGGCCGGTCTTCGGTATTTTTCTCGATTGGTTTTGCTGTGGTTTGCATTCGATTTCCTCCTGTCGTTTATCGTTAAGGACTATTCGGTCCAAAACAGTCCAAAAAAATCAATCCAAAGTATTCAAGGTGACGCGCACCATGTCCTGTAACGCACGCGGGTTGCTGTGCGCCTTGGCCATGATCAGCAGCCCGTTGAGGGCGCCGGTCAGGAACCGGGCCAGGGCACGGGGATCCTTGTCCTTGTTGATTTCACCCTGTTCCTGGCCTTGCCGAATGGCGCGGTGGAACGAGGTTTCCATGCATTCGATGCCTGCGGCGATCCGTCCGGCGGCGGCTTCATCGTGCCACGCGACTTCGGTCGCGCAGTTGCTGACATAGCAGCCGCGTTTGTCGCCGTCCTTGGTCATGCAGTCGACGACGCCGCGAAACACGCATTCGATGCCGGCGCGCGGCGAGGGGGCACCGTCGATCACGCGCGACACGGAGCAGGAACTGACCGTCTCGTTGTAGCGGTCGATGGTCGCCAGGAAGAGCTCGTGCTTGCTGCCGAAGGTGTCGTACAGGCTGCTCTTGCTGATGCCCATCGCGCCGATCAGGTCCTGCAGCGAAGTGGCCTCGTAGCCCTTCGCCCAGAAGACTTGCATCGCCTGTTCGATCGCTTCGTCGGTGTTGAATTCCCGTGGCCGTGCCATGATGAGTCTCTGATCGAACCCGTGCGTTATCGAATTGAAGGGCAATATACGGATTATGGACCATATGGTCCAGTAACAAATTTGTGTAGTGTGCCGGTATTGGCAAATAACCGACGGACGGAATGCGCCATCACGGCGTCCGCCGCTTGCCATGGGGCGGCCGATCAACTAGATAATCCGCGGTATCTGGCCGGTTGCCATTGAACCAGGCGGTTGCCGACCGGCGGAGGATTTCTGAATGAGCACGAACGGACACGGCGCGGCCAACAAGCTGCGGATCGGTATTCTGGGAGCCAGCGGCTATACGGGCGCCGAGCTGTTGCGCCTGCTCGGCTGCCATCCGGCGGTGGAGTTCGCCTTCCTGACGGCCGACCGTCATGCGGGCGAGCCGATGGCCAAGGTATTTCCGCAACTCGCGCCGATGAATTTGCCCGATCTGATCCGCATCGAGGACGCCGACTGGAATGGCGTCGACGTTGTCTTCTGCGGGCTGCCGCACGGCACCACGCAGGACGTCATCGCTGATCTGTTCGAGGCGGCGCCCGGCAAGAAGGTCATCGACCTCTCGGCGGACTTCCGGCTGTACGACCTGGATGTCTATGCGGAGTATTACGGCCACGCCCATAAGCAGCCGGACCTGCAGAAGGAAGCGGTTTACGGGCTGACCGAACATTACCGCGACGCGGTGCGGGACGCGCGGCTCTGCGCCAATCCCGGCTGCTATACGACGACCGCCGAATTACCCCTGATGCCGCTGGTCGAAGGCGGCCTGATCGAGACCGGCGACATCGTAATCGACGCGAAATCCGGTGTCAGCGGGGCCGGCCGGTCGGAACGGCTCGGCAATCTGCATACGGAAGTGAGCGAGGGCGTGCACGCCTATGGCGTCGGCTGGCACCGCCACACGCCGGAAATCGAACAGGAACTGACGCGCGCCGCCGGTTCGAAGGTGATGGTGAATTTCACGCCGCATCTGATGCCGATGAACCGGGGCATACTCGCCAGTTGCTATGTGCGGATGGCCGATGGCGTCGTCGCCGATGATTTGCGCGCCCATCTCGCCAAGCGGTATGCGGACGAGCCCTTCGTCCATGTGGTGCCGGAAGGCGTCAGCCCGGCGACCCGGGACGTGCGCGGGTCGAACCATTGCATGATCGGCGTCTTTGCCGACCGGCTGCCCGGCCGGGCGATCATTTTGTCGGTGACCGACAATCTGGTGAAGGGCGCGTCGGGCCAGGCGGTGCAGAACATGAACGTTATGTGCGACCTGCCCGAGACCATGGGGCTGGAACAGGTGGGCATGTTTCCGTGAGCGAAGGCCCGATGCGCCACGGTCTCATTCTGCCGTATGGCGACCGGTTTCCCGCAGTTGCGGCGGATGCCTGCATCACGCCGACGGCGGTGCTGATCGGCGACGTCTCG
>JAOTYV010000342.1 GCA_029861675.1 Alphaproteobacteria bacterium
GAACCGGTCCATCAACGCGCCGCCGTGAATCGAAAACAATGTCGGGAGAATCGATCGGGCGGAAACGACCAGCCCTATTTCGATCGGCGACAGCCCGTGCAAGACCGCATAGAGCGGCACGACGAGGCCGAGCATGTCCCACTGGCCGTTGGCAAACAGCCCCGCGCCATAGGCTGCATAGGCGGCGCGCTGGGGAATCCGGCCGGGCGATTTTGGGTCGTTGATTTTATCGTTGATCGTCAAGCGACGATGATAGCGAGATCATCGAGGCGAGGCGACACCGGTCTAATCTTCGAGCTTCAGTCGAACCGTATCATCGTCTTCGACAAGGTCGATCCGTGACCCGTCGTCGAAGCGAATACGCAGCCGGTTCTCGCGCATTCGGATGCTGCGCAGCACCCGCCCCGCCGCCCCGGCCCGTTCACCCACATCCGAATATACATGCTCCGCATCCAAATCGTCTTCGGCGTCCGGCGCCGGTCCTTCCCGCCAGATAAGCAAGCCAGCATCCAGAAAAAACCGATGCCAACGATCGCCGACGCGCATGTACATCATGAGTACCGATGACGGCTCGTCCGCAGGCTGCACCGCAATCAGCGCGTCGCAGGTTTTCCCGACGAGCTCGTGAATTTCAGTGTCGTCGTGCTGCCGCTCAATCGTCACGCGCGATCCGTCTTCGCCTTATTTTTCGCCTTCATCGACTTGCCGTCGACATCCTCGCCCCAACGCTGCGGCAGGCCGGAATCGATGTCGAACAGGTCGAGCATGCGGCCGACGGTCTGGTCGATCACCTCGTCCAGGGTTTCCGGCCGAGTGTAGAAGGCCGGCACCGGCGGCGCGACGATGGCGCCCATCTCGGTCACCCGCAGCATCGAGCGGATATGGCCTGCATGCAGCGGCGTCTCGCGCAATAGCAGGACGAGTCTGCCGCGTTCCTTGAGCACAACGTCCGCGGCGCGGGTCAGCAGGGTCGAGGTGACGCCGCTGGCGATTTCCGACAAGGTGCGCACGGTGCACGGCGTCACCGCCATGCCGAGGGTCCGGAACGAGCCCGACGAAATCGCCGCGCCGATATCGGCAATCGGATAGGTCACGTCGGCCAGCGCCTTGACCTCGGCCGGCTTGAAATCGGTTTCATAGGCAATCGTCATCTCGGCCGACTTGCTCATCACGAGATGCGCCTCCACCGGCATATCGCGCAGCACCTGAAGCAGACGGATGCCGTAGATGACGCCCGAGGCGCCGCTGATGCCGACGATCAGCCGGGGATTTTCGTTCATTCTCGTTCTCCCATGCGGATCGGCCGCACGGCCGCAAAGCGTTCCGCGTTCCCGCACGACCGAGACGCGAACAATAGGTGGCAAATCTCAAGAAATTGCAAACGCCTCTCAGTCGTCGAAGAAGTCCTTGCCGAGCACGTCGCGGATCGGAATCTGCGGATCTTCCAGCTTGCGGCGCCACTGATGGCTGCGTTCGCCATTGCGCAAATAGTCGCCCTCGGCCGCGCGCTTGGCGGCCAGATCCCAATCGTCGTTCCAATCGCCGAGCGAATAGCCGTGCCAGGGCGATTCGGGTTTGAGCGGCGGTAGGCCGAGCTTCTCCCAGAGGTCCTTGGCGTGCTCCATGTATTCCTTCTTCGGCAGCGCGACCGGCGCCATATCCTCTTTCAGGGTCGCATCGATCAGCAGCGTGGAATCGCTGTCGACGCCTTTGAGCACCGGACCGTGGCCGCGCGCGCGATGCTTCAGGATCTGGATGTCGAGCGCCGGGTTGGCGCGGTAGGACAGCGCCCAGAACACCGCGTCGCCGCTGTTCGGGTCGATGTCCTCGTCGATCGCGATGCAATACTTGCCGACCGCCGGCTGCAGCGCCTGCACCCCATAGAGCGCGCGCCACACTTCGGTGCGCGGCACGCCGCGCTCGAACTGCACCATCACGACGCGGCGCAGATTGGTCAGCGGTTCGTGCAGCGAAACTTTCTTCACCCCTTTGATGCCGAGCGTATCGCGCAAATGCGACAGGAACATCGGCTCATAGGCGACCCGCTTGATGACACTCGATTCGCTCGGCGTCACCTGCGAGATGATCGAGCTGATCACCGCGTCACGCCGGCGCGTCACCGCGGTCACGGTCATCACCAGATTGTATTCCTCCAGCGCGACATAGCCGTGCGATTCGCCGAACGGCCCTTCCGGCTCCAGATATTCCGGATCGATGGTGCCTTCGACGATCACCTGCGCTTCCGCCGGCACCATCAGGTCGACGGTCTTGGCCTTGACCACGTTGACCGGGCCGCCGGCAAGGCCGCCCGCCACGGTCAATTCGTCGACGCCCATCTTGACCTTCTGCGGCCCAGTATATTCGACCACCGGCGGACAGCCGAGGATGATCGCGACCGGCATCGGCTCGCCGCGTTCCTGGTACTTCTTCCAATGGTAATAGCCGCCGGCCGACATGGAGCGCAGCATCATCACGGCGACCCGGTCCGGCGCCTTCAGGTTGCCGCGGTAGACCCCCATGTTCTGCACGCCGTCATCCGGATCCTTGGTGATCCAGGTCGCGGCGGTGAAATACGGGCCCACATCGAATCCGGGCGTCGAGATCGGGATCGGCAACCCGTCGACCCCATTGCCCTCGCCCTGCACCTCGGCGCCGGTCTGAACGATCTCGTGCACCGGCGCGTCTTCGACCACCGTCGTGCCAATCGGGTTGGAAAGCGCCTGGTTCCAAGTCGGTCCGATGTCCTCCACGGTGTCGACGCCCATGCCGATACGGTAGATCTCCGGATTGGCGGCGAGGGCACCGACCACCACCGGGATGTCGTAGCTGCGGCCACGGCTATCGGTGACGTTGGTGAACAGGAAGGCCTTGCGCTCGGGCTCCGGAATACCGCCGCGGAACTGCCAGCGCACCAGCGGGTGCATCTCGGTATCCTTGTTGATCGGCGCGTCGATCCGAATCAGCAGCCCGGCGTCGTCCAGCGCCGCGATATGCTCGTGCAGATCGTTATAGGTTCGCGCCCGCGCCGTATCGTCCATCCGATGCCTCCCTGGGCCAATATTCTTTGAAGGCCCCTGTTTTAGCGTTTGCCGCCGTCGGTGCAAGGGGCGGGTGGAGGGATCGGCGACAGGTCATCGCATCATTCACGATCCGACATCATCGTGACCGGGGCCAAGCGCGACACGAAATCAGCGATCGCACGACCGGGCTAAATTCGACCGATCTGGCTCCTGATAATTTCATCGGTAATCGCATGATCGTTAGCCAGCAATATCGCCTTGCTGATCGCGCTGGTAAGGGTGGAGTCGATATTAGCGCTTTCCGGGACCCGGCCGGTGTAGCGACCCATATGCCTCCCCTCCACGATGCAAATATGTTGGTCGTTCGGTTGCTTGAATACCGCCGCGCTGCCCAGATGGATTCGGTAGACATTCAACCTGCCCCGTACCATTAGATCGCATCCCGAAACCCGGCATTGGTCGGAAATCTCCAGCGCCGGCAGGATCTGTTTCAGTTTTTCGGCGCGTTGTCGTGCGCCGGAACTGTTGTGGCGAGTCGAACGCCGATAATCGTAGACCTCCGCTTTGTCGCGCTGCGTGTGGTCGCGCCAATCCATGTTTACCGCGATCGCGGAGCGGGCCACGGCATTCGACAGATCGTGCATGACTTCGGAGAATACGATCGGCGGGACGTCATGAATTCGAATTGGTGAATGGTTATCGTCCGACGCGCGGGCGAACATGACGTAACTGCTCGATAGCAATGCATTATCTGTCGTTCCGCGCCGTGCATCGGCAACCGGATCGCCGTATTGCACCGCTTGCAGATCGAAATTGGCGAAGTGCCGGAACTTGTAAATTGCTTCATCGTCTTCGGGCTGTTCCGGACCCTCCCATCCCAGATGCGCCAACCGGTGCTGCAACTCAAACTCCCATACGAAGTGACCCGCAAACCGGTTGGAGTAGAACTCCGTCTCGAATTCTACGTCGGTAGGGACGAAAATTTCGCGATAGGCCTGCGCGAAGGGCTGTTTAATTCCGAGCGTGTCGATCCTGTTTCGCCATGCCTGAACTTGGTCAACGGTAGCGAGTACCGGATGCCACGGTGTCATCGCCGTCTCATCGTCGACCCAAGCAATCTCCGCCCCATCAACATCGTAAAATTTTCCCGCGTCGAATACGGCCGCTTCGCTGCTGCCGCTCTTTCGCAATTGCCAAATAATCCGGGGAATGAAATGCCCGACGAACGGATGTTCGATGTAACGCGTCCGCATCTCTTCCACCGTCCGCATGCGCCTCGAGAAATACAATTCCTCCAGCCGCCGGCATTGTCGCTCCCGCTCGGTTTCCATTCGCTCGATGAGTTTTCTAAACCGGTCGGCTAAGAACCAATCGCTCTTGGCGAGGCGGCGGAGGCTATACTTCTTTGGATTTTTCTCGGTCTTGTCGAATATCGACGCTCGGATCCGCCCCAGTGCGTCGATCGAAATTTCAACATTACGCTTGCCAAATTCCTTCCGGTATACTCCCGACTGATCCATTCCGAATGTAGGCATACCGTAATCGCCCAGTTCTTCGACTGTAACGCCGCGCGACGTCGCGCGACGCTCAACCGCACGCTTTATTATCAATCGGGCGCCTTCGTGCTGCATGTCGCCATGGCTCATG
>JAOTYV010000343.1 GCA_029861675.1 Alphaproteobacteria bacterium
TACCAGGGCGCGGAGTTCGGCCGATGTGGCGTTCTTGGCGCCGAAGACCATGCCGTTATTTCTCAAGGCCGTGATGTCCGCGGCAAGATCCTTGCCTTTAACGCCGGTTTCGGGACGCGCGTAGAAGACGGTATCCTGGGGAACGACGAAGACCGGGCGCCATTTGCGGACGTCGAACTTCGCTTTGCCGCCGCCCAACGTCTGCGAAACCATGGTCGATGTGGAGACGATAATGCCGGTCAACCCGTCGGGCTTCGCCTTGCGTTCGAAATAGTTGCTGCCCTTGGTCGAGGCGCCGCCGGGCCGGTTGAAGACGATGACCTTGGGGTTTCCCGGCAGGTACTTCTGCAAAAACGGCTGGAACAACCGGGCCGTGGTGTCGCCGCCGCCGCCTTCCTTGAAGGGCACGACGATGGTGACGGTCTCGCCCTTGAAGCTGACTTCGGCCACGGCAGGACCGGAAGCGATTGCCGCGGAAAGAACGAGCGCGCTGACCGCGCATACAGGTTTCAAATAACGGTTTATCACGTTGGATTCCTCCCTAAATTAGAACGATATTCTGTTATGCGTCGATTGCCTTGTACCGGATGCGGGCCGGTGTGCGGACGACAAACACAATCAATATACATCATGACGCATATGGTCGTCTGCACCGACAAAAATTTGAGCCTCAACCTATTGTGGTAGTAGGCGGCGCTCGGACGCGCCGGGCCGTCTATCTCGAAAGAGGGATGCCCGATAACCGGCCGGCGGTATTCCCTGTGCGATTCCTCGACCCGGGCATTTCCGATTGGAACTGCGCAGATTTAGGTCCGCTCGGTTTGCATCTGGCTGGCGGGAAAACCCTTCGTCACGACAACTCATCCGGCCGGTCGTGCAGGAAGATCACCGGTAGGGCCGCGCTGCCGATCACGATCAGCAGCATCACCGCATAAATGTCTTCCGTGAGTATCCCGGATTTCAGGCCGACGCTGGCGGCGATGATCCCAAAGCTGAGCCGGTAGTTGAACAGCAGCCCGACGAAGCGGGCCTGGGATTTCATCAGCCAATGGGCCGGCAACGCCGAGCCGGTGAATTTAAGCGCACAGGCCGTAACGAACAGCACACCGGCGACGCCAAGCATTTCGGGAGTCAAAAGCCGCACGTCGAGCTGCGTACCCGCTTGCAGGAAGAATACGGGACCGAGCAAGCTGAATACGATCCCTTTGAGTTTTTCCTCCAGCGCCTCGTGTTCGTCCATCACTTCGGACATGACGACACCGATTGCGAAGGCAACGACGGCCGGGTGGATGCCGCCGACATTCTCCGCCATGAATCCCATGCCGATCAGCAGCACCAGCATGAATCGTAATTCGAGTTCGACGATCGACCCCTTGTAGCGCCGAAATATCCACCGCCCGAGACGGGGCAATCCGAAAATCGTCGGGACGACCACAATCACGAATATCGCCGTGCCCCAGCCGACATCGCCCATCAATAGGGCAAGGCTCACCATGCTGAGCACATCCACGACCGAGGCGGCGGCCAACAGGGTCTGACCGGTTTCGCTGTCGAGCATTCCCCGGTCCCGGAGCGCGTGGTAGACCAGCGCCAGCGACGTCGTCGAGAGACCGATGGCGACAAGGCCCGCCACCAGCGGCGAATATTCGAGCCAATAGAAACAGACGGCGAAGACGCCGGCCAAGGGCAGCGCAAAGGAAAGGACGCCGATGCCGACGCTGGCCCGCCAGGTATGGCGCAACCGGTTGATGTCGACTTCGAATCCGGCCATGAACATCAAGCCGAGCATGCCAAGATTGGCGAGAAACTGCAGCCAATCGAGCGATCCGATATCGGCCATGAAGAAGGCAAGCAGAACGCCCGCGATAATTTCGACAATTGCGCTCGAGATGCCGACTTCAAAGGCCAGCAGGGCGGCGCCGACAAGAACGGCCGCGACGATCAGCGAGGTATCCATGTGCTAGGCCGGGCCGGTCGGATGGGGGCTAATTTCGATCCGACGGCGCGGGCCGAATTGATCAGGCAATGAGGGCATCAAACGTCCAAGGGCAATTTAAGGTTTTCTTGCGGCTAGACCTACTCGACAGAGGCGAGGCATGACAAGTGCCGGTACAGGTGGCGTAGAGAGGCCGCCGTCTCGAACGATCCGCGGTTGATGCCTGCCGTTCGGCGTTATTCTGAACGCTCGCTTGGATCCGGACAGCCGGGACGATCGACGATCACCTCGTGATCGAGCGATTGATCGATCTCACCAATCCTTTTCAATATGTGCTGCGGCAACTTGGCATAGGCCCGTGCAAAATTCTTGTTTACTTCCTCAATGGACTCCGCCGCGAGGCTCGCACCGGTACAGTCGCCATCGACGATGAAGGGGCCAAAATTCTCGACGTCGAGAATCCACATCGCCTCGGGCAAACCCAGCTCTTCTTGCCAGTAGACCGCTTCGACTTTCTTCACGGCGCGACCGTACAGGGCGGCAATGCCGTAGCCTACGGTAGTGAGAAACACGGTGCCGGTGCGTGCGAAGACGTCCTCGTAAAGCCACTTCTCCATACCCGCCTTGCCGATGACCGCCCGAATGCCATAGCGCTCGACATAATCGGGCACCCATTTCCAATAGCGAAAACTCGCCGTGGCCTGAATCGAAGAAAGCCGATATTGACCGGGCGCGTCCTCCACCGCCGCGGGGGCGCCGTGCATCTGCACGTTGCAGGTTGCCGCGAGGTCTATCGGCGGCTCATTGCCTTTCTCAAGAACGTGTTGGTAGACAAGTGCCCGCCCGGTATGAATTTTCCCATCGAGATAGACAAAATCGCCGATCCGTAATTTGCGCACGTCGTCCTCGCCCAAGGGGACAGTAAGCCTGTATGTTTCCATCGTGCCGCTCTTTCCTCTATTCGATATCCACCCGCCGCGCGTATGGGCTGAACCAGGACGGTGCCGGGTGCGCCTCGATTTGACCATTCATATCGACCCGCACGACGCCGCGGCGCGCGGCCTGACACAATTGATGGATGCCCATCGGGTTCAGCGCGGAGTGGGTGTAGGCGATCTCCACGTGGACATCGATGGCATAGCCGCCTGTACCCACATAGCCCATGGCTCCGATCCCCAATGAATTGGCGAGGTCATAGAGCTCATCCTCCAGTGCCGCGACCTCCGGGTCGGGATGACGGTCGCCGACGGGACGAAGTTGCGCCGCCTGCTTGGCGATTGCGAACGCCTGATCCTTGGTCCCGCCGACACCAACGCCGATCAGCACCGGCGGGCAGGTCAAGCCGCGCCGGCCGAACTCGGCGATCGCATCCAACAAGCCTTTCTTGATGCCGTCCAAACCGTCGCCATCGACCAGCATGCGGAAGTCTGTACCGAACGCGCCGCCCTTATGCACGGCGATCAACTCGATCCAATCGGCGTCCGGCTCGAACCGGTATTCGATATTCGGTGCGAAAACACCGACATTGGTGCCTGGGTTATCCCTGTTGAGGGGATGGCACCGGTTCGAGCGAAGCGCCAAATCCTTGGTGATGCGTGCGGTCGCTCGGCGTACGGCCCGTTCCAGGGCGATGAAGCCACCATCAATCCGCACGTCATTGCCGATAACGGCGTACAGTCGCGGCACGCCGACATCGGCGCAAACCGGCCTCTGATCCGCTTCCGCGACCTGATAATTTTCCACGACGGCGTCCATGACGCGCTTGGGAAACTCCTTGGTTTCCCGTTCCCGAATCATATTGAAGGCGCCGCGAATGTCCTCGGGCAAGGTTGTTGCGGCAAGGCGGTGCGCCTCATAGGCGGCGTCCTCGATCTGACCTTCGTTGATGTATCGGTTGCTGGCCTTCGCGCCGGACTTATCGGCGGCTTGCGGCGCACCCTGCATGGTTCCCTCGCCTCCTCTGTTCGGTAGAGCGTTGGGTATCGGCTAAATCACCGCGTCATTCCGTTGCACCGAGGGTGTCGACACGGTACTTGCCGGTCTCCTTTGATTCTCCTGGCATCCGGGGCCGCACGTCCAATGTCAAATTTTTTATCCCGCAGGTGCGGTTCCGGAGCATGGCAAAAACCCTACCACAGACCAACCGCCGTTGATCAACCGAATAGACGCAGGATCGGAGAGGCGACAGGAGCGGTGCTAGCGTGGTTTCTCCCGCTCCACGGCCCGCCAGCCGATATCGCGGCGGCAAAAGCCCTGGGGCCAGTCAATTTTGTCGATGGCGGTATAGGCGCGTTGCTGCGCCTCGGCAACGGTGGACCCCAGGGCGGTTACGTTGAGGACGCGGCCGCCCGCCGCGATAAGGCCGCCATCGGCGTCGCGCGCGGTGCCGGCGTGGAAGACCTTCACGTCCTCGTCCGACTCGGCCGCGTCCAATCCGTGGATCCGGCTGCCCTTATCGTAGTCGCCGGGATAACCCGACGCCGCCATGACAACCGTCAGCGCCGGTTCGTCGCACCAGCGCAGATCGAAGCTGTCGAGCACGCCGTCGCTGGCGGCAACCAGCGCGATCAGAATGTCCGACTGCAAGCGCATCATCAGCACCTGGCATTCCGGGTCGCCGAAGCGCACGTTATATTCCAGCAGTTGCGGGCCGTCCTTGGTCATCATCAGGCCGGCATAGAGCACGCCGCGAAAGGGAGTACCCTCGGATGCCATGGCCTCCAC
>JAOTYV010000073.1 GCA_029861675.1 Alphaproteobacteria bacterium
ACGGGTAAGCATCGACCACGGCGTGCGCGTGGTCGCCATCAATCCCGGCCCGATCGAGACCGACCGGCTGGTAACCCTGCAACGATACGCGGCGGAAAAGAAATTTGGTGATCCCGAACGCTGGCGCGAGTTGACACGCGACATGCCCGCCGGCCGGCCCGGAACGTCGGAAGAATGCGCCGATGTGGTGGCCTTTCTCGCCAGCGGCCGCGCATCCTGGGTCAACGGCGTCGTTGTCCAAGTCGATGGCGGTGCATTTCTGCGATAAACCTATGCAATAGACAACGGAGAAATCGACAGGCATGACGGAACCCTGCGTCACCACAACATTCGAAGAACGCGGCGGCGGACGGGTCGCCCGGGTCACCCTGCAAAATGCCCGGCGCGCCAATTGCCTGAGCCGCGCATTGATCATCGAGATCGGCGATGCCTTTCGCGCCTTGGCGCCGCTCGAGGATTTGCGCGCGGCGATCCTGACCGGGGCCGGCGACCGCGCCTTCATGGCCGGCGCCGATCTGGCCGAATTGGGATCCGCGGATGCGGCGGCCGGCCGCGATTTCATCACGACGCTGCAGCATACCCATCAGGCAATTCGCGATCTGCCGGTGCCGGTGATCGCCCGCATCAACGGCGCCTGCATGGGCGCCGGCCTGGAAATGGCCGCGTCCTGCGATCTCCGGATCGCCTCGGACAATGCCCGGTTCTCGATGCCGGAAGTGCTCATCGATCTGCCATCGGTGATCGAAGCCGCGTTGTTCCCGCGCCTGATCGGATGGGGCCGCACCGCCTGGTTGCTGTATCGCGGCGATGCTATCGATGCCGCGACGGCCGCCGAGTGGGGTCTGGTGGAAAAATCGGTACCGCTGGACGCGCTCGACGCAGCGGTCGACGAGCTCGCCGAAACCATCGCCCAAAACGGCCCGACCGGCATCCGGCTACAGAAATCATTGATGCGGGACTGGGAACGGCTGCCGCTCGATGATGGAATTCGTGCCGGGATCGAAGCGCTGACCGACGCCTATCGAACCGGCGATCCGCGCGGCCGTATCGCCGCGTATCGCAAATAACGCTATGCTATCCGCCGACGCTGCCAACCGACGACGCCAAAGAGGAGACCGAAGACATGCCGGACGACCAAGTATCTTCGCCCGAGGAATTGCGCGAAAGCTACGCCGAGGCGCAGGGTCGCGCAGTCGCCAAACAAATGGACCGGCTCGACCGTCACTGCCGCGACTTCGTCGCGCTGTCGCCGTTTTTTCTCCTGTCGACCGCGGGCGCCGATGGCCGTCTGGATTGCTCACCTCGGGGCGACCTGCCCGGGTTCGTCCGCACCCCCGACGACCGCACACTGCTGCTGCCCGACCGGCCCGGCAACAACCGTTTGGATTCACTGACTAATATTTCTGAGAATCCGCAAGTAGGGTTGCTGTTCCTGGTGCCGGGCTTCAACGACACGGTGCGGGTGAACGGCCGCGCGACAATCTCGATCGACGCCGCGCTGTGCGCCGAATTCGCCGTGAACGGCAAGCCGGCCCGATCGGTAATCCGGGTTACCGCGCAAGAGGTCTATTTCCATTGCGCGAAAGCGTTGATGCGGTCCCGACTCTGGGCACCGGACGCCCAGCAGGATCGAACGGCCTTCCCCTCCTTCAGCCGCATCCTGGTGGATCAGACCGGCGAAGGCGATGCGAACGCAACCGACGCGGAAGTCGCCGAGCGGAACCGCAAGCAGATGTGGTAGGCGCAATGCCGCGCTTTCTGGAGGCGTAAAGCGGGAACGGCCGAGGTCGATCGTGTATCGTTAGACCATTTCTTGTTCAAATTGACGCAAGTGAAATGGTCGACGTCTTTGTTTTTACGCAAATTCGTCGTCGCGAACCGTTTTGGTTCGCTCGGGATTTGCCCTAAAGACGCCTAACGCGGCGTCAGGATCATGATCATTTGCCGGCCTTCCATTTGCGGCATCTGCTCGACCTTCGCCATTTCATCGGTTTCCTCGCGAACCCGGTTCAGCACCTTCAACCCAAGGTGCTGATGCACCATTTCGCGGCCGCGAAACCGTAGCGTGACCTTGACCTTGTTGCCGTCGTCGAGAAACCGCCGCATCGCCCGCATCTTCACATCGTAATCGTGCTGTTCGATGTTCGGGCGGAATTTCACTTCCTTGACGTCGATCGTCTTTTGCTTCTTGCGGGCTTCGCTCTTTTTCTTCTGACTTTCGTATTTGAGCTTGCCGAAATCCTGAATCTTGCAAACGGGCGGAACGACACCGGGCGAAACTTCAACCAGATCGAGCCCGACACTGGCGGCGCGTTCTATCGCATCCTCCCGCGGCAGCACCCCGAGCTGTTCGCCATTTTCGTCGATTACGCGGACCTCAACCGCCTCGATAAGTTCATTGACGCGCGGGCCTTCGCGGACCGGCGTCTGCGTAAAGGGTCTCCTGGCTATAGAACAATCCTCATCGTTGTTGCAGTTATTTGAATGATTTCAATAAGGTCGACGAGATCAACCACCCGGCGCCGCCGACTCCTCGACAAGTCTATTAATTGCTCGCTCCAGCGCAAGAAATTCTTGTTGCTTACCCCCAAGGCGGCGCAGTGCAACGGTGCCTTCCTCGGCTTCCCGCTTGCCCACGACAAGGATCGCCGGCACTTTCGCGAGTGAATGTTCTCGCACCTTATAGTTAATTTTTTCATTCCTTTTGTCGATGTTTACACGAATTCCCGCATCGCGGCAGGCCGCCGTCACTTTTGCCGCATAATCGTCCGCATCGCTGGTAATCGTCGCCACAACCGCCTGCACCGGCGCCAGCCAAAGCGGCAATCGACCGGCATAATGCTCGATCAGCACGCCCAGGAACCGTTCAAATGACCCCAGAATGGCCCTGTGCAGCATGACCGGCCGGTGTTTCTGTCCGTCTTCGCCGATAAAGGACGCATCGAGCCGCTCCGGCAGCACGAAATCGACCTGCAGCGTTCCGCACTGCCAATCGCGGCCAATGGCGTCGCGCAGGACGAATTCCAGCTTCGGACCATAAAATGCCCCTTCGCCGGGATTGAGCGAATAGGCGAGCCCGGCCGCCTCGGTCGCTTCCTTCAGCGATGTTTCCGCCCGGGTCCAGGTCTCGTCCGACCCCGCCCTGACCTCCGGGCGGTCGGAAAACTTCACCAAAACATCCTCGAACCCGAAATCCCGATAAATCGACGTCAGCAGGCCGCAGAATTTCTCGGTTTCATCGACGATCTGATCTTCCGTGCAGAAAATATGCGCATCGTCCTGAGTGAAGGCGCGCACCCGCATCAGCCCGTGCAAGGCGCCGGAAGGCTCGTTACGGTGGCAGGAGCCGAATTCGGCCATGCGGATGGGCAGGTCGCGATAGCTCTTCAAGCCCTGCCGGAAGATCTGCACGTGACAGGGGCAGTTCATCGGTTTCAGCGCGAGCGTCTTGTTGCCTTCGTCTTCCGCCGTGAACATGTGTTCGCGGAATTTTTCCCAGTGCCCGGATTGCTCCCACAAAATGCGGTCGACCATTTGCGGCGTCTTGACCTCGACATAACCCGCATCGTCGAGCCGGCGGCGCATGTAATCCTCGGCGATCCGATACAGGGTCCAGCCCTTGGGATGCCAAAAGATGCTGCCCGCCGCCTCTTCCTGGATATGGAACAAATCCATCTCGCGTCCGAGCCGGCGATGATCGCGTTTTTCGGCTTCCTCCAGCCGATGCAGATAGGCCTTCAGCTCCTTGTCGGTACGCCAGCACGTACCGTAAATGCGCTGCAGTTGCGGATTGTTCGGATCGCCCCGCCAATAGGCGCCCGCCAGCTTCATCAGCTTGAAGGACGTGCCGAGCTTGCCGGTCGACGGTAAATGCGGCCCGGTGCACAGGTCGAGCCAGTCGCCCTGCCGGTAGATGGAGATATCCGCGTCTTCCGACAACGTCTCGATATGTTCCGCCTTGAAGCTTTCGCCCGCGTCGCGGAAATGCGCGACCGCCGCCGCGCGGTCCCAGATTTCCCGGGTGATCGCCTCGTCGCGGCCGACGATGTCGCGCATCCGCGCCTCGATCTTTTCGAAATCATCCGGCGTGAACGGCTCGTCACGGTGGAAGTCGTAATAAAACCCGTCCTCGATCGACGGACCGAAGGTGATCTGCGTGCCCGGGTACAATTCCTGCACCGCCTCGGCCAACACATGCGCGCAGTCGTGGCGCAACAGCTCGAGCGCGCCCTCGCTATCCCGCGTCACGATCTCCACCTCGGCATCCGCCGTGATCGCGCGGTTCAAATCCCGGTCCGCGCCGTTTACCCGGATCATCACCGCGGCCTTGGCCAGCCCGGGGCCGATATCGGCCGCGACTTCCGCGCCCGTTACCGGGTGATCGAAACGGCGCACGCTGCCGTCCGGCAAGGTGATCGCCACCGGTCCGCCCTGCGCATCGTTTTTTCCGGTTTCCGCCATGATCCAGTCCGACTTTCAGCCCTCCGCCGACGCCAACCGCTTCACCCTTTAACCCAAGCGCAAGGCAGCTTCAACCTCGGCGACCGCAAGCCCGCTCAGCGGCACCTGCCGCAACACCGCCACATCGCCGCCGCGCGGCGCGCACAGCGCCGGATCGGAAGCGTCGGAAAACAGCACCACAGCGCGGCAGCCGACCGCCGCGGCGAGGTGCATCGGCCCGGTATCGTTACCGACCGCGGCGACCGCACGCCGCGCCAATCCGCCGAGCTGCAACAGCGATGTCCGGCCGGTCAGGTCGAGCGCGCCCGGACAGGCCGCGGAGATTTCGGCAATCGCCGCCCGGTCCGCCCCCGCGCCGGCCAGAACCGGCTGATAGTCCAGCTCCAACAGCCGGTCGGCCAGTTCCGCAAACATCGCCGCCGGCCATCGCTTCGCCGGCCGGTGCGCCGCCCCGCCCGGCACCATCAGCACGAACGGTTCCGTCAGCCCCGCGGCCGGCAGTGCCGCATCCAGCCAGGCAAGGTCGGGCGGCGGTACCGCGGGGATGCCGGCCATGGCGAGCTGTTCCGCCTGCCGGTCGACCGTATGCATGAAATCCCGTTCCGGATTGGCATGGGGATGCGAACATCCGGGGACAATGCCCGACCACTCCGGATGCGGACGGCCCAGCAGCCGGAAATACCAGCCGCTGCGGTCCGAGGTCTGCAAATCATAGACCCGTGCGAAAGCCGCCTGCCGCATCCAGCGGCGGAATTGCCGCCACCGCGCAACGCGCCACCACGGCAACCGTTCATCGAGACAAACCTCATCGATCCAGGGGCACGCCGCCGCCAGCGACGAAAACGGCGCCGTCGTCAGCAGCGTGATCCGCGCCGCGGGATGGTGACGCCGGATCGCCTGTATCGGGCCGAGGGCCTGCACGAAATCGCCCAACGCACCCAGCTTGATTATCAGAATTCGCGCGGGCGCGCCGTTCATCGGAATCGTCTCTCGCCCGGTATCTTGCGGACCGGCCGTCACGCCGATGCCGCTGCCCCCGGGGCCAGGATCTCCCGGTACAGGTTGAGGGTATCGTGGCACATCCGGGTCTTCGAAAACCGCGCCTGGACATTCGCGATTGCCGCATTGGACAATTGCTCCCGCGCTCCCGTGTCGAGCGACAGGGCGCTGGAAAGCGCGCCCGCAAGCTGTTCCACGTTGCCCGGCTCGAACAGCCAGCCGGTCCGGTCGGGCAGGATCAGTTCCGAACTCGCCCCATGCGCCGCGCCGATCACCGGCTTGCCCATCGCCTGCGCCTCGACCATGACGCGGCCGAACGCTTCCGGATCGGTGGAAGCGGACACCACCACGTCGGCCAGCTTATAGGCCGCCGGCATGTCGGAACATTCGCCCACGATATGAACCACGCTGTCCAGGTTTCGCCGGTGCACCAGCCGCTCCAGCGCGCGGCGGTACTTGGTGCGTCCCTGGTCGTCGCCGACCAAGAGGCACCGTATGTTGCCGTCGCGGAGGCGAGCCAATGCCTCGATCAGCAGAGTCTGGCCCTTCCAGCGGGTCAGCCGGGCCGGCAGCAGGACCACCGGGATGCCGTCGGGCAGCCGCCATTGATTGGCGAGCTGAATTACCCGCACGGCAGGCACTTTCTGCGGATCGAAAATATCCATATCGACGCCACGGTAGATAACGCGGATCTTCGCCGGATCGGTCTTATAGGTCTTGACCATATGGTCGGCGATGAATTGCGAAATTGCGATGACCCGCTCGCCCCGGGTCATCACGGAGTTGTAGAGCTTCTTGAAGGGAGGGCCGAGGTTGTAGGTGCCGTGGAAGGTGGTCACGAAATGTGCGCCCGTGCGCCGGCTGGCAAACAGCGCGGACCATGCCGGTGCGCGGCTTCGCGCATGGACGATGTCGACGCCGTTGGCGCGGATGACCTCGGCCAAGCGACGCGCATTGCGCCGAATTGCGAACGGGCTTTTCGTCGCCAGCGGCAGCGTGATGTGTTCGGCGCCGACCCGCTGCAGCTCGCCGGCCATGCGGCCGCCCTCGGATGCGACCAGCGACCGGCCGCCCGCCTGCACGATGGCGCCGGCAATGTCCACCGTCCCCCGCTCGACGCCGCCGGTCACCAGTTCCGGCAAAACCTGCAGGATGACCGGCGCCGCCTCGCCGCTGGCGGGTGCCTGGGGTGGCATGGTAGTTTCGACAGTATCCGCCATTCGGCCTTGCCCTAATCCTTGCCCGACTGAGGACATATCGCTTGACGCGGCAACCGGCAACACTCGAACGCAACGGAACCATCCGGATTGCCCATTTTCACACCCCGGGAATTACGCCCGGCGTGGTGTTCTGCACCGGCTTCAAGTCCGACATGTCGGGCAATAAGGCGCTCGCGCTCGCGCGGCATTGCAGGGCGCAGGGCCGGCAGATGACCCGCTTCGACTATCAGGGCCATGGCCAGTCATCCGGCGATTTCCTCGACGGGACGATCGGCGAGTGGCTGGCCGATACGCTGGCGGTGCTCGATTCGGTAACGACAGGACCGCAGATCGTGGTCGGCTCGTCGCTCGGCGGGTGGATCGGATTGCTCGCGGCGATCGCCAGGCCCGAGCGGGTACGCGGCTTCATCGGCATCGCGCCGGCGATCGACATGACCCGGCGGCTTTGGCAGCGCGCCGACGACGCGGTGAAAGCGCGGCTGCGCCGGGACGGCGTCTGGATCCGGCCATCGGAGTATGACCCGGCCGGCTATCCGATCACGCTTCGCCTGATCGAAGAAGGCGACGACCATCTACTGCTGCCGGGACCGATTCCCTTCGATGGACCGGTCCGGCTGCTGCACGGCCAGCGCGACGACGCGGTGCCGTGGCGGCTCTCCCTCGAAATCGCCGAAGCGCTGCGGAGCGACCGCGTCGAAGTGTCGTTGATCAAGGACGGCGATCACCGGCTATCCGGCGATGCCGATATCGCGCGGCTGCTGCAGGCGGTCGAAACCATCGCCGGTCAATTGGACACGGCCTGATCCGCCATCAATCCCCGCAGACCCGCGCGATAGTCCGGCCAGGCGAGCCGCACGCCAAGTTCCTGTTGGATCCGGCGATTGGAAACCCGCTTGTTGTCGCGATAGAAACTACGCGCCATGGCCGATAGATCGGCATCCTCGAACGGTAGCTCCGGCGGCGGCGCGATCCCAAGCAAATCGCAGGCAAAGGCAATGACATCCTGCGGCGGCGCCGCCTCGTCGTCGCACACGTTATAGACCGCGCCCGGATTGGCCCGCGCCATCGACGCGCGCAGGACCGCGACGATATCGTCCACGTGAATACGGCTGAAAAGCTGGCCCGGCTTGATGATGCGCCGCGCCCGCCCGGCCTGTACGGTTTCCAGCGCATTGCGGCCAGGCCCATAGATGCCGGCCAGCCGGAAGACATGGACCGGGACACCGTGTTGTGCGGCCATGTCGAGCCAGTCCCGCTCCGCCGCTACCCGCCGGCGGCCGCGTTCGCCAGTCGGCTGAAGTTCGGAAAATTCATCGACCGAGCCGCCGGCCCGGTCGCCATAGACGCCCGTCGTCGACAGGTAGCCGGCCCATTCCAGGGTCGTCAGCGCGGCGATATCGGCGGCATGGCGATCGAGAACCGGATCGCCGGGCGCATCGGGCGGCACCGAAGACAGCAGGTGCGTGGCACCGCCAAGCGCCGCCGCCGCGTCCTCGAGCGGCCGCTCCCGGTCGAATAGATATGCCTCGATACCGGCATCGCGCAATTCCACCTGCTTCTCGGCCGACCGGCAGCTTCCCGCCACCCGCCAACCCTGTTCCATGACGTCCTTGGCAAGCGCCCGGGCCGAATAGCCGAGGCCGAAACAAAAGAGGCGGGGAGGGGCCATGTTGCGCTACTGTACCTCGGTTGGACGGCCGATCCGTCATGGCCGGTACACCGGAACCGGCCGTCGCGGCGCGGCCATCAAGAGCGCAGACTGTAGGAGTCGCGGTGACACAAGACAAGTTCCGGTCCGTGCTGGCGGTCCTCCTGATCTGCCTCTCTCCGGCCGCCACGCCGGCGCACGCGGAGGCGCCGGCGGGCCTTCCCAACGCCGGCGCGCGCTATCAGGACTGCATGCGCCTGGCCCGCGCAAAGCCCGCGGACGGCTTGGAACGCGCGCGCGCTTGGCAGGAACATGGCGGCGCCGGCGGGGCGCGTCATTGCGCGGCGGTGGCGTTGCTCGGCCTGGGCAATTTCAGCGCCGCGGCGGCGCGGCTCGAAGAACTCGCCTGGAGCCTGCCGGTGGAATCGCCGGTCTCCGTGCGCGTGCAACTGTTGTCGCAAGCCGGTCAGGCGTGGCTCGAGGCACGCAAACCGGCCAAAGCGCACGCGGTCATAAGCGCCGCGGTCGATCTCGCCCCGCGGGACCCGGAGCTGCGGATCGACCGGGCCATCGCGTTGGCCGCGGCGCAACGCTATCAGGATGCTATCCTCGACCTCAGCGCCGCGCTGATCGCCGACCCGGCGTTGGTCGATGCCCTGACGCTCCGGGCCAGCGCCTATCGGCTGTCGGGGCGCCGGGTGGCCGCAACGGCGGACATCGAGCGGGCGCTCGCACTCGCGCCGGACGACCCCGACGCCCTGCTGGAACGCGGCATCCTGCGGCAGCTCGCCGGCGACCGCGCCGGCGCGGCCCGGGATTGGCTGCGGCTGGTCAAGCGTCACGCCGACACGCCGGCAGCCGCGATCGCACGGCGCAACCTGAAACGCGCCGGCATGCGGCGGGACACCGGCGGCAGATAGATCCGCTAAAAATCGAGATCCGCGTAGTGCCGCGGCGGCGGATACCCGGGAATATGATCGCCCAAAATATCGCGGAAACTCGGCCGCGACTTGATCCGGGCATACCAATCCTTGGCGCGCGGGTGATCGTCCCACGGCACGTCGCCGAGGTAGTCGATACACGAAATATGCGCGGCGGCGGCGATATCGGCGAGGGAAAACTCTTCACCCGCCAGCCATTTCCGGCTGTCGATCAGCCAGCCGATGTAGTCGAGATGGATGTGGATATTGCTGTGCCCGGCGCGGATCGCTGCCGAGTTCGGTTCGCCGAGTGACAATAGGCGTTTCATGATCTTCTCGTACACCAGATGCTGGGTGACCTCGGCATTGAACTTCTCGTCGAACCAGATGATCAGACGGCGGGTCTCCGCGCGGCCGGTCGGATCACGCCCGAGCAGCGGCGGCTCCGGGTAAACCTCTTCGATGTATTCGGTGATGACCGAGGAATCGCAGAGCACCGGCCCGTCGGCGGTTTCCAGTACCGGCACCTTCCCCATCGGGTTGAGCGCCAGGAAAGCTTCGCGACGGTCCCAAATCTTTTCTATCCGGGGTTCCAGATCGAGCTTCTTCTCCGCCATCGCCACGCGTACCTTGCGGCAGAACGGCGAGAGCCAGAGATGGTAGAGCCTGTGCATGAAGGGACTATAATCCTGCACCGGCGGACACGAAACCGTCTTGCGATGCAAGAATGCGGGCAGCCCTTCGCCGGACTAATCCGCGACGCCGTCCAGGCTCACCGCCTGCGCGCCGGTAAGCGGTTGCTCAAGCCGGTCGATTGTCTCGAACGGCACGATCTGCCAAAACCGGTCCTTTTCGACGACCCAATCGGCCAGAATGCTCTCGGCCCAGCTCGACTGCGATTCTTCATAATGCTCCGCGATAAGGCCGCGGCAGATCTCTTCCCAATGATCGGTCTCGATGCGCTGACAATGGACCGTTTCCGAATTGATCCGATATTGGAACGCATCGTCCACGTCGTAGACGAAGGCCATTCCGCCGGTCATGCCCGCCGCGAAGTTGTCGCCCACCGGGCCGAGAACCACCACCGTGCCGCCGGTCATGTATTCGCACCCGTTCGATCCACACCCTTCCACCACCGCGACCGCGCCCGAATTGCGTACGGCGAATCGCTCACCGGCCTGTCCCGCGGTGAACAACCTGCCCGCGGTCGCACCGTACAGCACCGTATTGCCGATGATCGTGTTGTGGTTCGATGCGAGCGGTGACGACGACAAAGGCCGCACGACGATCGTGCCGCCGGAAAGACCCTTGCCCACGTAGTCGTTCGCCTCGCCGAAGACTTCGACCTTCAACCCCTGCACGGCGAAGGCACCGAGCGATTGCCCGGCCGATCCGCGCAGCCGCACGGTGATATGGCCCGGCCGCAGACCGAACATGCCGAACTGACGGGTTATGTGCGACGACAGGCGCGCGCCGATCGCCCGCTGGGTGTTTTGCACATTGTATTGCAGTTGCATCTTCTCGCCGTCGGTGAACAGCGCCGCCGCATCCTTGACCATTTGGGCGTCCAGCGTATCGGGCACTTCATTGCGCCCCTCGATGGTGCAGTACCGCGGCTTGTCGCCTGCATCCGCCCGGGCAAGCAGCGGATTGAGATCGAGGTCGTCGAGATGCTCCGCCCCGCGGCTTACCTGAAACAGCAGATCGCTCCGGCCGATCACGTCCTTCAGCGAACGCATGCCGAGCGACGCCAGAATTTCGCGCACTTCCTCGGCAATAAAGCTGAACAGGTTCACGACTTTTTCCGGTGTCCCGGTAAATTTCTCGCGCAGCGCCGGATTCTGCGAGCAGATACCGACCGGGCAGGTGTTGGAATGACACTGCCGCACCAGAATGCAGCCCATCGCGACCAGCGATGCGGTGCCGATACCGAATTCTTCGGCGCCCAGCATGGCCGCCATGACCACGTCACGGCCGGTCTTGATCCCGCCGTCGGTACGCAGCTTCACCCGATGGCGCAACCCATTGAGGGTCAGCACCTGATGCACTTCCGAAAGCCCCATCTCCCACGGCGTGCCTGCATATTTGATCGAGGATTGCGGTGACGCGCCGGTACCGCCGGAATGCCCCGAAATCAGGATAACGTCGGCATTGGCCTTGGCCACGCCGGCGGCGATCGTGCCGATACCGGTCCGCGCGACCAGCTTGACGCACACGGACGCGTCGGGATTGACCTGCTTCAAGTCGTAGATCAGTTGGGCCAGATCCTCGATCGAATAGATGTCATGATGCGGCGGCGGCGAGATGAGCGTTACGCCGGGCATGGAGTGGCGCAGCCGCGCGATCAGTTCGCTGACCTTCAATCCGGGAAGCTGTCCTCCCTCGCCGGGTTTTGCGCCTTGCGCAATCTTGATCTCGATTTCGCGGCAATTGTTGAGATACTCGGTGGTGACGCCGAAGCGCCCGGACGCGATCTGCTTGATCGCGCTCGACGCGTTATCGCCGTTTCGTTTCGCCTTGTAGCGCGCGGGATCTTCGCCGCCTTCGCCGGAATCGGATTTTGCGCCGATCCGGTTCATCGCGATCGACAGCGTCTCATGCGCTTCCGGCGACAGGGCGCCAAGCGAGATGCCCGGCGCCACGAGCATCTTGCGAATTTCGGTGATCGACTCCACCTCGTCGACGCTGACCGGATCGAATTTCGGATCGAAGTCGAGCAGATCGCGCAAATTGATCGGCGGCAGATTCGACACGCCGTTGCTGAATTTCAGATATTGCCCGAACGAATCCGATTCAACGGCGGCCTGCAATTGGTGAATCAGATTGCCGTCCCAGAAATGCAATTCCCCGCCGCGACGGTAGCGATAGAAGCCGCCCATCGGCAACGCGACGAAATCTTCCGCATAGGCGCGGCCATGAATTTCCAGCACCTTCTTCTGGATGCCGGTCAGGCCGATGCCGGAAATGCGGCTGGCCAGGCCGGGAAAGAATTCGGCGACCAGCGATCGGGACAATCCCACCGCTTCGAAATTATAGCCGCCACGATAGGAACTGATGATGGCGATGCCCATCTTCGACATGATCTTGAGCAGGCCCTCGTTGAGCGCATTCTTAAAGCGCCGCGCCGTCTCGTCGAGCGGCATCTCATCGAACAGCCCGCGCCGCCGCCGGTCGGCGATCGATTCCTGCGCCAGCCACGGATTGACCGTTGTGGCGCCGACGCCGACCAACACCGCGGCGTAGTGCACATCCATGCATTCCGCGCAGCGAACATTGATCGAGGTAAAGGTCCGCAATTGAGTCCGGATCAGGTGCGTATGCACGGCGCCAACGGCAAGAATCATCGGAATCGCCGCAAACGCCGCGTTGACGTTCACGTCGGACAGAACGATGTGCGTATGGCCGCCCCGGATCGCATCCTCGGCTTCCGCCTGAATGCGATAGACCGCCTCGGCCAGCGCTTGCGGCCCCGCATCGACCGGAAATATGCAGTCGATCTCCACGACCGATTCGCCCAGGTGATCGACCAGCGAGTCGAACTCGCCATTCAAAAGTATCGGCGAATCGAGTTGCAGGAAATCCAGTTGGCTTTCGTCTTCGTCGAGGATGTTGCCGAGATTGCCGAGCCGCGTCGTCAGGCTCATTACCCGCCGTTCGCGCAGGCTGTCGATCGGCGGATTGGTCACCTGGCTGAAATTTTGCCGGAAGAAATGATGCAGGCCCCGGTATTTGTCGGACAGCACGGCAATCGGCGAGTCGTCACCCATCGAGCCGATCGCCTCTTTCGCATCTTCGACCATCGGATGGAGAATCATTTCCAGATCTTCCATCGTCCAGCCGACCGCAACCTGGCATCGGCGCAGTTCCTCGCGCGTCAGCGTAACGGTTTCGGCCGCGCCGCCGCCGTGCAGGTTCTCGAGCTTGGTGCGTTTCTTGAGCCACTCGCCGAACGGCCGAAGCGCGGCGACCTTATCCTTGACCCGCCGGTCGGTGTACAACTTGCCCTCGGCGAGTTGCACGCCGATCATCTGGCCGGGGCCGATCCGGCCCTTCTTGACCACCGCGGTTTCATCGACGCGGACCATGCCGGCTTCCGAGCCGACAATCAGCAAATCGTCGTCGGTGACCACATAGCGCAGCGGGCGCAAGCCGTTGCGATCCATTCCGGCGAGCACCCAACGGCCGCCATAGGCGCAAATTGCCGCCGGGCCATCCCACGGTTCCATCACCGAGTTGCCATAGGCATAGAATTGCCGATGCGCCTGCGGAATCGTGTCGGATTTTTCCCAGGTCTCGGGGATCAAAAGGGATTTTACTTCCGGCAACTCACGATCGGTGCGCACCAACAACTCGAACACCGCGTCGAGCGCGGCCGAATCTGAATCGCCCGGTTGGATCACCGGCTTTATGTCCTCGATGTGATCGCCGAACCGGCGGTTCGCCATCGGCGTCTCGTGGCTACGCATCCAATTCACGTTGCCGACTAGCGTGTTGATCTCGCCATTGTGGGCGAGCACGCGGAAGGGCTGCGCCAACCGCCAGGTCGGGAAGGTATTGGTCGAATAGCGCTGATGGTAGATCGCGAAATTGGAGACGAACAATTCGTCTAGCAGATCCGGATAAAACGCGGTCAACTGCTCGGCCAGGAACAACCCCTTGTAGATCACCGACCGGCAACTCAGCGAACAGATGTAGAAATCGGCGATACTTTCCGCCGCCATCGCCTTTTCGATTCGCCGGCGAATGATATAGAGATCGACCTGAAACTGGCTATCGGAGACGTCGCGGGCATTCGCGACCATGACCTGTTCGATTTCCGGCCGGGTGGCATTCGCTTTTTCGCCGATCACGTCGACATTCACCGGAACCTGGCGCCAGCCGTAAATCTGATGGCCGAAGCGCAGGATCTCCGTTTCGACGATTTGGCGGCAGCGCTCCTGCGCCGATAAATCGGTGCGCGGCAGAAATATCATGCCGACGGCAAGCCGGCCGGTGCCCGGCGTGTGGCCGGTCCGGCGAATATGTTCCTTGAAGAAATCCTGCGGGATCTGCACGTGCAACCCCGCGCCGTCGCCGGTTTTGCCATCGGCGTCGACCGCGCCCCGATGCCACAGGGATTTGAGCGCCTCGATACCCTTCAGCACGACATCGCGGCGCGCATCGCCGTTGATCGACACGATCATCCCGACGCCGCAGGCATCGTGCTCCTGTGACGGGTCATAGGCATGGTTTTGACGGAGAAATTCCGCGTTGCGCCGCCATCGATCGACAAATGCATTCATAGCCGCACCTTAGGACGCGAGCGGCAGCGACTCGCCGCGCCGGCTCTCGATATGTCGATGGATCCCGTCGGCGGCATCGCGGCCGTCACGAATCGCCCAAACCACGAGCGAAGCGCCGCGGACAATATCGCCGGCGGCGAATACGCCGGCGGCCGCCGTCATCATGGTATTCCAGTCGATTTTCACCGTCCCCCATCCGGTCACCGGTAGCGCCGGGTCGCCGAACAGCGACGGCAGGTCCTCCGGGTCGAAGCCGAGCGCCGTGATCACCAGATCCGCATCATGAACTTGGCTCTGACCCTCGATCGGCTGCGGCGATTGGCGGCCGCTCGCATCGGGCAGGCCGAGCCGCATGACCTGCGCCCGGACACCGGCTACCGTTTCGTCGCCGAGGAACGCTTCCGGCGCCGACAGCCAGACAAACTCGACGCCTTCCTCCTCGGCGTGCTCCACCTCGCGTGCGGAACCCGGCATGTTGTCCCGGTTTCGGCGATACAGGCATTTGACCGAACGCGCGCCCTGGCGCACCGCCGTCCGCACGCAATCCATCGCGGTGTCGCCGCCGCCGATCACCACGACGTTGCGGTCGGACGCGTCCAGCGCGCCGCTGTCGAAATCCGGAACCGGGTCCCCCAGCCCCTTGCGGTTGCTCGCCATGAGATAATCAATCGCCTGCACGATATTGCCGAGGCCGACGCCGGGTGCCGCGATGTCGCGGGACTTGTATACACCGGTGGCGATCAGCACCGCGTCGTGCCGGTCCCGCAGCTCGAGCAGGCTGGCGTCGCGGCCCACTTCGAAATTGAGATCGAATTCCACCCCGCCATCCGCCAGCCATGTGGCCCGGCGTTCGACTATATCTTTTTCGAGCTTGAAATTGGGAATGCCGTACATCAGCAATCCGCCGACCCGGTCGTGCCGGTCATAAATGACCACCCGGTACCCGAGGCGGCGCAGCCGGTCCGCGGCGGCGAGGCCGGCCGGTCCCGCCCCGATGATGCCGATCGATTCGGGCCTTTCCCGCACCGGGGCGGCCGGGCGTATCCAGCCGTTTTCCCATGCCACTTCCGTCACGTAATTTTCGACGGTGCCGATCGTGACCGTGCCATGACCGGCTTTTTCGATGACGCAATTTCCTTCGCACAAACGATCCTGCGGACAGATGCGCCCGCAAACCTCGGGAAACGTATTGGTCGCCGACGCGACTTCATAGGCCTCCTCGAGCCGGCCTTCGGCGGTCAGCAGCAGCCAATCCGGGATGTTGTTGTGCAGCGGGCAATGCTGTTGGCAGAACGGGACACCGCATTGCGAGCAGCGCGCCGCCTGCAACGCCGCACTGTCCGGCTGAAACCGCTTGAAGATTTCGTCGAAATCACTTCGACGGAGCTCTACATTCCGCTTTTCCGGCATCTGCCGGACAGTATCGACGAAACGCAGCATTTGAGTCGGCATACCTTACATGCCCCCTTGCAATCCGGTTATCCCCATTATTCTTTCTTTTGGAACACTTAGACCGATGTCATCGACAATCGGATGTCACAGCGCCCGCCACCGACGCGCCTTGGCTCGCAAATCGAAGTCGCCAAGTAGGCGGGTCTGAATAAACCCGCTGCTCCCACCCCATGGCCGTCGCCGGACGCTGAAAACAGTACCGTTGCCCGACAAAGTTCCATCCTTGATTACAACAATTTACACCGGAAATCTAGCGGTTTTCCGACAATAGGTCAATATAATTGTCCTAAAATTAACGCCTTCAGGATTCAGCGCGCGCGGCATCGGTTGGCGGTGCGCGGAATATTTCCATTTAGTCTCACATCGGAACTACCAAAGCGGCTGCAATGCGGAACGGAGGATGCTAGTCTGCCGCCGGGAATGAGGTTGGGTCGCCGGCCGCATAAGGGGGATGTAGGAAAAATTCGTGGAAATCGTCCAGCTCGTTACCCTGGCCGTCGTCCAAGGCATCACTGAATTTCTGCCTATCAGCTCATCAGGTCACCTGGTGTTGACGTCCCGAGTCCTCGGCTGGGCCGACCAGGGATTGGTTATCGATGTCGCCGTGCATGTCGGCACGCTGCTCGCGGTCGTGGTCTATTTCTGGCGCGACATCTGGAAAATGATTGCCGGCACCGCCGGGATCGTGACCGGACGCCGGGATCCGGGCTTTCGCCTGGCAATGCACGTCGTGATCGCCACAATTCCCATCGTTGCCGCGGGGTATTTTATCCAGCCCTATATCGGCTCGACCTTTCGTAGCGTCGAGTTGATCGGCTGGACGACGCTCGGCTTCGGCGTCCTGCTCGGCGTCGCGGATTGGCTTTGCATGACGCTCCGCCGCATAGAACATCTGAACGTGCCGACCGCGTTTTTCGTTGGGGTGGCGCAGGTGTTGGCGCTCTTGCCAGGCACCAGCCGGTCCGGCATTACCATGACCGCCTGCCGGTTCATGGGCATGGAGCGCGGCGAAGCGGCGCGCTTTTCCCTCTTGATGTCAATTCCGGCAATCATGGGCGCGGCAACCATCGCCGGACTGGGACTGTATAAAAGCGGCGACGTCGCGCTCGGTTTCGACGCCGCGCTGGCTGCGCTGTTCGCGTTCGGGACAGCGTTGATTTCCATCGCCGCAATGATGCAATGGCTGATGCGCGCGACCTTCACCCCCTTCGTCATTTACCGGGTGCTGCTCGGCGGGCTGCTGTTATGTTGGGTCTACGGGTGGCTCGGCTTAGACGAAGTGCGGTTGGCTGTACCGTCCGCCGCGGCGATAGATGT
>JAOTYV010000344.1 GCA_029861675.1 Alphaproteobacteria bacterium
TCGCCTTCCGCCATCGACTGCACACCGCCGGCAATTGCCGCATCGACGAAACCGATGCCGGCCGCCGCGCAGGCGGCCGCCAGATCCTGTGCGGTCTTCGGCGTGATCGTGCTGGTCTCCACCACGCTCGCCGGCCGGTTCTCGACCGCGGCGATTTTCGCCACCACATCGCGCGATATCTCGGGCCTCGGCAATGACAGCAGGACGGTACCGGCGCGCTCCGCGACCGCAGCCTCCGACCCGAGCCATTCCAGATCGAGCCTACCCACAGCATCACGCCGCTTCGGATCCGCGTCAAAGCCCACAAGCGGCCGCTTGCCCGAGAGCGCGCTGGCGAGCGCAGAGCCCGCATTGCCGAGCCCGATCATGCCAATCGTATCGTTCATCGCCGTTTTCCTTTTTGTCGATCCGGTCAAACCTTGGTTGTTCCCAGTCTATCGCTTTCGCCCCTCGGCTGGTAAAGGTTGATGACCAAGCCAAGCCAATGAATCGACGACCAGAAGGATGCCCCATGCCGAAATCGACGCTGCACGACGACGCCATCATCATCGACGGCCTTGAAATCTGTAACTGGAACCGCGCGGTGTTCGAGGATATGCGGAAGGGCGGCCTGACGGCGATCAACTGCACATGTTCGGTTTGGGAAGGCATTCGCGCCTCGCTCGACAATGTCGCCCAGTGGAAAATCTGGTTCCGCGAAAACGACGACATCCTGTTGCAGGTCTTCACCACCGAGGACATCCACCGCGCCAAGAAGGAAAACAAGACCGGCATCTATCTCGGCTGGCAGAACACCTGGGGCATCGAGGACCGCATCGACTACCTCCGGCTTTTCAAGGATCTCGGCGTCGGCGTCATGCAGCTGACCTACAACACGCAGAACCTGGTCGGCAGTGGCTGCTGGGAAAGTTCGGACGGCGGCCTGTCCGATTTCGGCCATGAGGCGGTCGCGGAAATGAACGCGGTCGGCATCCTGGTCGACCTGTCCCATGTCGGCCCGAAGACCAGCGAGCAGGCGATCCGCCACTCCAAGATGCCGGTCGCCTACACCCATTGCGCGCCGGCCGGGCTGCTCGAACATCCGCGCAACAAGACCGACGAGCAGCTCCGCTTTATCGCCGACCAGGGCGGCTTCGTCGGCTTCGCCACCTACCCGCCCTTCATGGCGCAGGGCAACGATTCGACGGTCGAGGACTGCGTCGACACGCTGGACTATTTCATCAACCTGATCGGCGAGGACACGGTCGGCATCGGCACCGATTTCACCCAGGACCAGGACGCCGCCTTCTTCGACTACCTGTCGCTCGACAAGAGCCGCGCCCGCCGCGTGGTGCCGAAACGCCCCGGCGGCGTGGTCAAGATGCCGAAAGGACTGCGCACCATCGGCGACTTCCCCAACCTCACCGCGACCATGGAAAAACGCGGCTGGCCCGAATCCCGCATCCGCAAGGTGATGGGCGAGAACTGGGTGCGGGTACTGAAGGATGTGTGGGGAACTTAGGCGGAGCGCGCCACCGCAAAAAGCGTCACCGGAGCCGCGCCATGGCCGACCTATCCGCCTGGATAATCGCCGCGATTTGCATCGGCGGATGTCTCTTCATCGCCGGCTATAACGGCTTCATGGCCTGGTCGGTATACGTCAAATCGGAGCACGCACAGTCCATCGGGCCGGTTTTCGGCGGCCTGATGGGCTTCATCGGCCTGCTCATAGCACCCATAGGCGACTGGACCGGCCGGCTGGCCTATGCCTGGATCCCGTTGTTGCTGGATGTCGGCTGTTTGCCGTATCTCACCTTATTCTTTTGGGACATGGTACGGAACCGCGGGCCGGCCACGGAAATGACGCTGGAGGAATACCAGCGGATACGGCGATCCCGACAATCAAAAGGAAGCAAATCACCAGACGAGTGAACGGCCCGGACAATGCGGCTCCTTGGTCTCCGCCCGCTTGGCCATTCGAAGTCCCGTCCGTATGCTCATTCAAACGCCGCAATCGGAATGCCCGGCATAACGCAGAGGAGAGGTCACATCATGAGCGCGACACCCAACATGGCCAAACAGAAACTCGAAGCGGGGGAACTGGCCGTCGGCTTCGGCCTGCGCAGCATGCGCACGGTCGACGCCGCCAAGATCGCCAAGGCCTGCGGGTTCGACTGGCTGTTCATCGACATGGAGCACACGCCGTTCGATGTCGACCGTGCCTGTCAAATCAGCATCGCCGCCCTCGACACGCTGATCACGCCGATCATCCGGGTGCCGGGGCACCAGCACTTCCATTCCGCCCGCGTGCTGGACGGCGGCGCGATGGGCGTCATCGTGCCGCATGTGGATACGCCGGAGCAGGCGCAGGCGGCGGTCGATCACGCCAAGTTCCCGCCGATCGGCCACCGCTCGATGACCGGCAATCTGGCGCAGCTCGCTTATGGCGGCGGAAGCCCCGCGGAAATGGCGACGACGATGAACGCCAACACGATCGTCGTGGTCATGCTGGAAACGCCGACCGCCATCGAGAACGCGGACGCCATCGCGGCGATCGACGGCATCGACGTGCTGCTGATCGGCACCAACGATCTGAGCGCGGAAATGGGCATCCCCGGCCAGTTCGGCGACGACAAGGTCACCGCCGCCTATGACGCGACGATTTCCGCCGCCAAGAACAACGGCAAATACGCCGGCATGGGCGGGGTCTACGACGAGGAGCTGTCGGCGCGGTATGTCGGCATGGGTGCGCAATTCCTGCTCGGCGGCGCCGATCTCGGCTTCATGATGGCGTCGGCGAAGGCGCGGATGGCGTTCCTAAAGTCGATCAAGCGGTAAACCTGCTTCGGGAGCATTCCTACCGATCGGCCAGCGCCTGCGGTTTCGGGCCGCCGGTCGCCCAGTCGAGCAGTTCCACCGTATGGACGACGGGGACGCCCGCGCCGCCGGCGAGTTGCGTCATACAGCCGATATTGCCGGTCGCGATGACGTCGGCGCCGGTGCGCCCGAGCCGGTCGAGCTTGCGGTCGCGGAGCCTGGTTGCGAGCTCCGGCTGCAATATGTTGTAGGTTCCAGCCGAACCGCAGCAAAGATGCGCCTCCGCCGGCTGCGTGACGCGATATCCCGCGTGCTCCAACAGGGATTTCGGCTCGGCGGTCACCTTCTGGCCGTGCTGCAGCGAACACGCGGCGTGATACGCCACCGTCAGGCCGCTGCTCCCGGCCGGCGCCGCGATGCCGATCTCGCTCAAATACTCCGAAATGTCGCGGGTGAGTTCCGAAACCCGATCCGCCGCCTCCTTCAGCACCGGATCGGTCCGGAACATGTAGCCGTAGTCCTTCACCGTGGTACCGCACCCGCTTGCATTGATGACGATCGCGTCGAGCCCCTCGCCGTCCAGCTCCGCCGTCCAGGCGGCGATATTGGCGGCGGCCTGCGCATGCGAGTCCGACGTCCGTCCCATGTGATGGTTCAGCGCGCCGCAACATCCCGCACCCTCGGCGACGACAACGTCGACGCCATGGCGATTGAGCAGACGGATGGTCGCCTCGTTGATCTCCGGCGCCAGCACGGTTTGCGCGCAGCCGGACAAGAGCGCGACGCGCCCCTTGCGCGGCGCCGCGCCGGCATAGACGCCCGGCCGGTTCATCGGCGACGGCGCAGGCAGCGATTTCGGTGTTAGCGACAACATCGCACCCAACCGTCTCGGCAACAGCCCCGCCAGGGGCCGGACAAGCCAGGCGCCGAGCAGGGCCAGCCGGAACCGTCCGGGGACCGGCAAGACCCAGGCGAGCACGGCGCGCAACCAGCGATCCACCGCCGGCCGCCGATAGGTCTTTTCGATATGAACCCGCGCCTGATCCACCAGATGCTGGTAATGCACGCCGGAGGGGCAGGTCGTCATGCAGGACAGACACGACAGGCAGCGGTCCACATGCTTGACCATCTGCGCCGTCGCCGGCTTGTCGTGTTCCAGCATGTCCTTGATCAGGTAGATCCGGCCGCGCGGGCTGTCCAGCTCGTCGCCGAGCAGCACATAGGTGGGGCAGGTCGCGGTGCAGAAGCCACAATGGACGCAATTCCGCAAAATTCCGTTGGCCTCGGCAAGATCGGGATCGGCCAGTTGCGCGAGCGAAAAATGCGTTTGCATGGCCCGCGCTCCTCAGTAATCCGGCGACATGCGGCCGGGGTTGAGGACGCCGTGCGGATCGAAATTCTCCTTCACCCGGCGGGATAGCGCCGCCGGCCCGGCGGACGGCGCGTGAAACACCGGCACCGCGGCCCTCACCGGTTCGGGCGCGCGGATCAGCGTCGCGTGCCCGCTCGTCTCGCCGAGCGCAGCGCGGACCGCCGCGTGGGCCGCGTCCCGCGGTGCGTCCACCGCGAACCAGATCATGCCGCCGCCCCAATCGAAAAAGCTCGCGCCGCCAACTGTCTCATCCAGTCGCGCGGCGACGGCCGGGCCTTCCGTCGGCGGCACCGAGAGACGCCAGACGCAGCGGGCATCCCCTGATCCGGCGAAGGGCGCCACGTCGCGGATCTCGCGCCATAATTTCGCGCTGTTATGACTGTGCAGTTCCTCGGTATCGCCGAATTCCGACAGTTGGGCGCGCAGTTCGGCGCAGCGGTATTCGACCGACGGTCCCGGCCCTTCCAGGCGGATAGC
>JAOTYV010000345.1 GCA_029861675.1 Alphaproteobacteria bacterium
ATCGAAATTTCCGATTCAAAACGGATGGCTGCACACCGGCGATATCGGAAATTTCGATGAAGACGGCTATATCCAGATTACCGACCGCAAGAAGGACATCATCGTAAATTCGGGTGGCGACAACCTGTCTCCGGCCCGAATCGAAGGCATCCTGAGCGCCGAACCGGAAATCGCTCAGGCGATGGTCTTCGGCGACCGGCGGCCCCATCTCGTCGCGCTGGTGGTGCCGGACCCCGAATTCCTGAGCGACTGGGCGAGCCGCCAAAACGCCGAAGACGACCCCGCAACCCTTGCGGCGAATGACGATCTGCGGAAGGCGCTGCACGAGGCCATCGACCGGGTGAACGGAAAGCTCTCGGTAATCGAAAGAGTGCGCCAAATCGTGATCGCGCCCGAACCCTTCACCATCGAAAACGAGATGATGACGCCAACCATGAAATTGCGGCGCCATATCATCACAGCACGGTACGGCGCGGCGTTGGAAGGGCTGTATGGCCGCTGATCGTCGCCTCGCCTATCGCCGCCGATGGGGCGGACGGCAGCTTTGTGTCGGCGTTCTGGCCGGCGGGATTGCGTTGCTATCCGTAATCGTGTCCTTCGGGGCGGACAGCCTTGCCCAATCAACCAGCCGAGCCGCCCGGCAGGCGGAGCAACGCGTCCAGGATGCGCAATTGAAGCGCCGGATCGCCGGCCGCATGCTCGACGCCCGCGCGGTTTTCTTCTCGGATATCGACGTTGACGCCGTCGCCGGCGATATCCTCCTGACCGGGCGGGTGAAGACGCGGCAGGACAAGATCAGAGCGGCGGCGCTGGTGCGCAGCGTGCTGGGTGTCGAGACTGTCGTGAATGAAATCCGCGTCCGCAAGAACAGTCACATCGACACCATCTCGAACGACCTGGACATCAACAAGCGAATCGGCCAGGCCCTGCGCACGGTTTTCCGGAAGCGAATGCCGCATATGGCGTGGCGCGCCAACGAAGGTGTGGTCTACGTATTCGGCCGGGCAAAATCGGAATGGGAACACAACAGGGCCTTGGCGGTGATCCGCAAGACGCCAAAAATCAAGGATATCGTCGACCATTTGCGGATCGTTCGGAACTGACCGCTGGCACTTAGGTTATGCCATCCCCTACCCCGGCTGGCCGCCGCTGTGCTCGATGGCGCGGTCGAGCTTATGTCCGTACCAGCTCTGCGCCTCGATGAAGATGCGGCGAATTTGCGGCATGGACTGCTTGATGTTCCGCTCCAGCTCGGAAATTGATTTTTCCACTTCTTCGCTGGGCAAACCGTCCTCGAAATCCAGGCTGAGTGTCAGCAACACATCTTGCGGACCGAAATGCATGGTCAACAGCTCGTTCATCTGCTTTACGCGATGATCCGCCGCCACGAGCGTCAGTATCGCATCGCGGATTTCCGGACTCGCCGATTCGCCGATAATCAGCCCCTTGCACTCATACGCCAGCAGCGTCGCGGTACTAGCGAGGATCAGCCCGATAACGACCGACGCGCCGCCATCGAATGCGGGAATTCCAAGATGTTCCGCCAGAAAAATACCAAGCATCGCGACGATCAAGCCGAGCATCGCGGCGCTATCCTCGAACAGGATCGTGAACACGGTCGGATCCTTGCTTAGACGAATCGCCTCGAAATATCCCCGATCGCCCTTTTCCGCCCGGAAGGCCTTGAAGGCGATCCAACATGGCCCCGCCTCGATCAGAATCGCTACGCTCAAAACGATGTAGTTGATGTAACTGTCCGTGATTGGATGCGGCTCGCGGAGTTTCGAAATGCCTTCGTAGATCGAGACACCGGCGCCCACGCCGAAGATCAGGATCGCGACAACAAAGGTCCAGAAATACAGCTCGGTGCCGTAGCCGAATGGATGTTTGTCGTCGGCCGGCCGGCTTGCGCGTTTCAGGCCCATGAGCAGCAGCATCTGGTTG
This sequence comes from Alphaproteobacteria bacterium, assembly GCA_029861675.1. The sequence goes on from JAOTYV010000345.1 coordinate 1,945, forward strand.
CCGCTATCGACCACCGAATGAACCGCCTCGCTGAGCATCGCCGAACTGCCGGTCAAGGCGGCGGCGCCGAATTTGGTCGCGGCGATCAGGACATTTGCCCCTAACGCCGCATAGATGACCGTCTTGGAAGAATGCGATGCCATGTTGCCGCCAGTGTCCCTACGGGTTCAATCAAACACCGGCCGGATAGGGCCGCCGCCGCCGCGATCCACGCCTTAACACCCGGTTCCGTGATAGGCGCGATACCATTCCACGAATTGCGGGATGCCGGTCTCGATCGGTGTGCGCGGCTCGAAGCCGAAATCACGCCGCATATCCTCGATATCCGCGAATGTCGCCTTAACGTCGCCCGGCTGCATCGGCGCATGTTCGATAATCGCCTTCTTGCCGAGCGCCTGTTCGATCAACGACACGAAGTGCGTCAGATGTTCGGGCTTGTTGTTGCCGATATTATACACCCGGTGCGGCGCCTTGGCGCCGTCATCCGCCGGCGGTTTTGCGAGACAGGAGAGAACGCCGGCAACGATATCGTCGATATAGGTGAAATCCCGTTCCATATCGCCGTTGTTGAAGAGCTGGATCGGCCGGCCTTCGAGAATTGCCTTGGTGAAGATGAAGGCGGCCATATCGGGGCGCCCCCACGGCCCATATACCGTGAAGAACCGCAATCCGGTCGCCGGGATCCGGTAGAGATGGCTGTAGCAATGGCTCATGCCCTCGTCGGCTTTTTTCGTCGCGGCATACAGTGAAACCGGCGTATCCGTCTGGTCCGACACGGCGAAGGGCGCCTTCTCGTTGCCGCCATAAACCGACGACGAACTGGCGTAGACGAAATGCTCCAGCCCGTCCAAATGACGGCAGAATTCGAGCATGACCAGATGGCCCAGGATATTGGCCTGCACATAGGCATAGGGGTTGATCAGCGAATAGCGCACTCCCGCTTGCGCCGCCAGATGGACGATACGGGTCACGTCCGGGAGCTGTTTGGCCAGCTCTTCCATCGCCGGACGGTCGGCAATGTCGATTTCTTCAAATGAAAAGGCGTTGTGACGCAACAATTGGTCGCGTCGGGCGTGTTTCAACGCGACCTCGTAGTAATCGTTGAGGTTATCGATCCCGATGACGCGTTCGCCTTCGGCGAGCAACGCCTGCGAAACGTGAAATCCGATGAAGCCCGCGGCTCCGGTAACGAGAACGGCCATGCAACAAATCCAGCACTTGAGGAACGCGCGTTGATATACCGCGTGCGGGACGCCAATTCACCCGCAAATTCACCGATCCCTATTGATCGCATAAAAAATCCGGCAATTTCGATAAATTTTGCCCGGCGCGCGGGCAACTATCTGCCGATCACCCGGTCTGCGCGCAGTAATCTTGCAAAGTTCGCGATCGAAGCGGTAACGCTTTGACAACGTCTGGCGTGCCATTAGTTTATACTTTGCGATTCAGCTATAGTGATGCAATGCCACTGACAGCCGTCTCTCTCGACGACAAGTACACGCTGGAACAAGGCCGGGTTTTCCTGTCGGGTACGCAGGCGTTGGTTCGTCTTCCGATGATGCAGCGCCGTCGCGACGAGGCGGCGGGCCTGAACACCGGATGTTTCATTTCCGGATATCGGGGATCGCCACTCGGCGGCTTGGACCAGCAGTTGTGGCAGGCCAAGAAATTCATCGAGAAGCACCACATTCAATTCCAGCCCGGCGTCAACGAAGACCTCGCATGCACCGCATTGTGGGGTTCCCAACAGCTCGGCCTGTTCCCGGGCGCCAACTACGAGGGCGTTTTCGGTATGGCCTATGCGAAAGGACCCGGCATCGACCGGTCGGGCGACGCGCTTCGGCATGCCAACCTCGCGGGCACCTCGAAATTTGGCGGCGTTCTTGTCCTGGCGGGCGACGACCACACGTCGAAATCATCCACCACGGCGCATCAGACCGAATTCGCCTTTGTTGATTCGATGATCCCCGTGCTCAACCCGTCCGGCGTGCAGGAATTCCTCGACCTCGGCATATACGGCTGGGCAATGTCCCGGTACTCCGGCTGCTGGACCGCCTTCAAGGTGGTGGCGGAAACGGTCGACACGTCCGCCTCGGTATATGTCGATCCGTACCGCATCGACATCAAGATGCCGGACGATTTCGAAATGCCGGAGGGCGGGCTCAACATCCGTTGGCCCGACGGCTGGCTGGAACAGGAAGAGCGGCTGCATCACCACAAGCTATACGCCGCCCTCGCCTTTGCCCGCGCCAACAATCTCAACAAGGTGGTCATCGACGGCAAGAAACGAAGATTCGGAATCGTTACCTGCGGCAAATCCTATCTCGACGTACGCCAGGCCCTCGAGGACCTCGGCATCGACGACGAGTATGCGCAGGCGATCGGGCTGTCGGTCTACAAGGTCGGCATGACCTGGCCGCTCGAACGAAACGGGGTGCGCCAGTTCGCGGAAGGTCTCGAAGAGATTCTCGTGGTCGAGGAAAAACGCGCCTTGATGGAAAATCAACTCAAGGAACAGCTTTATAACTGGCGCGCCGACGTCCGTCCCTTGGTGATCGGCAAGTTCGACGAGAAACGTAAAATGATTCTGCCGTCGAACGGCGAACTGACACCCGGCCGAATTGCGCGCGTGATCGCGGACCGTATCAAGCGATTCCACACCAGCCCGCAGATTGAGGAACGCGTG
>JAOTYV010000346.1 GCA_029861675.1 Alphaproteobacteria bacterium
TAACGTTCAGGAACGAGTTCTTTTTCTCGATGATCAATGGTTGTGCCATGGGGGCCTCCCGTCAGATTTCGGTTTTTGGATTGTTTCGATTAATTTTCACCGCGCCGCTTCCGCGTCGGCGATCAGGTCGAGCAGGGCTTCCGGCGTCACCGGGACCTGGGCGATCTTCACGTCGAGCGGCGTCAGCGCGTTTTCGATGGCCGAGACGATGGCGGCGGCGGCGGGGATCGTGCCGCCTTCGCCGGCGCCCTTGACGCCGAGCGGGTTGAGCGGCGTCGGTGTTTCCATATGGGTCTGCTCGATGGCCGGCGTTTCGGTCGCCAGCGGCAGCAGGTATTCGCCGAAATTGACCGTCACCGGCTGGGCGGCTTCGTCGTAGCGCATCCATTCGAACAGCGCGTTGCCGATGCCGTGCACGACGCCGCCGGCGACCTGGCCCTCGACCATCATCGGGTTGATGATGGTGCCGCAGTCATGCGCGGTGACGTAGCGCAGGATCGACACCCGGCCGGTCTCGATGTCCACCTCCACCTCGGCGACGTGGGCGCCGTTGGCGTAGGTCGAGCGTTCCGGCGTGAAATAGCTGGTGTCGTCGAGCCCGGGGGTGATGCCGTCGGGCATCGAGAAGCCTGGCATGCCGTTGGCGAACACGGCGATCTCGCCGAAACTCTTGCCCATCTCGGGCACGCCCTTGACGAAGACCCGCCCGTCGGCGAGGTCGAGATCGTCCTCCGCCGCTTCCAGCAGATGGGCCGCGATCTTGATCATCTTATCGCGCAGGTTGCCCGCCGCCAGGTGCGCCGAGGGTCCCGCATTCGCCGTCACCCGGCTGGCAAAGGTGCCGATGCCGTAGGCGACGCCGGTGGTCTCGCCGCCGATCACGGTGACCGCGTCGGGCGCGACGCCCAGCCGGTCGGCGATGATCTGGGCGAACATGGTCTGGTGGCCCTGGCCTTGGGCGGCCGCGCCGGTCTGCGCGATGATGTTTCCGGCCGGCATGATCTGCACCGACACACCCTCGAACGGGCCAAGCCCGGTGCCTTCCACATAGCTGGCGGTGCCGATGCCGATATGGCGGCCTTCCGTGCGGGCGGCGGCCTGCCGCTCCTTGAATGCGTCGTATCCGGCCAGCGTCAGCGCCTTTTCCTGGCACGCCGGGTAATCGCCGCTGTCGTAGATTACCGGGCTGCCGTCGCGGAAGGTGAGGCCGACCTTGTAGGGCATGGCGTCGGCGGGCACGAAATTGCGCCGCCGCACCTCCGCCGGGTCGAGCGACAGCTCGCGCGCCACCCGGTCGAGCAGCCGCTCCATCGCGAACACCGCCTGCGGCCGGCCGGCGCCGCGCACCGGCGTGGTCGCCACTTTATTCGTAAAGACGCCGGTCACCTTCATCTGGTAGGCGGGCACCACATAGGGGCCGGGCAGGGTGGTCGCGGAAATAAACGGCGTGATGATGCCCCAGGCGAGATGGGCGCCGCAGTCGTGAATCAGCGACCCGCGCACTGCTTTGATGCGACCGTCGCCATCGACCGCGATTTCCACGTCGTAGAACTGGTCGCGTTCCTGATGGGTCGCGGTGAAATGCTCACGCCGGTCCTCGATGTATTTGACCGGCCGTCCCAACGCGATCGCCGCCGCTGCGATCGCCAGGTGTTCGGGATAGGCCTGCACCTTCGAGCCGAAGCCGCCGCCGGTATCGGGCGCGATCACCCGGACCCGGTTGTCCGCCTGGCCGGTCATGCGGCAATAGACGTCGCGCAGCTGGTGCGGCGACTGGGTGTTGGCCCAGATGGTCAGCGTGTCGGTGACTGCCTCATACGACGCCAGCATGGTGCGGCATTCCATGGCGTGGCCGGCGCCGCGATGCTGGAACAGGGTTTCGCCGAAGACATGCGCCGCCTCGGCAAACGCCGCCTTGGTCTCGCCATAGCCGACGGTAAATTCGGCGGCCACATTGTCCTCGCGCGTTTCATGCGCCACCGCCGCGCCGGGTCTCAGCGCTTCCCGGAAGTCGCCCGCCGCCGGCAGCGGCTCGTAATCCACGAACACCAGTTCCGCCGCGTCCTCGGCAATGTAGCGGTCGTCGGCAACCACCAGCGCCACCGCCTCGCCGACGAAATGCACCGCATCGCTGGCGAGCACATGCTGGGTCACCGGATAACGGATCGCCGGGTTGGGCACCAGCAGCGGCATCGCGGTTTTCAGCGCCTCGGGCAGGTCCGCATGGGTGAACACCGCATACACGCCGGGCATCGCAAGTGCGGCCGCCGCGTCGATGCCGGTAATCCGCGCATGCGCAAAGGTGCTGCGGACGACCGCGGCCTGCAAGGCATTCGGCAAGTGAATGTCGTCGACGAATTTACCCGTGCCGGTGAGGAGCGTGGCGTCCTCGAGCCGGGGAACCGCGCTGCCGATCCAGCTCATGCGCCGGCCGGGCTTTCGCCGCGCAGCGCCTTGGCGGCGTCCAGCGCCGCGTCGACGATGCCCTGATAGCCGGTGCAACGGCAGATATTGCCGGACAGCCATTCCCGCACTTCCTGCTCGCTCGGATCGGGGATCGTGTCGAGTAGCTCGGTCAGCGTGGCCAGCATGCCGGGGGTGCAAAAGCCGCATTGCAATCCGTGATTGTCGATGAACGCCTGCTGCAGCGGGGTCAGCGCGCCGTTGTCGGCCATGCCTTCGACCGTGTCGACCGACATCCCGTCGGTCTGCACCGCCAGCAGCAGGCAGGACCGCGCGGTCTTGCCGTCGAGCAGGATGGTGCAGGCGCCGCAGACGCCGTGCTCGCAGCCGAGATGAGTGCCGGTCAGCTCCAACTCATGGCGCAGGAAATCGGCCAGCGTCAGGCGCACCGGCACCTCGCGCGTCACCGATTCGCCATTGACGGTGAGCGTGATCTCCAGTCGTTCGGCCATGATCAGGCTCCTCCCGCTTGCGCGCGGTCCAGGGCCTGGCCCAGCGCGCGTTTTGTCATCACGACGGCGAGTTTCCGCCGGTATTCCTTCGTTGCGTGCACGTCTTCGATGCCGGGCACCGACGATGCGTGCGCGGCGGCACTCTCGAACAAATCCGGCGACGGCGTTTGCCCGGACAGCGCGGCTTCCGTCTCGGGCAGCCGGACCGGACCGTTGTCGACGCCGGTCAACGCGACGGAGGCGCGGTCGATCTTGCCGCCCGCATCGAGGGTCAAGAGCACCGCGGCCCCGGCCATCGCGAAATCGCCGTGCCGCCGGGCGAATTCGACGAAACCGTAGCCATGGCCCTCCGGCCAGCAGGGGATCGTAATGGCGGTGAGGATCTCGTCCGGCTCCAGGTTCGGCGTCATGAAACCCTGCGACCAGTCGGCCATTGCGATATCGCGCGTTCCCCGTTTGCTCGCTGCGTGCAGGGTCGCGTCATGGGCGTGCAGGACCGCCGGCATTTCCGCCGCCGGATCGAGATGGGACAGGCTGCCGCCGATGGTGCCGCGGTTGCGGGTCTGCACATGGCCGACATTGAGCAGGGCCTCGTGCAGCAACGGGCAACGGCGCTGCACCAAATCGGAAAGCTCCAGGTCGCGCTGCCGCGCCATCGCGCCGATGCGCAGCGCGCCGCCGGTCTCCTCGACCGTCGACAGTTCCGCAACGCGGTTGATGTCGATGATATTGGCCGGCATCACATAGCGGAAATTCATCATCGGCATCAGCGATTGGCCGCCCGCGAGAATTTTGGGATCGTCCAGTGTCGCCAGGAAGTCGAGCGTCTGCGGCAGCGACTCCGGCCGGTGATAGGAAAACGGTGGCGGCTTCATGGCATCATTCCTTTCCGGTCAACCGGCGCATGAATCGGCAAATCGATCGTTTGAGTGCGCCCAGCATAATGGAAATCCCGGAGGCAGCGGCGACGGGTTCGGCCGGCGCGGGAGCCGCTGCCGTCTCGGCGTCGGCGGCGTCCGACGATTTGTCATCCAGGATGTTCTCCTTCAGACACGCGGCGAAGCGGTCGATCATCTCCGCCGACACGCTGGCGATCACGCCTTGGCTGCGGCCATATTGGGCGATCGGGCCGGCGAGTTGCAGATCGGTGACGATCGATACCTTGGTGCCGTCGCCGTTTGCGGCGAGCGCAAAATCCACATCCGCGTTGGCGCTGCCCCGGTTGCGGCCCTCGCGCCCCGCGGCGGCGAGCCGGGCGGTGAAGGCGTCGTCGTCGCGTTCGGTGAAGGACACTTCGCCGTCGAAGGCCAGGCTGACCGGGCCGAGCTTGACCTTGATCGTCCCTTTATAGGTGTTCGCGTCCACGACTTCGGTCAGCGCCGCGCCGGGGACGCAGGGCGCCACGCGTTCCACGTCGATGAGCACGCGCCAAGCTTCCGCGGGCGCCACCGGCACGTCGAAGGAATTTTCTAGTTTCAAGCCGGTATCCCTGGTGGCGTGTTCTTGTTGGCGGCAAGATAGCACCGGGTGGGGCGGTTCTGAAAGACAGAGTCGAAATGCCGCCTGCCGCAGATCGCCCGCCTTATACGGAAGGAGCGCCGATATGACGTACGAGACCCTGACCATCGATCGGGACGCCGACGCCGGGGTCGCCACGGTGACCCTGCAAAACGGTCCGCGCAACGCCATCGAC